>DVMI01000028.1 GCA_018715085.1 Candidatus Avidesulfovibrio excrementigallinarum | reverse complement strand
GTAATACGACAGCATCACAGGTTCTAAGGACGGTGTGAACAGAATCTGTAAATATGTTTCTGCGACCGCCATGTTGTCAGCCCTGAAAAAGACCCAGCCAATCATGACAACAAGCATGGTGTAGCTTCTTGTCAGCGGTGCAGGCAGTCTGGTGAGCCAGGCGCCCAGCTTTATGCGTTCCAGAATCAGGAAAAGACCGTGCCAGAGTCCCCAGATAATAAACGTCATGTCCGCCCCGTGCCACAACCCGCAGAGGAAGAAGACAATAAGCTGATTCCTGTATGTGGCCAGTGTGCCGTTGCGGCTGCCGCCAAGGGGGATGTAAAGATAGTCGCGCAGCCACGAGGACAGGGAAATATGCCAGCGGTGCCAGAATTCCCGGATGGACGCACTGGAGTAGGGACGGCGGAAGTTTTCTTCAAAATGAAAACCTGCCATGGCGGCCAGACCGATCGCCATATCTGAGTATCCCGAAAAATCAAAATATATCTGAATAGTGTATGCAGTAATGCCTATCCAGGCATCCAGGAAGTGAAGTTCACCTTGCGCAGCCAGTGTGAAGGCGGCGTCAGCGATGTAGGATACGCTGTTGGCGATAAGAACTTTTTTGTTAAGCCCCAAAAGAAAACGGTACATGCCATAAGAAAAGAGTGCTGCATGCGGCCCTCTGCGTGCGAGGTCGTTTTCCACTGAGGCATAGCGGACAATGGGACCGGCCACAAGGTGAGGGAACATACAAAAATAGGTAAGAAAATCAACAGGATTTTTGCTGGGACGGATCTGCCCGCGCCAGATGTCCAAAAGATAGCTGATGGCATGAAACGTGAAAAAACTTATTCCCAGCGGCAGAGATGGCTGTTTTGAAATAAGGCTGGGAAAAATAGCCGAAATGAGCCACGGAGCATACTTGAAGCCAAACAGGACAGCGAGATTGAGGCCTATGAAGCAATAGATTGCCTTATGACTTTGGGGGTTATTATAAATGAACTTACCGGCGTAATAGTTAATATATCCAAGAAAGACAAGAAGAAGGACGTCTGACGCCTCCCCCCATATATAAAAAAGCAGGCTGACTGCCAGAAGAAAGGCGTTTCGGAGGGGTAGGTTGAATACAGTTTTTTCCGCCAGATGAAAAAGGCGGAGAAGCGCCTCCCCAGTCAGAAAGAGCGGGAGCAGAATGAAGATAAAACTGATAGAGGAAAAAACCATTGGAGTCTCACAACGTTTTAAAGCCAATCAGAGCCGGTGCGCGTATGAGCCGTGCCGTATCCGGCCAGCATGCTGAGTTTTTTTGAACGTTGCACCTGTCCGGGCACTGAACGGCCGTGCCGGCGGCGCGGCAAGGCCGGGGCTTGCCCGCCATATGTGTGCCTGTCCCGCGGGGGATGGGTTGCCGCAGGTATAAAAATGTCAGGCGTAAGACAGCCTCCACAGCCGAAGTATTTTTGGGCAGGACATCCCGTGAGGCTTGGAAGTTTATTGTCCTCTGACGCGGTGAACTTTTCACACGCGGGGCAAGCGCTGTCAGTCCTGCGGAGCGCCGGCCGAGTCCGTTTTGGCAAGCTGCCAGCGCTCCAGGGCCCGATAAAGATTTTTGCGCAGCATTTTGTCCTGTCCGTACAGGGTGCGGACCTTTTCGGCGTATTCGGCGCGGCGGGTCTTGCCTGCTGACGGACAGGGATTTTCCCATACGGGCAGGTTCCATCGCTGGGCGGCACGCACGATGGTGGCCTTGTCCAGCGTGAGCAGGGGGCGGATGACCGTCAGCTCGCCGCGGAAGAAGCTGTCACGGACAGAAAGGCCCTCCACCCGGCCGTTCTGAATCATATTCATGAAAAAAGTGGTTACCAGATCGTCGGCGTTGTGGCCGAAGGCCAGATGCGTCAGCCGGTAATCGCGGCACAGTTCAAACAGCCGTGTCCGGCGCAGCATGGCGCAGTAAAAGCAGGCCGACTGCTTGCGGTTTTCCGGTGAATGGGCGCGCGGTCCGTGATCTGTGACCTCCACATGGCCGGCAATGCCGTAACGGCGCAGGTAGTCGATGAGCGGCGCGTGGTTGGAGGGATCGAAACCGGGATTCACATGCAGCGCCATGATGTCAAAACGGAACGGCACAATGCGTTGACGGCGGCGCAACACTTCAAGCAGCGTCCAGCTGTCAACGCCGCCGGACACGGCAATGCCAAGGCGCGCGCCAGGATAGAGCATGCCAGTCTGGTGCATGACCTGACCGGCGGTTTTGACGCACGCTTGTTGCGCGTAGGAAAGCGACTCTCTGCCCATGATGCTCCTGAAGTCGGGTCTGGTGTATGCCGGTCAGGCATGCGGCCCCGGGCGTTATCCGGATGCCGCGGCCGGCTGGAACGGCGCACTGCCGAAAGCTGGTGGGGCAAACGTTTTCAGGCTTTCCCGCGGGATGTTCGCTGGACGCCTTACCCCATGCGTCATATTCCGGCACCTCAGAGAGGGGCAGAAAATCCGGCGATCTGCCTGACGCTTGCGAAAAGGGCCTGGGCGGCTAAAGCCGGCCCGGCCCTGCAGCAACGTTGCATGTACGTTGCGGAGAAAAGCCGCGGCGGCGACGTCCGGGCTTGAGCGTGTGGCGCGTCAGGCTTGCACCTGGACGGTCCTACGCTTTCTACGCGTTCCTACGAGATGTGCGCTCGTCCTAATCAAGAAGCCGCCCCTGCAACCAGAGCAGCGCGTCGATTTCATCGCCTTGTTTGGGCACATAGTTCTTGCAGATTTTTTCGCTGGCATAGATCAGCAGGGCGATGGGGCTGGGGGTTTCCTCGCCAAGCAGCGCGCGCAGCATGTAAATCTTGCGTCCGTCGAATTCGATTTCGTCAACGGAGGCCAGGGGGGCGCGCAGCTGATAGTTGCCGGGCATGTCGCCAGGCATGAAGATTGTTTTGCCGCGCAGATCAATTTTTAGCTGGGGCACGTCCGTGCGGGCGCTGCCGGGGTGCTGTTCCATCCAGGCCTTGGCGTGGGCTTCGTATTCCGGCCCCTCGGTGATGGTCATTTCGTCAAGCAGGGCGCGGCGTACGCCATAGGCCATGCCTGCCAGCAGAAAGGTCTGACGCACGCCGGGAGTGGACAACATGCGCGCGTCCCTGAAATACAACGGGTCGCAGAAAAAGAGCGGCAGAGCGCCTTCGTTGCGGCAGGCGCCCACATACGCCACCACGCCATTGCTCCACGGGTGCACTTCTTCCACGGTCAGGTCATGGGGCAGCCCTTCCAGAAGCGGCAGCATGGACACGGGATCAAGGTGTTTTTCGGGCTTGCCGCGCAGGATCAAGCCAGCCCTCAAAGGCGTGTCAGCCGGCCAGGCCATCAGTACGGTTTCGCTGTCGTCTTTTTTGACAGACCAAGTCTCGCGGGTCCCTCCGTCTTTGACGACGCGGGGCATGAGCGCAAAGGCGTCCTTTTCTGGATTATCAAGAAGGGCAAACCACTTTTCACCAAGGTTTTCGTAGCGTTTGTTCATGCGGAGTCCTGTCACCACGTCCTGGGGCGCGGACAAAACGTTGAAGGTTGATGGTCAGTTGATTGCCGGATGATAGCTTGTGTGCGGTTTTGGCGCAACCGACAAGCCAGCAGGGGATCTTGGGCTTGCGCGTCTGCCGGGAGGCACAAAGACGCCATATCCGGCCTTGCTGCAAACGCGTTTCCCCGCATAAAAAGCGGATCCATGCGGGTGCCGAGTCCCCCGGTGCGATTTGTGTTGCGGGCCGAGTCCTTCGGTACACGCAGCGAGAAAAATTGTCCCGTGCGGCGGAAGGCATGTTTCCGGGCGATTCAGCGGCGGCGGAAATGTGAAAAAACGGGTGTCATGCCGTCTTGTTGCGTATGCAGGCAAAGAAAAGCGGCTGGCGTAAGAGCGTCCGGGAAAAGGACGCCCTTACGCCGCAGCAGGCGGCACTGCTGTCGAAAAAGCGTCTCTTACACCAGTCCAAAGACCTTAAGCTGACCCCAAAGGATAAAGACCATGCCCAGAGGGGCAATCACCTTGAAACAGAGAGTAAAGAACTTGCGGCCGACAAAGCGATCGCCACAGCGTTCCATTTCCGTCACAACCCTGTCCACGCCCCACTCGTAGGAGATGAACAGGCACATAAGCAGCGCTCCCAGCGGCATCATCACGCCTTCAGAAAGCATGTCCATAAAACTGAGCCAGCAGTCGTTCCAGCTGCTGACGCCAAAGATCTGGAATGGCATCCAGATGCCGTTGGTGCCGAGGCCGTCTGCAGCCACAAGCGTGGCCAGAGCCATGATGGCCAGGGAGACAAAAAAGGTAATCTTCCGGCGGTTGCCCGTTTTGCCGTGGTTTGCGGCGTTGTCCATGAAGAAGGTTGTGATGACTTCAATGAGGGAAATGACCGAAGTCACCGTGGCAATAACCACAAGCAGATAAAAGAGCATGCCAATGAAGGGCCCGATATCGCCCATGGAGTTGAATACGTTGTGCAGCGTGACGTACAACAGTTTGGGGCCGGCCATGGCCGCGCCATCGCCGCCCAGGGCAAAGGCTGCGGGAATGACGGCCATGCCGGACAGGATGGACGCTGTCGTGTCGGCAAAAATCACCACAAGCGCGTTGCGCTGGATGTTTTCCCGCCGGGGCAGGTAGGAACCGTAAGTGATCATGATCCCCATACCAAGGGAGAGCGAGAAGAACATCTGCCCTCCCGCCAGGGAAAGCACGGCAATGAAGTCTTCTTCAAACGGCTTGAAGTTTGGCGAGAACATGAACTTCAGGCCTTCCATGGCGCCATCGAGCGTGACGCTGCGGATAATGACCACGATGAGCAGGAGGAACAGCGCGGGCATGGCGTACTTGGAAAAGCGTTCGATACCGCCCGATATGCCGCCCATGACAATGGCTGCGCCAATCACCATGATGAGCAGCGTGTACACCACGCATTCAACCTGGTTTTCAAGCAGCATCGTGAACATGTCACCGCCATTGAGCCCGTTTGAGCCAAAGCTCATTCCCAGCATGTCACCAAGGTTCACGACCATGTATTTCAGACAGTAGCCGCCCAAAACGGAATAGAAGCTCATGATGAGGAACGAGGAAAGCACGGCCATCCAGCCCACCCAGCGGAATTTGGGCGAAGCCAGTTTGGCGTATGCGCCGACCGCACCTCTGCCGCTTCTGCGGCCCATGGCCAGTTCGCCGATCATGACCACAGAGCCAATAAGCACGGCCAGAATCAGGTAGATCAGCAAAAAGGCAAAACCGCCGGACGAGCCCATTTTATAGGGAAAGCCCCAGATGTTGCCGAGCCCCACGGCAGAACCGACGGCCGCCATGATAAATCCGAAGTTACTGTTCCAGGTGCCACGCTTGCCTTCCACAATATCCTCCCCGCCGGACGTGTTGTCCCGACGTTTTTTCTCTCCGTTGTCCAGATCTGATCAGCAGGAGCCTGCGCGGTACTCAGCGAGGCATTTCCGCCGTGCCCTGGCAATCGTTTCCGTGTCAGCTTTGGCTGTGCTCCACGGAGAAACGGCTTCAGAGCAGATGACCTTTGCCATGGTGTGCGCTCAGACGTGCGCTGCCAGAAATGCAGGGGAACGCACCGGATCTTCAGGCGCGTCAGCCCGCACCATGTGCCTGCCAGAACAGAGCCGTGCGCCAGCAAGGCCGGCTCGAGGTCAGACTGCACTGGGGGACGGCCGCGTCTGTCCGGCGTCAGATCCATTCGGGTATGCTTGTTCGTTATCTTTGTGGATGTCAACGAAAAATCGGGTTTCGTCAACGGCATCCTATCCGGATGGAGCACACGGGCTTGCAAAAAAAAAACGGCGCGGGCCTGACCGGCAGGTGCAAAAGCGCTTTCGTGCAGCCATGAAATGTGGCTGCCCGCCGCACGCTCTCACGGGGACGGCCGGCTACGGCATTGCGTTTTTTCAAATATCCCGGTATGCCTACTTGATCTTACAGTCACTATGATTGTTGCCGGACGAACCTGACCGGCGCAGGAGAAATTCCGCCTTTTGCGGGGGCAAGGCATGATGCGTACCATTCGGATACTGACTCTTCTTTTGACGGGAATGCTGTTTTGCGGGACTGCGGGCACCTGTACCGCGGCCATTGACGACACCGGCAAGCTGAATGCGCTCAAGCGGTTCAGCCAGGTTCTTGATGCCGTAGGGCGTTATTATGTGCGCGAAGTTCCTACTGAAGAGCTGGTTGACGGCGCACTGAGGGGCATGCTGCAAAGTCTGGATCCGCACTCCACAATGCTGGACAAGGAAGAATTCAAGGCCATGCAGGAAACGACGTCCGGCGAATTCTTCGGGATCGGCATTGAGATCACACAGCTCAACAACCAGTTGACTGTTGTTACCCCCATTGAAGGAACGCCGGCTTACAAGGCCGGCCTCAAGCCGGGTGACATCATCCTGGGAATCAACGGCGAGTCGACGGTGGGCATGTCGTTGCAGGACGCGGTGACGCGTATCCGCGGGCCCAAGAATTCCGAAGTCAAGCTGTCCATTCTGCATAAAGACGCCAAGACGCCTTTGGCCGTCCGGCTCAAGCGTGCGGCCATTCCGCTCATCAGCGTCAAGTCGCGCGCCCTTGAACCTGGCTATTACTGGATTCGTCTGACGCGTTTCAGTGAGCGGACGACTCAGGAACTGCTGGACGCGCTGGCTGACGCCCGTAAGGAAAGCAAGAACGCCATCAAAGGCATTGTGCTTGACCTGCGCTATAATCCCGGAGGCCTGCTTGATCAGGCCGTGAGCGTGTCTGACGTGTTTTTGTCTCAGGGGCTCATTGTCTCCATGCGCGGCCGCGACAGCACAGGATCGCGCGAGTTCAAGGCCAGCTCTCAGGGGACCGATGTGGACGCGCCGCTGGTTGTGCTGGTCAACAGAGGAACAGCGTCTGCCTCTGAAATTGTGGCCGGCGCGCTCAGCGATCACAACCGGGCCATGCTGGTGGGCGATCCGACGTTTGGCAAAGGATCGGTACAGAACATCATGCCGCTTTCTGACGGGACGGGCCTCAAGCTGACCATCGCCCTGTACTATACTCCGTCCGGGCGTTCCATCCAGGCGGAAGGCATCACGCCCGATCTGCTGGTTCCCTTTGAACCGGCAAAGGACAAGGAAGATCCTCTCGACATGTTGCTGTTGCGCGAGAAGGATTTGAGCCGGCATCTTGAAAATACGGACGACAGCGCTAAAAAGAAGTCAGAAAACAAGCACGAGGACGCGTCGGAGGATGACGTCCAGACCCTGCTTGCCAACGACAACCAGCTGCGCATGGGCTTGCAGATAGTCAAAGCGTTGCCCAAAATGCGGCAAATCCGATAAGGAGTCTCTCCGCCAGGGGATGTGCCTGGCGGAGAGAGCCTGATCCCGACACCTCCAGCCAATCAGGAGCGTTTTCTTGCCCGAATGGTTTCCCGCCCTGCGGACCTCACTCAAACGGCATCTTGCTCCGCACTTGCCGCCGCAGCCACTGCGCGTGCTCGGGGGCGCGCTGTGGGCTTCTCTGCTGTGCTGGCTGCTTGGCCTGATTATCGGAGCCTTGTGGAGCGGCGGTGAATATATTGCGCAGGAAGCCTCGTCGCTGGGGCAATCCATTGTTGCCACAGCAGAGCAGGCGGGCGGCACGCCCCACGCGGGCGGACAGCAGGCCGCGGCGCACGAGTCCAGCGATTTGCGCGGTCCGCTGCAGACGTTGAACTTGCCCTATTCCGACACCAGTGCGGGGACGCTGGCCGGCAACGTCAGCCGTGTGGACGACGCGCTGGTTCAGGCGCTGCGCCGCATGGGACTGAGCACGACGCGCATTGAACCTCTCCAGCTGACAACGCAGCGGCATCATGTGCAGAACCGTGTCGAAAACGTACTTTTCCAGCGCATGCAGGTCCGTCTGCCCGACACGTTGCTGAACGCATACACCGAAACGGTGAGCGGACTGATTGTCAACAATGTGCTGGGAGGGACGCTTTCGACCCGCACAGCCTGCGGACGGACCATACTTGACGTCACCATCGACGGCGTCCGTACTCATGAACTGTTTTTGTTGCCTTCGGGCGACGTGTTCACCCCGCCGCCGCCAGCAGGGCGCCCGCTCATGGCGCTGGTTCTGACAGGCTTTGGGGTGGATCCGGAACTCGACAAACAGGCGCTGGCGCTTGATTTGCCTGTGGCCCTTGCCCTGCTGCCAGGTGCTCCCAACGGACGCAGCATGGCGGGAGCCGCCGTGTCCGGCGGGCACGAGCTCTTGTTGCACCAGCCGTTGGAGCAGGCCGGGGAACCGCTCACGCCCGGCACTATCCGGCAGTCCATGTCTGATGAAGAACAGCGGGCGACGCTGCGCCGCAATCTTGAAAGTCTGCCCGAGGCCTCAGGCGTGATCAATTTCAGGGGCACGTCGCTGACCAGTTCGCGGAGTGCGTGCCTGGCGCTGTGCGAAGAGGCTGCCGCCAATGGTCTTTTTGTGCTGGACAGCCGGGCTGGCGCGGCTTCTGTACTGCATTCCGCGGCCCGGGGCGTTGGCCTTGAGGCCTGGCGCGTCAATTTTGTGCTTGACGAAAACAACGCCACAACGCGGCAGGTTCTTGACGAACTCGACGAAGCCGAACGGTATGCGCGCCGTCTCGGTCAGGTCATTGCCGTAGCCCAGATCCGTCCTGAAACCTTGGACGCCCTGGAACAGTGGGCGACGGATCGTCAGGACGACGTGCTTGTGACGCCGTTGCGGTATATTCTCGAATAGACGCATGTGTTGTGACTGGCGAAAGCAGCCCGCATACAGGCATGAACGTTGCCTGTATGCGGGCTGTCTCATGTCTGTATGCTGCGCAGCACGTCGCCCAGAGGATGGACAAAGGGGTTGCGCCGTTTTCCGCAGGCAGCGCCTGGAGGACGGTTCAGAGTCTCCGGGGTACTTTCTGACAGGGGGGCAGGGGCCCCATGTGAACACGCAGGGCTCGTCTGAGGCTGGCCTTTGGCGGGCCCCGGGCCGGCTTGCGCGGAAGGCGGCTTCCCCTGGGCGCGGCGGGAGCAGACCGCCGCCTTGCCGAAAGGGCGGCGTAAGGCCGTTTTGCAGAAGCGGTTTGTGCAGCAGAACGATGTTGAGGGCAAAGGCGTTTTGAGAAGAAAAACCGGAGGGAAAGAGAAGATCCCCGATCAACGGGGCCTTCTTTCCCTCCGGGCAGGCAATACGATGTGTTGCGGGGCTTACCAGTTCAGAGTGCGCTTGAAAGCGGCAGCCAGATCGTCCACGCTTACCTCAAGCACGCCGGGAATCCGCAGCGCTCCGTCCTTGTCGCTGACACGGCCGATGCAGGCCAGGGCCGCGGGGCATCCTTCAAACAGGGCTTCAAACGCGGCGGCGTCGGCTTCTGCCACTTCAAACAGCAGGCGGCTTGCCGATTCGGCATACAGCACTTCGGTTTCTGACAGCGTTTCCCCAGCGCCCAGCGGCACCGCGTCGAGCCGGATATCAGCTCCAAGCCGGCCGCCAAGGCACATTTCAGCCAGCGCCACGGCCAGGCCGCCGTCAGAAAGATCGTGGCAGGCCGCCACAAGCCCGCCGCTCAGAGCCTTATGCGCGGCGCGGTAGCCCGCCAGGGCCACTGCCGCGTCCACCTGGGGCACTCGTCCGCAGCGGACACCCAGCTGATCGGCCAGTTCTGAACCGGCCAGCTCGCGCCGCGTTGCGCCGAGAAGATAGATTCTGTTGCCGGACGTTTTGAAGTCGCTTGTCACTGCGTGGTTGACGTCGCGGATCACGCCCATGACCGAGAACAGCAGCGTCGGCGGAATGGAGATCTTGACGCCGCCGCCGGTGTAGTCGTTCTTCATGGAATCCTTGCCCGAAATGCACGGTACGCCATAGGCCTGGCAGAAGTCCGAAAGCGCTTTGCACGAACGAACCAGCTGTGCCATCTTGTATGCGCCGTCCGGCGTTTTTTCCGATTCTACGGGGTCGCACCAGCAGAAGTTATCCACACCGGCCATGTAGTCGGGATCGCCTCCCACGGCCACAGCGTTGCGCACGGCCTCGTCGATGGCGTTGGCCGTCATCCAGTAGGTGTCGTAATCGCTGAACTTGGGGCAGATCCCGTGGCTGAGCACCAGCCCCGATTCGGATTCCAGCACAGGCCGGATCACGCCGGCGTCAGAAGGTGCGTCGGCCTTGACGCCAACCATGGGCTTGACCACACTGCCGCCCCGGACTTCGTGGTCGTACTGGCGGACAATGTATTCCTTGCTGCAGATGTTCAGGCGGCCGAGCATCTTGAGCAGCAGGGTCCGCTGATCGTCGTCTGGACGTTCGATGCGGAGGTCCTCGTTGGCGGGCGCCTGCCACACGGCGTTGAGTTCCATGCGCGGCAGGCCCTTGTGCAGGAATTCCATGTCAAGGTGCGTCACCACGGTTTCGCCATGGGTCACATGGAAAAATCCAGAATCGGTGTAGTGGCCGAGAACGGTGGCTTCGACGTCCATTCTGGCAGCCAGTGCCAGGAATTTGTCAAGCTGGGCCTGCGGCACAGCCAGCGTCATGCGCTCCTGCGCTTCCGAAAGCAGAATTTCCCAGGGGCGCAGGCCGTCGTACTTGAGCGGCGCGCGCGACAAATCCATTTCGCACCCGTTGGTGTCTTCGGCCATTTCACCCACAGAAGAGGCCAGTCCGCCCGCGCCGTTGTCAGTGATGGCGCTGTAGAGGCCCAGATCCCGTGCGCGGATGACAAAGTCCACAACCTTGCGCTGGGTGATGGGGTCGCCAATCTGTACCGCTGTAGCCGGGGATCCTTCGTGCAGTTCTTCAGAGGAGAAGGTGGCGCCGTGGATGCCGTCGGCGCCGATGCGGCCGCCAATCATGACGATGGCGTCACCAGGACGGGCGGCCTTGGCATAGCCAGGACGCGGCGCGCCTTTGCCGCCGAGGCCGGGGACTTCGTGGGGCAGAAGGCCTACCGTGCCGCAGTACACGAGGGGTTTGCCAAGATAGCGCTCGTCAAACACGACAGAGCCGTTGACGGTGGGCACCCCGGACTTGTTGCCGCCGTGCTCCACCCCTTCACGCACGCCTTCAAGCACACGGCGAGGGTGCAGCAGGCGCGGCGGCAGGGGATCGTCATGAAATGGCGAGGCAAAGCAGAACACGTCGGTATTGCAGACCAGTTCCGCCCCAAGGCCGGTGCCCAGCGGGTCGCGGTTCACGCCGACAATACCGGTCAGTGCGCCGCCATAGGGGTCGAGCGCAGAGGGGCTGTTATGCGTTTCGACCTTGATGCAGGCGTCGTGCGTGTCGGTGAAGGCAATGACCCCGGCGTTGTCGGTGAACACGGAACGGCAGAAGTCTGCCTCTCCGCGCCGTTCGCGGATAGCCCGGGTCGGGCCCATGATGAAGGTTTTGTAAAGGTTGTCGATGTGTTCGCTGCGTCCGCTTTCCTTGTCTTCATAGCGGACTTTCGAGGCAAAGATTTTGTGCTTGCAGTGCTCGGACCAGGTCTGGGCCAGCATTTCAAGTTCGGCGTCGAGCGGATCGGCGGGCAGGTGCAGGGCAGCCCGGGCTTCGCGCACAGCAGGATCGCTGAAATGGCGCTGGATAGCCCGCATTTCTGCAAGGCTGAGCGCCAGGGTGCGCTCGCGGCTGAGTGCCATGAGCGCAGCGTCATTCATGGTGGAAAGTGCAATGACGTCCACAACATCGTTGGCCGTGCCGGTCACTTTGGCGGCCCGGGCTTCAAACGGATGGGCAGCCAGCTCTTTGCCGGAGCGGATTTCAAACCGCTGAATAAGTTCGTTGGCCAGCAGTCCGCCGGCAATGCGCTCCACATCCTGCCGGGTCAGCGTGGGCGCGTCGAGCCGGTACTGCACCGAGGTGTAGACGGCCAGTTTTTCGCGTTCGGCACTTTCCTTGATGCCCAGCACCAACGCCGCAGTGTCTCTGGCAGTGCGGCCTTCGTTGTCTGTCACGCCGGGCCGGAAGCCCACTTCGATGATCCAGTCCGCATTGCAGGGCAGAGGCGTGAGAGAGGCTTCCTGAAGGACAGGGTCGTGAAGTGCGTCGCGGTCAAGAAGGAGCTGCGCCTGCTCCGTCGTGAAACCGCTTAAGGTAAATACCTTGACCTGGCGGACAGCCTTGACGGCAAGGCCAAGCGCCTCGCAGATGCGCACGGCCGTCTTGCGGCCAGGAGTGTCGTCAATATGGGCAAAAACGCCGGCTTCCAGTCGATGGAGCATATGGGGTTCTCCTGTTCGGACAAAAGTTGGACAACGGGAAGCGGCTTCCCGTCAGCTCCGCTGAAAGGCAAAAACAGCGGAGCCTTCCGGAATGCGCCGCCATCGGCGGGGCGCACTCGCGGGCTGGACAGCGCTGCGGTTGATAAAGCGGTGCGACCTGTCAGGCCGAACGGTTGCGGACAAACTCGATGGCTTTGGCCAGCGCGGCCTTGGCCTGGTCATCGCCGCCAGCCGGAAAGCCTTCGAGCGCTGCGGCGGCTTTGTCAAGGAAGCTGTCGGCCAGTTTGAGCGTGCGCTCCTGAAAACCGCCGGCACGGATGGCCCGGACCAGTTCGGCCAGTTCTTCGTCAGAAAAGTCGCGGGCGGCAAAGCGGCGGACAAATTCGGCCCTTGCCGGCGCATCAAGCGATTCCATATGGTAGCTGATGGGAGGCGTCAGCTTGCCTTCGCGGATGTCCCCGCCCTCGGGTTTGCCCGTTTCGGAGCTGGGGGCAAAGTCAAGAGCGTCGTCAGCCATCTGGAAGGCCATGCCGAGATTGTGGCCGTATTCGGCAACCAGATCGAGCGTGGCGTCGTCGGCTCCGGCCCAGAGCGCGCCCAGTTCGCACGAGGCGCGCAACAAACAGGCCGTCTTGCCGGCGATGATGTCGAAATAGCTTTCAAGACCGCCTTCGGTGCTGCCCTGGTGGGCTATTTCCATGATTTCGCCGTCGGCAGTGCCGATGACCGCACGGGTCGCGCAGACCATATAACGGGGGTCACCCGTTTCGGCCAGCGTCTGAAACGCGCGGGACACCATGGCGTCGGCCGTCAGAAGCGTGCGCGGCACTCCGTAGCGGATGTGCGTGCCTTCCCGGCCGCGCCGCAGGGACGCGTTGTCCAGGATGTCGTCATGGAGCAGGGAGGCGACATGAAAGAGCTCAATCGCGGCACCGATCGGATAAACGCCGTCGCCTTGATCTTTGCCGCCAAGGGCACGGCTGACAAGAACGGTCAGGAGAGGACGAAGCCGCTTGCCGCCTCCATTGAGGGCATACTCGGCAGCGGGGCGGACATAGGACGGCAAAGCCGCAGTCAGGCTTTCCACCGCCCTTGCAATACGGGGCTGCTCTCTGAGGAGCAACGTAGCAAAAGGTACGACCATGCGGGCAGACAGGGTAGAAGGTGGAGGTTAGGGCATGCCCAGAATCGGCATGACCTGTTTTTTCTACATGCAACCCGCAGTCAAGGCAAGGACTTTACGCTTTGGAGTTTTCGTGCCATACACGAAACATGAATGTCGATTGGTCACTGCTGCTCAGCGCTGTCGCGCTGGCCATTATTTTTGAAGCAATGGCGTACATCCTCATGCCTGCGAAGATGCAACGGATGCTGACGGAAATTTCCCGCAGCAAGCCCGAGGCATTGCGGCGTTACGGCCTGCTGGCACTGGGTGTGGGCCTGTTTTTGTTGTTTATTGCACGCGCATAACCCGGCTACCGTATTTTTGGGAGAATCCCATGCCTGATCTTAAAGCCCGTCTGGCCCGCATTCTCTGTGAGCGTTCTTACAAGGAAGGCGACTTCACCTTGGCTTCCGGCCGCAAAAGCGACTATTATTTTGATTGCCGCATCACCGCGCTGCATCCAGAAGGATCGTGGCTTATCGGCACGCTGTTCAACCGGTTGCTGGCTGATCTGCCTATTGTGGGCGTTGGCGGCATGACGCTGGGAGCGGATCCTTTGATTTCGGCCGTTACCGTCATTTCCCACGAACAGGGGCGCCCCCTTGCCGGCCTTATTGTCCGCAAGGAAGCCAAGGGCCATGGCACCGGCCAGTATGTGGAAGGCCTTGCCAACTTTAAGCCGGGCGACAAGGTCGCCATGCTTGAAGACGTTGTGACGACAGGCGGATCGCTCCTTAAGGCCTGCGAACGTGTCCGCGATGCCGGGCTTGACATCGTGGCGGTGGCCTCGGTGCTTGATCGTGAGGAAGGCGGACGCGAAGCCATTGCCGCGGCAGGGTACGAGTTGCGTTCGCTGTTTACCCGTCACGAACTGGTGCGTCTGGGACTGAACCGTCAATGAGGCCGCGCGGCAAGTTTACGCTGCTTTTCATGCATGACAGCGGGAAGGTCTACCGATTTCGTTTCGGGCGGGCCGTTCCCGCTTTTTTGCTGCTTGTCGCCTGTCTGCTCGCGCTGGCGGGGGCTGCCGGGGTCTGGGCTTGTCTGAACTGGCTTGAAGAACGCCGGACCTGGCAGGCTGAACGCGAGGAATTGCTGACGTTGCTGAATCAGGACCGGGTGGTGCTTGAGAGGCTGGCTGTCCGCCTTGCACAGCTCGAAGAGGCGTCGCAACAGCAGAAGGACGACGCCGCGCCGGCCGAACAGCAGACAGCGTTGTATCAGACGACCATTAACCGTCAGGTCGTCAGCATCCGGGAAGCCTCGTTCGTGCAGGTGGACCGGCGTACCTTGCGCGTGGTGCTTGATATGTACAATGCCCGGCCACCCCGTCCGCTGGCCGGTCGGATTATGTTCAGCCTGCGGACGGCCGACGAACAGGTGCTGCCGCTCATCCACGACGACACGCGTTTTGACATCATCCGTTTTCGCAAGTTTGATCTGATGGCCACGCTGCCCCCTGCCGTCACCGATATGCGCAACGCCTCGGTGATTTTGGAAGTCCTCGTCAAGGGCGAAGTGGTCTTTCGCGACAATTATCTCATCAAATGACCTTGTGGCGGCCGGTAACGGTCAAGCCTGCGGCCGGCGGGGTTGCGCCGTCTGAAGGAAGGTTCCTGAAAAACGCGGAGAGGGCGTGAGCGTCTTGTCCTTTGGGCGGACGAGGGGAAGACCCCCGGCATGCCGTCAGCGCCGTGTTTGTTCCGGCAGTGCAGGTGCGGGCGGCACACCCCGTGCCTGTACTGCAATTACAGTGATCCGGACAGGGCCGAGCACAGGCTGACAAAACGCGGAGCCCAGTGCGGCACAGCCGGTGCAAACAAGTGCGTGTAGGCGGCAAAGGTGTTGCCGCACAAGAAGCCGTCAGCGCCTTTCCGGCCAGATCGTCCCATGCCGGTGCCTGTTGCCAGTTCCAGCGTCAGCGGGACGTTTTCCCGCGTCTTGCAGCGTGAATAGTGAAATTCGTGCCCGCGCCAGCGCACGCCTTGCGGATGATAGGGGTTAGGGGTGACCGCGGCCGCTTCGACATAGCCCAGGCCCTGCGGCGTCGGGCAGAATTCGACATCTGCGGGCACAATGCCGGCCATGGGCCAGCGGACGCCGTTCACAATCAGGCTGCGGCACAAAATCATAAATCCGCCGCACTCTGCATAGACAGGCAGGCCCGCGCGCGAAAGGCGGGCGATGTCGGCCAGCCGGGCAGAGGCGGCCAGGCGTTCTGGAAACAGTTCCGGAAAACCGCCGCCAAGGTAGAGACCGTCGAGCTTTGGCCAGGGGGCTTCGTCCAGCAGCCGCAGCTTTATCAGATCCGCGCCGGCGTATTTCAGGGCCTGAAGATTTTCCTTGTAGTAAAACCAGAGAATATCGTCCTGGACATAGCCGATGCGCGGCCGGCGGCCGGCAGGTGCAGACGGGGCCGGCCAGAAGGGCGCGGCGGCAAGATCCGGCGCGACCGAGGCTTTCAGAACTTCGTGCAGATCGACGTTTTCTGCAACGATGTCCGCGAGCCTGTCCAGGCAGGCGTCAGCTTCTTCGCCGTCGGCGGCCACAAGCCCCATATGCCGTTCTGGAATGGGAACGGGACGCAGACGGGGCAGCGTGCCGAGGACGCGCGCGTCAGTATGGGTTTCAATGCTTTTGCGGATGACGCTTTCATGCCGCGAGCCTGGGCTGACCTGTGCGAGGATCACACCGGCAAACCGGAGAGGCTCGAACCGCATGAGCCCGTCAATCAGCGCTGCGGCCGTTCGCGTCATCTTGGTGCAGTTCAACGAGAGCAGCACGGGAGCGTCAAGCAGCCGCGCCAGGCCGGAGGTGGAGCAGGAGCCTTGTTCATCCCGGCCGTCATACAGGCCCCGGTTGCCTTCAATGACGGCGATGTCGCTGCCCTGCGCCGCGTCAGCAAACAGCGAGGTCAGACGAGGGCCGGAGAGGAAGAAGGGATCCAGATTGGTGCAGCCCCGGCCACAGGCGCGGGCCAGCCACGCTGCGTCGATGTAGTCCGGCCCCTTTTTGAAGGCGGCCACGCGCAGGCCCTGACGCAACAAGGCCCTGCACAGCCCCAATGACAGCACGGTCTTGCCGCTGCCCCCGGAGGCGCCGGAAATTACCAGACGGCGCACATTCATGATCGGCCTCCCATGGCGCTTTTCCGTACGGCCAGGTACAGGCGGACGGCCATCCAGTCCAGCACCAGCGCGGGATTGACCGGCGTTGGCAAATCAAGCGAACGCTGGCACTGGGCCAGCACGTCATCCACATAGGCGCAGCCCGCGTCAGGCAGTCCGGCAAAACGCGCACCAAGCCGGCATGCGGCTGTCCTGCGCGCAAGCGTGGCTGCAAGGCTTTTTTGTACGGCTAAGATCAGCTGACGGGCAAGATCTGCGTCAACGGCGTTTTTGACCGATGTTTTTTCAAACCAGCCGCGGCCTGTACTCAGAAAGTCGTCCAGCGCGGCGATCCAGCTTCCGAGCTCGCCAGGCAGGCTTGCGTCGTCCGAGTCGGGCACAGGCCAGGGCAGAGTGAGCACCCAGCCGCGCGATACGAGCGTGGGCAGCAGCTTTCCACGCTGTGGCGCAAGCAGCAGAAAGCACAGGTTCGGCCTGGGTTCTTCCATAACCTTAAGCAGGGCGTTGGCCGCTTCGGCACGCAGAAACTGGGCTTCCGCCAGCACAATTACCCGCCATCCCCTGCCATGCGGCGCTTCGGCCGCACGGCTGCGCACCTCGCGGACGGCTTCAATGCTGACCGGCTCCTGCACGCCAAGCAGCGTGCAGTCCTGCAAGATGCCGGCCCCGGTCTGCAGGCAAACAGGACAGTCAAGGCACGGCCCTGCCGACGTGACATGCGGGCAGTTGAGTTGCGCAGCGTACCATTTGGCTACGGCCAGGCGTTCCACAGCACGGCCGCCTTCAAGGATGAGCACCTGCGGGGGAGAGCCTGCCAGCCTTTGCAAGGTAGCGCGGATCTGCTCCAGCGCCGGTGCAAGCGCAGGCGCAAAGGCCTGCTTTGCTTCTTGTTGCGAAAGCTGCGGTTCTTCTGCCACGCTTTTTTTCGCCATATTTCCGTTTCCTGCTTGGAGGCTGTCGGTTTTTGGGCAAAGCACCCGCCGCGTTACGCGTTGGCTGCCGCCTGCAAGACGGCAGTCAACGCATGGAGTCTGCCTTTCGGGCAAGAACGGCAGAGCGCCCTGAAAAATGTATCCGTGTGCCAGCGCTGCCGGATGTTCAACCCGCTTTTTTTAATTCCACGCTGCAAGAAGTTTTTTACAATAGTTGCGCCGTGATGGAGCAGAGGTCCCTCTCTGGCCTTGTTGTGCGGCAGGCTGGCCTTGAGGCCGCCCCGGAGCGGCATTCTGAGCGAATGCATGCGCAGCGAACCTGGTTTTCTTGCGTGCCTTCCAGGAAAACGGCAAGGCCGGGGGAAAGAACGCTGTTTTGCGCAACAAGGCCGTCTTTGTTGTATAAGCCGGGGTGCCGGAGGTCCCCGCAGGGCACGGCAGAGCCTTTCAGATGCAACAGCGCGGGGAAGGCAGGAGCCTTTTCCCGCGCTGTCAGCGAAAATATCCCTGGCGCGTGTCTGCATCGGACTCATGCGCGTTCACAGTGCCTGCAACACCCACACGACCTTGCCCAGCAGTTGTTCGCGGCACTGCGCCGCAGTCAGAAAGCTTTCCGGATACTCCTGAGAGTCGGCTCTGAGGATGAAGCCGCCTTTGTCAATATCCAGATAGAGCCGTTTGAGGGCTACGCCTTCGTAGAGCATGCGCATGGCGTACAGTTCGCCGGAAACAGGGTGGCGCAGCGCCGTGCTGATGCCAATATAGGCTCCTTTGCGCACCGTGGGCGCAAACGCGTCGGAAGCGACGTGGAAGACCAGGATATCCTTGCCTGCGTATCCGAGAGGCAGTGCAATGCGTCCTTCCACAGGCAGGTTGGACGCGTCTGCGCTGCCGTCTGAAGGGCAGGACATGCCATGCACCGTTGCCACGACGCTGCGAACCAACGGATCGCCAAACATTGCGTCTACTTCGTTCAGCACGTCGCCTGCTGCGGGCGCGCCGGTTGCGGGCATGCGGCTCAGATAGCGCGGGCCTGTACCGTATTTCAGCCAGTTGGGGCTTATTCCGAACTGCTCGAAAAGCTTCATGTACCAATCGGCAGGAATGGAATTGCGCCGCTTTGCGTCGGAAATGCTTGACTGGCGTATCGCAAGCAGGTTCGCAAGCTCTACCTGCGTACGAACGCCTGTTATCTCGCAGATCCGTTCGTACGTTTCTTGAAAACTCAACATAGATCTCCGGGGCACCATGCCCCTCGAACTCCGCTACTTACTGCCTTTGATCATGGGGTTCAGAAACGGCACCTCGGGGGTCAGCACGATGCGAGTATTTTCGCTGAGTCCTTTCCGCAACGCTTCAAGCCCGCGCTGAAACGCGTAAAACTCGGGCGAGCGTTCAAAGGCATCGGCAAAGATGTTGGCCGCGGCGGCGTCCCCTTCGCCGCGGATGACAGAAGCGCGACGGTTGGCCTCAGCCAAAATGACGGCCTGTTCGCGGTCGGCCTCGGAGCGCAGTTTGAGCGCCTCTTCCGTGCCTTCCGAACGGTACTGCTTGGCCTGCCGTTCGCGTTCGGCGCGCATACGCCCGAAAATGGCCAGCTGGTTTTCCTTTGGCAGGTCTGTGCGCTTGACGCGCACGTCAACTACAGTAATGCCATATTGCTTCATGATGTCGGAAGTCCGCTTGGTCACGTCTTCCATGATGCTGCCGCGCTTGCTGGAAACAACTTCTGTCAGCGTGTGGCGGCCTACCTGTGCGCGCAGCTGTGAGTAGACCACGTCGTCCAGCCGGGCCTGTGCGCGGGGAATGGTGCGCACACTGCGGTAGAACAGCAGGGGATCGCTGATGATCCAGCGTGCATAGTTGTCCAGCACGATGGTTTTCTTGTCGCTGGTCAGCGCTTCGGCCGAGCGTGCGTCGTAATCAAGAATGCGCGCGTCAAAGTACTCCACGCGCTGGATGAAAGGAATTTTGAAATGCAGGCCGGGGCCAAGCACTTCGTCAACAGGTTCGCCAAGCTGGATGAGCATGGCCTTCTGGGTTTCGTGTACGGTAAAGAGCGACTGAGACCCCAGGGCGATAAGCAGAATCAGGGGGATCAGCAAAAAGCTTTTTTTCATTTTGGCGTCCCCCTACTTTCCTGCTGCGGGCGCCTGTGACGACGGCAGCTGCAGCAACGGCAGAATGCGCTCGGCCGTATTGCCGGGCAGGATGATCTTCTCCATGCCGGGTTTGCTTAAAATGTCTTCCATGGCTTCCAGATACATGCGCTGGCTGGTCACGTCTTCGGCCTGCTCGTAGGCCGCAAGAAGCGACAGAAAACGCTGCGCCTCGCCTTCGGCATTGCGGATGCGGGTTTCTTTGTAGGCAAGCGCCTTGTTTTCGATTTCTGCCGCCTGGCCGCGGGCCTTGGGCAGCAGTTCGTTACGGTAGGCTTCGGCCTCGTTGATGATGCGGCTTTTGTCTTCACGGGCGCTGGCCACGTCCTTGAAGGCGTCGCTGACTTCCTTGGGAGGGTGTACGTCCTGCAGCTGCACGGCGAGCACTCTGACGCCGACCTTGTAGCGATCAAGGATTTCCTGCAGAAGCTGGGTTGCCTCCTGCTGGATTTGCAGCTTGCCGTCCGTGAGCACAGAGTCGATGAGACTGTTGCCGATGACTTCGCGCATGGCGGCTTCGGCGGCATTTTTGACCACTGCCGCCTGGTTGGTGACGTTGTACAGATATTCTACAGCGTCCTTGATCTGGTACTGGACACTGAACTGTACGTTGACGATATTTTCATCGCCTGTCAGCGTCAGGGCTTCTTCGGGGTTGGCGCGGTACTGGCCCTGCCGGAACACATGGCTCTGATCCGCCGAACGGAAGCCGACCTCAACGCGCTGAACCTGTGTGACCTTGGGCTTGTCCACAGTTTCTATGGGGAAAGGCAGCGCATAGTGCGGCCCCGGCTCCACGGTCCTGTTATACTGGCCGAAACGGAGCACGACGCCTTGTTCGTCAGGGTTGACGATATAGATGCCCGAGAGCAGCCATACCACCAGAGCAGCGAGCAGGATCCATTTAATTCCGCTAATCCCGCCGCCTGGTATGGTTATTTTGGGAAGCTGCATTTTGCCGAAGGGCGAATTGCCGTTCGGATTGTTGTCATCTGGATCGGGATCATGCCGTTCTGGACGGTTGTTTCCCTGGCCCCAATGCTGCCTCTGCCGCTTTTCCTGAAGTTTATCCCAGTCCCAATTCATAATACCCTAGCATAGCTTACACGCCCCTTCCGGTCAAGATAAAAGGGAAAATCCCAACGCCGTCAACGTGTTTGCCGCGCCTGCCGTATCTGGACACCGTGCGCGCTCCGTCTGACCGGGACGGTGGGGGGCGCACGGGCCAGATCCGGCCCGCCCGGGCGTGAACAGAACGAAACCCGGGGCGGATCTGCCTGTGAAAGACGCCTGCCGGACATGCCGCGCTTATTATGGCTGTAAGCGGTGCGTTCTTTGAGGCGCCGGATTTGAACGCCATGGCGGGCACGGCGTGTTTCCGGCCTGTCCTGGCGTTCTGGCGTCTGTGTGCACGCTGCCTGAAGTGCCGTACAAAAAAGACTGCCGGGCATTGTGCGCCTGCCGCCTGTGCCAGCGGCGTCCTGCGCCGGGGCCGGCATCTGGCTTTGCTCTTTTATTCGGGGCAGGTCTCTGGTACAGATAGCCTATCCTGATGATTATGGAGGATTTGCCATGCCCGTACATTGTGGTGCGCTCATTCTGGCCGCCGGCAAGGGGACCCGGATGCACTCAGCTCTGCCCAAGGTATTGCAGCCGCTGCTGGAAGAACCCATGCTGGAGTATGTGCTGGCCGCCCTGCGGCCCCTGTTTGGCGACAGGATCATGACGGTGATCGGCCATGGGGCGCCGGCCGTGCGTGCGGCTATGAGACCTACGGCCCTGTTTGTGGAGCAGCGGCAGCAGCTGGGCACCGGTCACGCGCTCAAAACTGCCCTGCCAGCACTGCGCCGGGAGGGAATCCATCGTGTGCTTGTGGTCAATGGCGACATGCCTCTTGTGAGTGCCAACACGCTGCGGCTGTTTATGGAACAGGCCGGGACAGCCAGCATGGCCGTGGCTTCGCTCATGCTGCCGGATCCCGGCTCCTACGGACGCATTGTGCGCAACGACGGGGTGTTTGCAGGGATTGTGGAAGCCAAGGACTATCAGAATGAACGCTACGGCGTCCCCAGCGGCGAAGTGAATGCCGGCGTCTATCTGCTGGATCTGGATGCGGTGGAGCCGCTGCTTGCCGAGCTGAGCAACGCCAACGCCAGTGGCGAATACTACATTACCGATCTGGCGGGGCTCGCCCTGAATGCCGGGCTTGAAGTGAAGGCTGTGCCTTGTGGCAGTGATGTCGCCCTGCTTGGCGTGAACACGCCGGCAGAATTGTCTGCGGCTGAGGAGCTGCTCCGGCGGCGCATCGTCGAGCAGCATTTGCAGGCGGGCGTCATGATCCACCATCCTGACAGCGTGTGCGTTGGCCCCAATGTCCGGATTGAACCGGGCGCCGTGCTGTATGGCCCCTGCCGTGTGCTGGGCCGCAGCCGTCTTGCAAGGGGCGCGAGCGTGGAGGCTTTTTGTACGCTCATTGATGCGGACGTTGCCGCCGGTGCGGTGATCCACGCCTATTCGCACATTCAGGAAGCCGTTGTCGGAGAAGGCTGTCTTGTCGGTCCCTACGCCCGCCTGCGTCCCGGCGCGGTGCTGGAAGCAGAAGCCCATGTGGGCAATTTTGTGGAAATGAAAAAAGCCCGGCTTGGCCGGGGCGCCAAGGCTAACCACCTCACATACCTTGGCGACGCCGATGTCGGCGCTGGCTCCAACATCGGCGCTGGCACCATCACCTGCAACTATGATGGCGTGTACAAGCACCGCACGACGATTGGCGAGCGGGCGTTCATCGGCAGCAACACGTCGCTGGTGGCTCCGGTCACGGTAGGGGCGGAAGCCCTGGTAGGGGCGGGATCCGTGATCACGCGCAACGTGCCTGACGGCATGCTGGCCGTAGCCAGGGGACGTCAGACGGTTCTGCCCAAAAAAAAGATCAAAAAGGACTGATTGCAGGGCGGCGGCCTGAACCGCCAGTCGCTTTACGGGAGGTTGTTGCCGGAACAGGCGGAAACGGCCCGGTTCAGCCGGGGGAAGACGGCGCGCGCCTGCTGCGCCAAGGGCAGGCTGCCTGAAAAGGGCTTTTCGAGCGCCGTCTTTTGTGGGCAGACAGGTCAAAGCCGCGCCGCGCACCTTGTGTGCGCGGGGTTGCGCTCTGGCGCTGCCGTCTTTCTTGACAACAGCTGCTAAATATTCAAGATAGAAAGTTCATGGGACGGCAGGCACGTCCTCAACCCCCGTATTTGTTCAGGAGGAACGTCATGGTGCGTAAATTTGGACTGGCAGCCCTTATGGTCTGCTTCCTGAGTGCTGCGGCGCTGGCGGCGGACAAGACTTATGTCGTGGCTACGGACGCCACCTGGCCGCCCATGCAGATGGTCAATGCCAACAAGGAAGTGGAAGGCTTTGAGTGCGACTTTATCAGAGCTGTCGCCAAAGAAGTCGGGATCACGGTTGAAATCCGCAATATCGCGTGGGACGGCATCTTTGCATCCCTGGGAACCCGGCAGGCGGACATCATCGCCTCTTCGGTGACCATCACCGACAAGCGCAAGAAGGCTCTGGGGCTGACCGAACCGTTCTATGCCGTGCGCCAGGCTGTGATCGTGCCCATCAATGTTGAAGTCAAGACGCTGGCCGAGCTTGACGGCAAGAAGATCGGCGGTCAGATTGGCACAACGGGCCTTATTGAGACGCTGCCTAAGAACAAGTCCAAGGCCGAGGTCAAGACGTACGACGAAGTGGCCCTGGCTATTGAAGACCTGGTGAAGGGCAACATTGATGCCGTCATCTGCGACGACCCCATTGCCAAGTACTACGTCCACAGAAAGCAGGAATATTCCAACCAGCTGCGCGTTGCGTTTGTGACCGAGCCGCCGGAATACTACGGCTTTGCCGTCCGCAAGGACGACAAGGCGCTGCTTGATGCCCTTAACAAGGGGATTAAGCTTGTAAAGGAAAAGGGCATTGACAAGGAACTTGCCCTGAAGTGGCTTGGCGAATAAATATGGCACCGTCCCGCCGGTCGGAAGCGCAAACTTCCGGCCGGCTCTTTGCATAACGTCTGTAACTGACGGCAACGCGTCATCCTGCACGGAGCGAGGCCCCCGGTACTCCCTTCCGGAGGCTTTGTTCCGTGTGGTGTGCCGTGAACCTGCTTGAGAACGAGAACTCATGAAGTCTACGCAGCCCAACATTCGCATTGACGTTGCCGACGGGGCCTCCATTCCGGATCCCAAGGAAAAGAACCTGATCAACGCCTGGTCCATTTCGTTTACCGGCGCTGTGGCCATTCTTATTGGCCTGTGCGTCTTCCGTCCGGATCCCTATGTGGAGATTCTCAAATTTCTTCCGGATGGCCTGCTGGTTACTTTTGAAATTACTATCCTGTGCATGCTGTGCACCATTCCCATTGGCCTGCTGGCCGGGCTGGGGCGCATTTCGCGCAACCGCGTCATCAATCTGATCTGCTCCACCTATGTGGAAGTCATTCGCGGCATTCCCCTGCTGGTGCAACTGTTCTACATCTATTTTGCGCTGGGTACGTTCGTTCAGATGCCGCCGACCCTGTCGGCCGTGATTGCCATCAGCTTCTGTTATGGCGCGTATATGGGCGAAGTCGTCCGGGCGGGCATTCTGGCTGTGCCCGTAGGACAGACGGAAGCCGCCCGCTCCCTTGGCTTTACCGGTGCGCAGACCATGCGTTATGTCGTGCTGCCGCAAGCGTTGAGAACGATTTTGCCGCCCGTGGGCAACGAATTCATCGCCATGCTCAAGGACACGTCGCTCGTCTCCATCATCGCTGTCGCCGATCTGCTCCGGCGGGGGCGGGAATTTGCGTCGCAGACGTTTGACTATTTTGAAACCTATACGGTCGTTGCCCTGGTTTATCTCATCATCACGCTGCTGCTTTCAAAGGGCGTGAGCATCATGGAAGGAAAGCTGCACTACTATGAACGCCCAAGCAAGTAGCCCCATCATCAGCATTGCGGGTGTCTGGAAGTTCTTTGGTTCCCTGACGGCCTTGCGTGACGTGAACCTGGACATCGGGCAGGGCGAGCGCGTCGTCATCATCGGGCCTTCCGGCTCCGGAAAATCGACGATGCTCCGCACCATCAACAGCCTGGAAACCATTGATAAGGGAAGAATCCTTATCGATGGCAAGGATTTGCACGATCCTGCAAACAACATCAACGTGATCCGTCAGGAACTGGGCATGGTGTTCCAGTCCTTCAACCTGTTCCCGCACAAGACGGTGCTTGAAAACCTGACGCTGGCGCCCATCAAGCTGCGTGGCCTGCCCAAGGCTGAAGCGGAAGAAAGGGCCCGGGATTTGCTGGCCAAGGTCGGGCTTTCCAGCAAGACACAGGTGTACCCGTCCATGCTCTCAGGCGGTCAACAGCAGCGCGTGGCCATTGCCAGAGCCCTGGCCATGCAGCCAAAGATCATGCTTTTTGACGAACCGACGTCGGCCCTTGATCCTGAAATGATTGGCGAAGTGCTCGATGTTATGGTGACCCTGGCCAAAGAAGGCATGACCATGGTGGTGGTCACCCACGAAATGAGCTTTGCCCGTGAAGTTTCTGACAGGGTTGTTTTTATGGATCATGGCGAAATCCTTGAAGTCGCGCCCCCGGACGAACTGTTTGGCACCGCCAAGCATCCGCGGCTTCAGCAGTTTCTCAAGCAGATTCTCTAGCCGGCTGTGCGGCAGGCCGCGCCTGAGTGTGCGGACGCGCGCAAAACGGGTTGAGGCTGATGTGTGCGGGGGAGAAGGCAGTCCGCTTTTGTGGAAGAAGAGGCCTTTCTTCCCTGCTTTATTTTTCTCAGGTGCGTTCTCCGGAAAAAGCCGGCCGCGTGCGGGCAGGGCAGCGTGTGAAACGGCACCGTTGAAAGAAGTTCTGCCCCAAGGAACACAGTCATGAGACAGCCCATCACCACCTCTTTGTTTTCGTTGTTTAAAGTGGGGCCAGGCCCGTCCAGCTCCCATACCATTGGCCCGATGCGCGCGGGGTTTTTATTTTTCAACGCCTGTCGTGAACTTCCAGAGGAGATTTTGCGCCAGGCTGCCTCTGTGCGGGTGCATCTGTTTGGCTCTTTGAGTGCCACAGGCGTCGGTCACGGCACTGACGCGGCCGTGCTTGCCGGGCTGTTGGGAACGGCGCCGGAAGACTGCCCCCCCGAATACCTCGCAGGACTGGCCAGAGATCCGCATGGGAAGCATCTGCTTGATTTTGGCGGCAAACAGATTGCCGTCAGCCTTGACGACATCCGGCACGATGCGGTCATTCATTCGTTTCCGTACAGCAACACGTTGATTGCCTCGCTTTTGGATGCAGAGGGAACGACGCTGTTCAGCCGGGAATTTTATTCCGTGGGCGGCGGCTTTGTGACCTGGAAGGGCGCTGTTGCGGAAGCGTCGGGAGAGCCCGTTCATAAGTATTCCAGCATGAATGAGCTGCACGGCCTTGTGCGCGAACACGGGCTCAACATTTATGAAATCATGCTGGACAACGAAACTGCCATCACGGGTGCTCCGCGTTCGGCCATCATTCATCAGCTCAACGAACTGATTGAACGCATGCTGGACAGCGTGCGGCGCGGGCTGGACAGTGAAGGCGTGCTGCCCGGCACCCTGAACGTGCAGCGCAAGGCGCGCATGCTCTGGCAGCGCGCTGAAGGGCTTTCTTTTACGGATCCCGAACGGCTGCTGACACGGCTCAATGCCTGTGCGTTTGCGGCGGCAGAAGAGAACGCGGCGGGCGGGGTCATTGTCACGGCGCCGACATGCGGTTCAGCCGGGGTGATACCCGCCATCATTCACGCCATGCGCTACGATTTGCGCATTGGCGATCGCGCCATCCGCGAAGGCTTTCTGGCGGCTGCGGCCGTTGGGTTCATTGCCAAGCACAACGCGAGCATTGCCGGGGCCGAAGTTGGCTGTCAGGGAGAAATCGGCGTGGCGTCGGCCATGGCGGCCGCCATGCTGACCGACGCCCGCGGCAACCGCTTCCGCTATACCGAAAATGCGGCAGAAGTCGCCTTGGAGCATCACCTTGGGATCACCTGCGATCCTGTGCAGGGCTATGTGCAGATTCCCTGCATCGAACGCAACGCCATGGGGGCGGTCAAGGCCTATAATGCTTCGATTATCGCCACCGGCACCGATCCGTATACGCACAGAGTCTCGTTGGATGCGGCCATTGCCGCCATGGCCGAGACCGGGAGGGACATGAATTGCAAGTTCAAGGAAACGTCGCTCGGCGGTCTGGCCGTCAGCATGGTGGAATGCTGACGCCGCAGGACTCTCTGCGTCAGAATGAGGGTTTTTGTATAGGGCCTGCGCAGCGCAGAAAAACGGGAGCCCCTTTAAGGCTCTTCCAGCCCCTTGCCGCTGCGTTTGGAAAGCGTTCGGCGCGATCTGCGCCGCATGCGGAGGCGGTGTTTGCTGAAAAGCCGCTGTGACGGATGCGGGAGCAGACAGCGGCTTTCAAAAGCGCAAGGGCCGCGCTGTCTTTACGCGACAGTGCGGCCCTTGGCGTCCTGAGGTTTCAGGCACAGTCTGTTCTAGCGCTGCTGCCGGCAGGCGGCTTCCCAGAAGCGGGGCCAGAGCCGCAGCAGCTCGCGCAGGGCCTGGGCCCTGTGACTGACGGACATTTTTTCTTCCCGGGACAGTTCGGCGGCCGTACGATTGAGCGTGGGGTCAAACAGCAGAGGATCATAGCCGAATCCGTTGCTGCCTCTGGGCGCCTCGAGAATGCGGCCGTTCCAGCGGCCTGTGGCAATGATGGCCGCGCCGTCCGGCCGCGCTGCCGCCATGACGCACGAAAAATGGGCGGTTCTGCCGGCTTCGGGCACACCGCGCAGGGCGTCAAGAAGTTTGCGGTTGTTGCGTGCGTCGCGGCTTTCACCGGGCAGGGCCTCCAGATCGTCGCTGTACCGGGCGGAATGAACGCCCGGGTCGCCTTTCAGCGCGTCGACACACAGGCCGGAATCGTCGGCCACGGCCACAAGGCTGGTGGCGGCAGACACGGCGCGAGCCTTAATCAGGGCGTTTTCGGCAAAGGTCAGCCCGGTTTCCTCCACGGGCGGCAGATCCGGAAAATCGGCAAGCCCCAGGACTTCAATGCCAAGAGCGCCGAGCGGTTCCGCCAGTTCGGCAATTTTGCCCTTGTTGCTGGTAGCCAGCACGATGCGGGATGATGTGGACATGGTTCCTCCGGTTGATCCTGCGGGCGAACAAGGTTACTGGACGGAAGGGACGGGCCGGCGACGGCCCGCATGACGAGGCCCGGGCCTCGAACGTAAACCCGGACAGATCGTCCGTCAATCGCCGTGAGAGGCACGAGAAAGGCATGCGCGAACTCCGTTGCTATTCCGTCAGTCTTGGATGCCCAAAGAATCGGGTGGATACCGAACGGTTGCTTGGTTCTCTGGGGGTTGAGCTTGTGTTCGTCAAGGAGCCCGAAGAGGCAGAACTGGTTTTTATCAATACCTGTGGATTTATTGCGCCGGCCATTCAGGAATCGGTGCATGTCATTGCGCAGGCCATTGCCGATCTTGAAGACGTCACGCCGCGTCCTTTGCTGGCGGTAGCCGGCTGTCTGGTAGGCCGGTATTCGGCAGCCGAACTGGCCGCAGAGTTGCCTGAAGTGGATGTGTGGCTTGATAACCGGGATCTGGACACCTGGCCTGCAGCCCTGCGCCAGGCGCTGGCGCTGGATGGGGACGCGCCGGAAGGACGCCTGCTCAGTACGCCGCCGTCGTTTGCCTGGCTCAAGATCAGCGAAGGATGCCGCCATGCCTGCTCGTTTTGCACCATTCCGCGCATTCGTGGCGCACTGCGATCGCACTCCATCGAATTTATCGAACACGAAGCGCGCGCGGCTTTGGATCAGGGAGTCAAGGAACTGGTTGTCGTGGCTCAGGATGTGCTGGCGTGGGGCAGTGACCTGCATGGCAGTCCCGACATCCGCCGTCTGCTCGATCGCCTGCTGCCGCTGCCCGGGCTGGCCAGGCTGCGCATGTTGTACATGTACCCTACAGGGCTGACGCGCGAATTTTTGCGCTACCTGCGTGACGCCGGCGCGCCGTTTGTCCCCTATTTTGACGTGCCGCTGCAGCATGCGGCCGAAGGCGTGCTGCAACGCATGGGCAGGCCCTTTGCGCGCAATCCGCGCGAAACGGTGGAGCGCATCCGCGAGGTGTTCCCTGAAGCCGCGCTGCGGACATCGCTCATTGTGGGATTCCCGGGCGAAACGGACAAGGATTTTGCCCAACTGCTGCGGTTTGTGGAAGAAACGCGGTTTGCGCACCTGGGCGTGTTCACCTATCAGGCTGAAGACGGTACGCCGGCCGCCGTCATGCCGGATCAGATACCGGATGACCTCAAGACGCAGCGGCGTAACGCCATCATGGAATGTCAGGCGTCTGTCAGCGAGGCGTGGCTCGCGCAGTTTGCCGAGGAAAGAATGGAAATTCTGGTCGACGAACCGCATCCGGAATGGCCGGGACTGCATACCGGGAGGACGTGGTTCCAGGCTCCGGAGATCGACGGCGTGACCTATATCAGCGGTCCGGACGTGCGTCCCGGTGCGCTGGTCGAAGCGGACATTGTGGAGTGCCGGGAATACGATCTCGTAGCCCTGCAGGGGTAAGCAGGCGGAGGCGGCAGGCTGCGGACCTGTCGTCACGGGTGCGTGCGGCGCAGCCGTTGGAAGGCACAGAGCTCATTTGCCTTGCCGGTGCCGGCAGGGAGCCTTCCGAACCGTCATACCGTTCATTTTTGCCATAAGAACATTCAGAAAGGCAAAAATTCCAGGCAGAAAGATCCGATCAAAAAAAGCCCCGCCTTTTCAGGAGGGGCTTTTTTCTGTCTAGAGACGCACGGTCAACATCGCGTTATGCGTTCAGATGGCGGTTCAGGGCTTCGTTGACCACAGCGGGGTTGGCCCGTCCGCGCATGCGGCGCATGACCTGGCCCACAAAAAACGACATCAGTTTTGTTTTGCCGCCCTTGAAGGCTTCCACTTCGGCCGGGTTTTCCGCGATAACGGCCTGTACGACGCTGTCGATGGCGGACGAGTCCGACACCTGGGCCAGGCCCTGTTTTTTGACGTACGCTTCAGGTGATCCGCCGTGCTTCAGCAGCTCGGGGAAGATATCGTGGGCGATTTTGGTCGAAATAAGCCCGGAATCCACAATGCGGGCAAGTTCGGCCAGGTGTGCAGGCGTCATGGCCACGCTGCTGAGGATGACGCCATCCTGGTTGATCGAGCGCAGAAGCGGGCCAAGAATGAGATTGGCGATTTTGCGGGCCTGCTGTGGCGCCCAGGCGGCCACGGCCTCTTCAAAAAAGGCGCACAGAGCGGGATCGCTGATCAGCGTCTCGGCGTCTGTGGCGGGGATCTGCCATTCGCTGACAAAGCGGTTCAGACGGGCTTCGGGCAGTTCGGGCAGAGACGCGCGCCAGGCTTCCAGTTTTTCCGGTTCAATATGTATGGGCAGCAGGTCGGGTTCCGGGAAGTAGCGGTAGTCCTGGGCTTCTTCCTTGCTGCGCATGGGCTGGGTGATGCCTTTGGCGCTGTCGAACAGGCGGGTTTCCTGCACGATGGCATTGCCGTCTTCAAGCTCGTCCTGCTGGCGGGCAATTTCGTACTCGATGGCCTTCTGAACATGGCGGAACGAATTGAGGTTCTTAAGCTCCGTTCTGGTACCGAACGCCTCCTGCCCCACGGGGCGGATGGAGACGTTGGCGTCGCAGCGGAAGCTGCCTTCCTCCATGTTGCCGTCGCTCACGCCAAGGTGGGTGACGATGGCATGCAGGGCTTTCAGATAGGCCACGGCTTCGTCGGCGCTGCGCATGTCGGGTTCGGAGACGATTTCCACCAGCGGCACGCCGGCGCGGTTGAGGTCCACATAGCTGACGTTGTCCACGGTGGAGTGGATGTTTTTGCCGGCGTCGTCCTCAAGATGAATGCGGGTGATGCCCACGCGCTTAGTCTGTCCGTCAACGGTGATGTTCAGATGCCCGTGCTCGCAGATAGGCTTTTCAAACTGGGAAATCTGGTATCCTTTGGGCAGATCAGGATAGAAATAGTTCTTGCGCGCGAAGACCGAGTCGTTGTTGATGGTGCAGTCCACCGCAAAGCCAAGGCGGGCCGCATATTCAACGGCTTTTTCGTTCAGAACGGGCAGCACGCCCGGCATGCCCGAACACACTTCGCAAACGTTCTGATTGGGTTCGACGCCGAACGTGGTGGGGCAGGAGCAGAAGAGCTTGGATCGCGTGGCCAGGTGCACATGCACTTCAAGCCCGATAACCGCTTCATATTTCATGCAAAAAACTCCTTATGGAATCCCTGTCCGGGGTAGGCTCGTTCAGGGGAGTGTCATTGTTGGGTCGGCAGGACGAACCCGCAGCGGCCAAGCCGGCTGTAGTAGGCCTGCGGAGCGGGAACAGCCAGCCACAGGGCTTTGGACTGGCCTTGCACGCGCAGCGTATCGCCGGGTTTCATAGGAAAGCCGTCCTGTCCGTCCACGGTCAGAAACGATTCCGGGGTTGTTTCGTCCACCTGAATATCCACCTGGCTTGCTGCAGGCAGGACCATGGAGGGGAAACGCGAGAGGAAGGGCGATATGGCCGCCAGAGACAGCGCTTCAACCTCGGGATGGATCAGGCTTGCTCCGGCAGACAGCGCGTAACCGGATGTGCCGGCAGGCGTGGAAACCAGCATGCCGTCGGCACGCAGAGCGCCCAGAGGATGCCCGTCGATGGCAATGTGCATGGTCAGCACTCTGGCCAGGGCGCAGCGGCTGACCACCACGTCGTTGACGGCAAAACCGCTGGCCGGCGAGGCGGAATCGCCAGGACGCAGGATTTTCCAGCGCAGGGCAAGACGGCTGGCCAGCGGAAGACGGCCTTCCACCAGCGCGTCGGCAGCGCTTTCCCAGCTTTCGGCAGGCACTTCAGTCAAAAAGCCCACTTTGCCGAAGTTGACACCCAGCAGAGGGCAGATCGTTTCAGGCGAAAGCAGGGTAAGCAGACGCCTTGCCACGCCCACCAGCGTTCCGTCGCCTCCCAGGACGACAACAGCGGCGCGTTCGCAGCCCCGGGCAAAAAAACTGTCTAGGGCTTCGGATTCTCCCGAGTCCGCAAGACAGACGTCCAGACCGCGCCGCTCCATGCGGCGGCGCATGGCCTCGGCGGTTTCGTGCGCCTGGGCGTGCCCGGACTTGGCAACAAGCAAAAGACGGATTGGTGTGCGCATACCGGGTATATGTAGTCAAATACGGTCATTTGGGCAAGAGCGGGGAGGCCGGTTTGCCGGGGGAACAGGCAGCAGGTCCGCCCCGTCTCGGGCTGGCGGCGGAGTTGACGTGTCTCATTGGAATGATTGACAAGTCAAAAGCACATTGAAGCCGCAGGCGCGGGGCTGCGCAGAAGGTGTGCTGTTCTGCAATCCCGGGACGGTTTTTTGAACGGGGGCAGGCTGAAGAAGCCCCTTACTGGCAGCGTCCGGGATGTCAGTGCACGGCCTGCCGCAGGCGGCATGGTTGACGTTGTTTCACCTGCGCTGGCCGCACAGGCGCAGAAGAGGCCGCCACAGTTGCGCTGCGCCCCTGCTCCCCGCAAACAGCGCATGACAGCCCATACGGAAAGAACCGGTCAGACAAAATGCGCCTTGCATGCACCAGGGGACGGCACATGCCCTTAAAGCCTGAACGTTGTCAGGCCAGATAACCGGCCAAATCCGGGGAGCCCTGGAAGGGGCGGGCGTGTGTCAGCCGGGGGGGGCCTTCGGCTTCCGGGACGGACTGCCGTGGCCTGAAGCGGCTAGGCTCCCTGCCGGCCTGCCTTTTTGCCGCGCGTACGGGGGATTGCCTGTGTACCCGGCAGGTTGTAAAGCCGGGGGCTTTGGGATATAGGTAATCCCTTGCTTTTCAGTAAAGCTGAATTACGTTTGTTACTGTGCCGGCGATCCCCGTGCGGCGATCGAAGCCGGCTTGTTGTTTTTTTCTTTAAGGAGTTGTCCCATGCCGCTTTACGAATACCGCTGCGCCGACTGTGGCGCAGAATTTGAAGAGCTGGCCGGCGCCGACGAAACGCCGTCCTGCCCCAGTTGCCATTCGACCCATACGCTTCGGCTGATGTCCGCGTGCAGCCATCAGGGGTGCTGTGCGCCCCGCGGCAATTACTCGCCGTCTTCGCTTGGTGGCGGCGGAGGCTGTGCCGGCTGCTCCGGCGGCCATTGCGCGACCTGCCATTAGCGCAGAGCGTCTTTGCAGCCACCTGCTTTCAAAAAACGGTGCCGCCTGCGTACGGCAGGAGCAACCCGGGCTTTTGCATGTTTGGGCCCGGGTGTCCGCCGGACTGGTTCCGCATGATTTGAGGAACCGCTCTGCAAGCTGGCAGCACGCCCGGGACTGTCGCTCCTTTGCGGGGGACGGGCTCCAGGCGCGATCCGCATTTTTGCCGACACCTTTCCGGGCGTTCTGTCAGATCCGGCGTTCGGACAACCGCCTGCCAGTGCTTTTTACGGGCGGGCAGCCACAGGGCAGCTTATGAAAACACTCACCATCGCCACGCGCGGCAGTCAGCTTGCGCTCTGGCAGGCCCGGTATATCCAGGGCCGTCTGGAACGCGAACACGGCATTCCGGTCGAATTGAAGATCATCAAAACCCGGGGCGACATCATTCAGGACGTTCCTTTGGCGAAAGTGGGAGGCAAGGGCTTGTTCGTCAAGGAAATCGAAGAAGCGCTGCTGACCGGCGAGGCCGATCTGGCCGTGCACAGCATGAAGGACGTGCCCATGGAGCTGCCTGCCGGGCTGACGCTGGGGGCGGTGCCGGAACGCGAGGATCCGGTCGATTTGCTGCTTTCGACACAGTACAGGGCGCTGGACGCGCTGCCTGAAGGGGCGCGTGTGGGAACATGCAGCCTGCGCCGTCAGGCGCAGCTGCTGTCGTTGCGTCCGGACCTGCGTGTAGAGAATCTGCGCGGCAACGTGGATACCCGGCTGCGCAAGCTGCATGAAGGCCAGTATGACGCCATTGTCATGGCAGCCTCTGGCATGAAGCGGCTGGGCTTGAGTGCTCCGCATATGTTCAGGCTTGAGCCGCCCACCTTCCTGCCCGCTGTGGGTCAGGGCGCGCTGGGCGTTGAATGCCGCGCGGACAGAAAGGAAGTCCTTGACGCACTGGCTTTTCTCGAGCATAGGCCCACGCGCGTGTGCGTGGAGGCTGAGCGCGGTTTTTCTGCCGGGGTGGGCGGAGGCTGCCAGGCTCCCGTTGCCGGGTTTGCTTCGCTTGTTGACGGGGTGCTGTCTCTTGAGGCTCTTGTGGCTTCTCTGGACGGGAAAGAGGTCATCCGTCTGTCCAGAACGTCCGAGGCGGACGCGCCGCGTGAACTTGGCGCGGCGCTTGCCAGCGCTGTGCTCGCCGCAGGAGGCGACGTGCTGCTGGCCGATATTCTTACGACCGGGCAGGAAAACGCATGAGCATCAAACCGCTGACTGCCGACAGGCTGCGTCCGGTTCTGCCGCCCGAGCGCGTTCCGTGGGCCGATAGCGACGCCATTCCCCGGGGCGGGCGCCGCATTCCGCCCCAGCCTCGTGCGCTGCAGGCGCTGGAGCTGGCGTTGAACATCCGCCGTCCCGGCTTCAATGTCTATTTGAGCGGTCCCGAGAATTTGGGGCGTATTTTTCTGCTGCGCGAATACCTGGAGCCCCGGGCCAAACGCTGGCCTACGCCGCCGGATTTGCTGTATGTCAACCGTTTTGCGGATCAGGACCGCCCCATGCTGATTGCCGTGCCCGCAGGCCAGGGCCGCAAGCTGCGCGCTGCCATGAACACGGCGCTGGCCGACATCCGCAAGGAGTTGACGGCGCGCCTGGAGCATGCTTCGTACATCAAGCGGCGGGGAGCCATCCAGAAGGAATTTCAGGACGCCCGCGCCGAACTTTTGCACGATATGGACAAGATCGCCGGCGGCAAGGGGTTCAACCTCGACATGGACGAGCAGGGCGGCTTGACGCTGTATCCTCTGGTCGAGGGAAAACGCCTGAGTGAAGAGGAATACGAGCATCTTGACGGAAAGCTCAGACAGACCCTCAAGCGGCGGGGCAACGCGCTGTTGCAGGCCATGTCGGGCATGGTGCGCAAGCTGTCTGACGCGGAAAGGGCGTTCCGCGCCGCGGAGCGCGGCCTTGATCGGGACATCATCAGCGAGGTGCTGGCCGACATCCTGACCCCTGTGACAGAGCGCGCCGTGCGTGCCTGTCCGGACAACGAGCCGCTGCGGCAGTATTTTGAGGATTTGCACGCCGATATTCTGGCCAATCCGGATTTGTTTCTCCCCCGGGACGGCCTGCCCATTTCGGCTGAAGGCGGCAGCAGCGGGCAGGCGCACCCGGCTTCAGCTCCCAACGAGGATCCCTACCGCTACGAGATCAATGTATTTGTGGACAACAGCGGCCTGAAAGGCGCGCCCATTGTGGTGGACGATCACCCGACATCGGCCAATCTGCTCGGCTGTATTGAGCGCGAGTCCGAAATGGGGGCGCTGGTCACCGACTTCACGCTGATCAAGGCAGGCAGCCTGCACCGTGCCAACGGCGGTTTTCTCATTCTGCGCATTGAGGACGTGCTGCAGCATCCCAGTGCCTGGGAAGGGCTGCTGCGGGCCCTGCGCGCGGGTTCAGCCAGGCTGGACGAAAATGTTGACGCTCCGGAAGGCGCGACCAGAACCAAAGGCATTGAGCCCGCTCCCGTGCCCTTGAATATCAAGGTCATTTTGGTGGGCAACGAAGATTTGTACGAAACGCTGCTGCTGCACGATCTGCGTTTTGGCAAGCTGTTCAAGATCAAGGCCCAGCTCTCCGGCTCTGTCGATCGCACGGCGCCCAACATCCGCGACTGGTTGAGCCGTACGGCGCGCATCCTGGACGGGGAAGAGCTGCTGACCTTTGATCGTGGCGCGCTGGCCGGACTGGTGGACTTCAGTTCGTTCCTCTGCGAGGATCAGAAAAAGCTTTCACTGCAATTTCCCATTATCCGCGACGTGATGGTGGAGGCCGACGCGCTGGCTCGCGCCGAAGGCTGTGCCAAAGTCAGCCAGGAACATCTTGGCAAGGCGCTGGCGGCGCGTCAGTATCGCGCCAACCTGGTGGAAGAGCTGTACATGGAGGAATACGACCGGGATCTGCTCAAGGTGCATGTGACCGGCGAGGAAGTGGGCCGGGTCAACGGGTTGTCAGTCAGCATGTACGGCGACTTTGAGTTTGGCCTGCCGCACCTGATTTCCTGTACAGTCGGGGTGGGTCATGGCGGCATCATCGATCTGGAGCGTGAGGCCGAACTGGGCGGCCCCATTCATACCAAAGCCATGCTCATTCTCAAAAGCTACCTGGTGGATCGCTTTGCCCGCAATAAGCCTCTGGTGCTGACAGGCAGCCTTTGCTTTGAGCAGAATTATGGCGGGATAGAAGGCGACTCGGCCTCAGGGGCAGAGCTGGCGGCGCTGCTTTCTGCCCTTTCGCAGGTGCCGCTGAACTTGTCGCTGGCGTTTACCGGCGCGGTCAGCCAGTCTGGGCAGATCATGGCCGTGGGCGGCGTTTCACGCAAGATTGAAGGCTTTTTTGGCGTGTGCGCCCGGCGCGGGCTTACCGGACGGCAGGGTGTCATTATCCCGGCGGACAACGTCGATCACCTTATGCTGCCGCAGCCCATTGTAGATGCGGTGAATGCAGGAAAATTCGCCATTTATCCTGTGCGGCATATTGTCGAGGCCATGGAGCTGCTGACCGGCATGCCGGTGGGGCGTCCCCTCAAGGACGGCGGATTTACGCGCGGCTCTTTGTTCGACAGAGTGGACCAGCGCCTTCACGAGCTTGGGCGGCTTGCCGAACATGCGTACGCGCGGCCGCTGCGGCGCAGGACGGCGGGGAAGCGCTAGACCGCGGACTTGTTAACCCGGTGGCTGCCGGCATAAAACCGGCATCCGCCACAGGATGACAAAAAGCGCTGCCAAAGGCGCTTTGCGCTGGAGTGGGCCCGCCGGGATGGCGCTCTGCCGGTGATGCAGCGCGCTAAAGCACCTTTGCCGGCGAGGAGGCGAAGACTGCCCAAAGGCAGCGCCGCCTTCCGCTTGTCCCTCTCCCCTTTTTCCTGAAGCGGGTGCTCCGGAATGGGGCAGCCGCGGCCGGTGCAGTTTTGAATGTGCGCCAGGCGTGGTTGTTGTGAAGCTGTTTTGATGACGCTGTCCGGCCAGCCGGCGCAAAACGCGTGCTTACGGTCAGCCGGCTGTGGCCGTAAAACGGGATAAATGGTTGTCCGGAGCTGGCTTCCAGACAGGGAATGCGGGTAATGGGCTTTGTTCTTGCGCTTCTTTCATCGGCATTGTTCGGTCTGATTCCGCTGTTTACCCTGCCCATGCTGCACCACGGCATGACCGCGGAATCCATTTTGTTTTATCGCTTTCTTTTTTCCTCGGTAGTGCTTGCGCCCATTCTGGTGGCGCGCAGGGAACGGATTGCCGCCACAAGATCGGAATTCATCCGGCTGATGGGCATGAGCCTGTTTTACTCGCTTGCGGCGCTGTTTCTGTTCCAGGCATACAATTATCTGGCCAGTGGCGTGGCGTCGACCATCCAATTTTTGTATCCGCTGCTGGTTGTGATCATCATGGTGCTGGTTTTTCACGAAAAACTTCGCTGGAGCACCGTGGCGGCCTGCCTGCTTGCACTGCTGGGTGTGGCGCTGTTGTCCGGAGCCCTGCAGCCGGGGCAGGAATTCAATGTGATCGGGGTCAGCCTTGCGTTCGCTTCAGCCCTGACGTGCGGCCTGTATATCATTCTGATCCATGTGGCCCGTCTGACAAACATGAGCGGCCTTGTGATCACGTTTTATCTGCTGCTTATCGGCACGGTCTATGCGCTGATTTTTGCTGTGTCGCTGGATCGGTTCTGCTGGCTCCCGTCGTGGAGTGACGCCGGGCTGGCCGCCATGCTTGCCATTGTCACGGCGGTCATGTCCAATCTTTTGCTCGTTTGGGCCATTCGCCTGGTGGGCTCCACTCAGGTGGCGGTGCTTGGCGCCATGGAACCGCTGACGGCCATGCTGGTGGGCGTGCTGGTCTTTTCCGAGCCGTTTGATCTGTCTGTGGCGTCCGGGGTCGGCCTGATTCTCTGTGCGGTAACGCTGGTTATGGTTGGACCGAGGCTGTTCCACCGCCGGCACGCCGATCGCTGAGTCTGTGACTGTTCTTTTGCAGAGGCCTGAAAGAGGCTGGGGCTGTGTGTCCGGTCCCGGCAGGGCTTCTTTTGCGATCGATACGCCGCGTTGAGGGCGGCGGACGCTATTGTACCCGGTGCAAAGAACATCACGTTATGTGGAATGCGGGTCAGCACGCCACGGCGCGCTGCCGCAGGGGTCAACTGTCGTATGGGGCCTGCATGATCAATCGTTATGACATCCTGGAACTTGAGGATCGCCTTCAGGAAAGCTTGGGGCGCATTCTGCCTTTTGAAGCGCACGCCATCTATTTCCCTCAAAACGACCGGCCGGAGGAAACTGTCTGGCTGCCGGAGGAAAACCGGCTTTTCCTCCCGCTGCGCCGCGACGGAGAGCTGCTGGGCGTATTTACCTGCCGGGGAATGGATCCCGCACGGGTAGAAGCCCTTCTGCCGGTGCTGCCGGCCATTGCATCGTTGTGCCTTGATAATTTGTCGCTGTACAAGGCCGGGCGTCTGGACGCGCCGACAGGCCTGCTCACGCGGACGGTGCTGATGGAAACGCTGAACCGCGAGGCAGGCGCCATCCGTGCGGCTTTTGAGCATGCGGCGGACGGTTCCGGCCAGGAGGAACGCGGGCGAAAGGGCGGCGACGCGTCGTTGGGGCTTGTTGTCGTGCGGTTTGCCGGTATGGAACAGCTTATCAGGCAGGCAGGCCACGACTTTGCCGAACGGCTCATGACGCGTATGGCCGAAACATTGCGCGAGACTGTGCCCGGGCAGGCTCTGTGCGCGCGCAGCGGCGAATACGAGATGGCAGTGCTGGTCCCGGGAGGGGATAGGACAGGATGCGAACGCCTGGCCATTGAGGCGGTGCATCGCCTGCAGGAAGTGCTGTTGCCCGATCCGTACACGGGGCGCATGACCGGTGTCCTGCCCTATGCGGGGTATGTGTTGTTCCCTCATGACATGGATGGAGCGCGGTTTCAGGATCTCGGCGCGCCGGCGGCCACATTGCTGCACAAGGCCGGTCTTGCTGCCGACGTGGCGCGTGCGCTGCCCGAATCGTTGCGCCGCAGCCAGGTGATGGGATATGGCCGTCTGCTGGCTGAAGGCGGGTGTATTTTGCGTCTTCTGCCTTTGTCGTGCGTGGAAATTTCGCTGGGCCGGGGGGAGGGCGCCAGAGAAGGGCAGCATTTTTCGGTCTGGTCGGCCGCAACGTCAGAGAATGGCGACCAGCAGCCGGTATACAAGGGCGAGATCGTGCTCCTGGAAGTCCGCGAAAATGCGTCCATGGCCGAGGTGCTGCACCTTGGCGACGCAACATGTCCGCTGCGGCCCGGCGATGCCCTGGCCTTTGAGGCCGAGGACAGCACAGCCGGGGTCAAAACCCGGCAGGACGAGGGGAGCGGCGAGATCCCTGGTGATGGCCTGTACCGGCACGGCGATTTTCTTGCCAGGTTGGCCAGAGCGCGGGAGGGGTGCGAGACGTTTGCCCTGGCATTGTTGCGCGTGCCCCAGCTCGACAGGGATTCTGCGCCGGTAAAGCTGGGAGGCATTTTGCGCGTTTGCCGCGAACGTTTTCGCGAGGTTGGCTGGGAACCTGTGCTCAGCGGCCGTTTTGCGCTGAACAGCCTGATCTTTTTCCATCCGCTGGGTGACGAAGCGGCATTGCGGCGCGTGTATGAAGGATTGTGCGCCGAGCTTTCTGCGTTGATTTGCCTGTCTGCGGAGACGGATGGCGGCCCTCATGCCGCCGTGGGCGCGGGAATCGCGATCTGGCCGTTTTTGCATTATCATCAGGGCGAAATGGTGGAATGCGCGCGCAAGGCTCTGGAGTACGGGCTGCTTCTGCCTGAACCGCATGTGGGCATTTTTGACTCGGTCGCCATCAATATCAGTGCCGACAAGCGCCATTGCCGCGGCGACGTGTTTGGTGCGCTGGAAGAATACCGGCTTGCCCTGCTGGCAGACGACAACAATGCTCTGGCCTGGAATTCGCTGGGAATCTGCATGGCCGGGCTTGGCCGGCACGAGGAGGCCCGGCGGCACTTTGAAGAAGCGCTCAAGCGCTCTCCGGATGATGCGGCGCTGACCTATAATTTGGGAACGGCCTGTCTGCGTCTTGGGGACGTGCAGGCTGCACGGGAGCATTTTGCCCGCTGCCTTGAACTGCATCCCGATCATTTATATGCCGCGCTGCGGCTTGGCCAGATTGCCGAGCAGAATGGACGTACGGACGAGGCAGAGGCGCTGTATAAGACTGTGGCCATGCGGAATACGTCAAGCTCTCTGCCATACCAGTCTCTGGCCCGCATTGCCCTGCGCGGCGGCAAAACCACCACCGCGCGCGAATACCTGCATCAGGCCCTGTTGCGTGACCCGCGTGACGCGGAAGCGCTGATGCTGATGGCCAGACTGTACCTTGACGGTGGCGAAGACGCCGAACTGGCCGAGAGCCTGGCCCGCCAGAGCGTGGCCTTGCGGCCGGATCGCAAAAGCGGCTGGCTTGAACTGGCCCGGGCTCTGGAAGCGCGGGGCCTGACCCGCGAAGCCCGCAGCGCGCTGCTCAAGGCCGAGGCTTTGTAACGGTTCAGCCCCGTTCCCGCAGCCGGCCAAGACGCGCCAGCACGCGGGCATAGTATTCGTCGTGGGCTTCCAGCTCCAGCGAGCGCCCCTGCCGTCCAAGGTGGAAGACCAGCGCTTCCAGACGGCGCATCTGGCGGACGCGGGTCTGTTCGTCCCGGCAATTTTCGAGCAGATCAAGCAGCGAATCGATTTCCTTGCGCTCCTCGATTTCCGGCGGCAGGTAGCCCCCGTTGCGAAGCAGCTTGTAGGCCATGCGCAGTTCTTCCGGCACATGGCTGTCGTCATCCAGCTGCAGAGGCCGGCCCTGTCCGGGCAGATTGTCGAAATCACCCCGGTCCTGGGCTTCGCGGATGCGTTCTTCCGCCAGCATGGCAAACAGGTTCATTGCTTCTGTCCTTATGGCGCGGATGGAGCAGGAATCACGGCGCCACGCCGTTTTTCAGGCAGATCTGGCTGCCGGCCGACCCACGCACCCGGTTTGGAGGCGGTTGCTTCCGGGCAGTTCTGCGCCGGACTGCCGGCATAATGCGGGCCGGGTGGCCCGAAAGCAGCGCTCCCGGAGGGCGTTTTTCCATGAATTACGATATCAAGGCCGTCATTTTTGATCTGGATGGCACGTTGGTCAACAGCCTGGCCGATCTGGCCGGTGCCGCCAACCATGTCCTTGCCGAGGCAGGGTATCCGGTGCATCCGGTTGAAGCGTATCGTTATTTTGTTGGCAACGGACTGGATGTGCTGCTGCGGCGCGCGCTGCCCGGAGGGCAGCCGTCAACGCAAGAGGCCTATGCGGCGCTTTTGGAGCGTGTGCGCCAGCGTTACGACACACACTGGCACGACAAGACCGTGCCGTATCCGGGCATGGCCGGCCTGCTGGCGGAGCTTGTCCGGCGCGGGCTGCCGATCATGGTTCTTTCCAACAAGCCCGATCCGTGGGTGGCCCCCTGTGTACGGTATTTTTTCCCTGAAGTGCGCTTTGACATCGTGCGCGGCGCCCTGCCTGACGTGCCGCGCAAACCCGATCCGCAGGCTGCGCAGGCGTTGGCCATGCAGGCGGGCGTTGCGCCGGAGAACGTGGCCTTTGTGGGCGACAGCAACGTAGACATGCGCACGGCCGTAAATGCCGGAATGGCGGCATTTGGCGCGACGTGGGGCTTTCGTGAACGCGATGAGCTGCTTGCCGCCGGGGCCGGTGTCCTGCTTGAGCGGCCGGACGATTTGCTGAAGTGGGTGCAGAAGACGGCGTAGGGGCGTGCGGCAGAAAAGGACGTTACCCCCCGAACGCTTCCTGTCTGCGGCAGAAAAGGCGGAGCATGCGCTTTTGCCAGCTGCTGAGGCAACGGGGCAGCCAGGCTGATCAGCGGTCTGCCAGGGTGGTCCCGGAACCTGCTGCCGGTACGGTATGGCAGAGAGCCGGCAGGCGCGGCGCTGCCTGAGAAAGTGCAGTGCGGACTGTTTTAGAAAGCCCCTGCCTCCGGCAGTTTTTTGGGGGGCAAAGGTGCCTGGGGAAGGGACCCGGCATATTGCCGCTTGTTTTGGGAAGTTGCTGGCGGTGCGTGCGGCGTGGTAGTTTTACAGGGAAAGGCCGCCGGTTTTCGTGTATGGAAACCGGCGGCCTTTCGCGTTTGGGCAGGGCAATGTTTATGCAGCGTTTTTGGTCTTGTCCGGCAGGAAGGAGGCCAGAATGCCGACGGCCAGCAGACCGGCGACGACAGCCAGGCTGATCATGGGCGAGATATGGATGACGCCGGCCACATCAAGCAACATCTTGATGCCGATGTAGGCCAGAATGACGATCACCGACTTTTCAAGATGGCGCAGGTAGCGCTTGGCGGCCGCAAGCAGGAAGTACATGGACCGCAGCCCCAGAATGGCAAAGATGTTGCTTGTATACACAAGGAACGGGTCGGACGTGATGGCAATGATGGCCGGAACCGAGTCAAAGGCAAACATGACGTCCGAGATTTCCACAACGACGAGGCAGAGGAACAGCGGCGTAGCCTTCCAGACCAGGCGGTTATCCCGCCCGTGAGGCGCCTTGACAAAGAAATCATGGCCGTTGAGGCGCGGATGCACAGGAATGAACTTCTGCGTCCAGCGCACCGCCCAGTGGGCGGAATAGTCGACGATTTCTTCTTTTTCCGAGTGCATGGACTGCCACATTTTCCAGGCCGTCCAGAGCACAAAGAGGCCGAAGCCTGCCAGGGCGTAGGGCCCGAAGGCTGCCACCAGCGAAGTGCCTGCGGCAACAAAGATAAGCCGCATGACCATGGCGCCGAGGATGCCGTAATAAAGCACGCGGTGCTGCATGTTGTCGCGGATGGAGAATGAGCCGAAAATCGCCATCATGACAAAGAGGTTGTCGACAGAAAGCGATTCTTCAAGCAGATAGCCGGCAAGAAAGAGCTGTGCCTTGTCCGCGCCTTCGGTAAAGCCGATATATCCGGCAAACCCCAGGGCGAGCGAGACCCAGCCCGTGGTCCACATGGCCGCGTCACGTGCTGAAATGGGCTTGTCGCCGCGGTGAAAGTGCAGATCGAGCCAGAGACAGAAGGCCACGAGACCGAAAAAGACGAGGACTTCGGTGAGGGTGTGTTCGCCAAGCATACGCGCTCCTTAGGAAACTTGTTCCGCCGGAGGAACAAAAAAAGACCCTCCGGCAAATCTCAATTGCCGCGAAGGTCTCACTGATCGAGCGTTCTGCTCGACGACAGTGCCAGATCCACGTGCACGCCGCCGCGATCATGCTGTTGACACTGCCCGGGTTACATAGAACCCAGTTACTCCCCTTAACGCGCAAATACATTAACAACAGGATCACGGGCTGTCAAGGAAAGATGAAATCTATAAGAAAGAACAGGGATTATAGATCGTGCAGGCGGTATGGCCTGTGGCCGGAAAAACTGTGTGAGACTGCAAAAGAAGCTTCAGGAGAGACGGCAGGGAAAAAAGACGGCCCTGTTTGTAACAGAGCCGCCTTTGTCGGAATCCTGTCACGCATGTCCTGCTGAGGGCCGCAGCCCTTGCAGGGCAAGGTGCGTGAAGAGCTTACAGTTCGGGCGGGAGATCCCGGAGCTGATCGTAGCTGAAGACAGGACCGTCAACGCAGACCAGCTTGCCGCCGATGTTGCAGCGGCCACACAGCCCGACGCCGCACTTCATGCGCTTTTCCAGCGTGGTGAAGATCTGCTCGTCGGGGAATTTCAGCTCTTTTAAAGCCATGAGCGTGAACTTGATCATGATGGGCGGACCGCACAGCACGGCAATGCAGTTGTCGGGCTTGGGCGCCAGTTCCTTGAGCACGTTGGGAATGAGCCCCACCGTGTGCGCGGCGTCTTCTGTCCAGCCTTCGGCCGGGTTGTCGATGGTCAGCACGGCGTTCAGGTTCGGGTCGGTCAGCCAGTCCTTGATGTCGTCCTTATAGGACAGATCTTCAGGCGTTTTGGCGCCATAGAGCAGGCTGATCTTGCCGTAGTCCTTTTTGTTGTCCAAAAGGTACAGCATGATGGTGCGAATGGGCGCCATGCCGATGCCGCCGCCGATGAAGAAAACGTCCTTGCCCTTCCAGTTGGCGTAGGGGAAGAAGTTGCCCAGAGGGGCGCGCACGCCGATCTTGTCGCCCACGTTGAGCCTGTGCAGCGCGCTGGTCACCTCGCCAACCTTCATCACCGAGAACTGCAGATAGTCCATGCGGGTTGGCGGGGAGTTGATGACAAAGGTGGATTCGCCGACGCCGAACAGCGAAAGCTGACCCACCTGACCGGGTTCAAAGTGGAACGCCTTCATGCGGTTTTCGTCGTCAAGTTTGACGCGAAACGTCTTGATGTTATGCGTTTCCTGCACGATCTCCACTACGGTGGCGACTTCTGGCAGGAGCGGATTGAGTTCGTTCATAGCGCTGTCCTTTTATTCCTCAATGGCCTTGACCACGATTTCGCGAATATCCAGCGAGACGGGGCACTGGGCAATGCAGCGGCCGCAGCCGGTGCAGGAGAAACGGCCGTCTGACGAGTATTCGGTCGAATACCAGTATTTGTGCGAGACGCGGTTACGCATGCGGGCCGCTTTGGCCATGCGCGGGTTGTGCCCGCTGGCTTCACGCGTGAACATGGGCGACATGCAGTAGTCCCACGAACGCAGGCGCTGGCCGCCCTGTTCGCTGGCGGGATCGCCTTCGTCGGTGATGTTAAAGCACTGGCAGGTGGGGCACATGAACGTACAGGCCCCGCAGGACAGGCATTTGGCCGTCTGAGACACCCAGAAGTCCATGTCGGTGAACCGGGCCTTGAGACGTTCGGGCGCCTTGGAGAGATCCTTGCGGGGCGTCACGCGCTTGGCTGCTTCAGTGCGCGCCGCGCGGGCTTCGTCCAGCTTGTCAGCGCCGTCCGGCAGTCCGGAACCGGCCAGCAGGTCCTTGCCTTTCTGGGAAATGCCTTCGAGCACATACCCGCCGTTGACAGCCGTCATGAGCACGTCGGAGCCTTCAGGGCTTGCCGGACCCCCGTTGACCCAGGTGCAGAAGCAGGTGGGCGTGGGGTTGTCACAGGTGAGCGTGACGATGGTTGTCGCCTTGCGCCGGGCTTCGTAATAGGGATCCTTGAATTTGCCGTCCAGATAAGCCTTGTCCAGCGCGACAAAACCGCGAGCGTCACAGGAGCGGCAGCCAAACAGCACGGTGGGTTCGGCTTTGACAGGCGCTTTGAGCGTAAGGCTCACCTTGTCGAGCTGTTCGGGATTCTTGGTGGTTTTGTAAGATACGAGCGTTTCACAAGAGGGAAACATCGCACCTTTGGGCGAAACAGTGGCCTTGAGAGGCACCGGCGCGGCATCGCCTTCCTTCCAGGGGCGGAAGATCACGGCTTTGCCTTCCCGGCGTGGCGCAAGAACACGGTGGTTCTGGGCAAGTTTGGCCAGCCACGGAACAAGGCCCTCAGTGGCCAGAAAGCAGATGGTCATGGCTTAGGCCCTCTCGATATGATGTTCGGGGATATTCTTTTCTTCCACTTCGTAGCCCAGGAACGGCGGGACAGCGTCGGCGTCAGTGCCGGGCTGGTAGCCGTCGAACAGGCGCTGGACAATGCGGCTCGTCTGCATCTTGAGCGCACCGACCGGAATGCCCACCGGGCAGGCGCGGTTGCACTCGCCGCAGCCTGTGCAGCGGCCGGCCAGGTGCAGGGCGTGAATGAGCTGGAAGAAGAACTTGTTGGTTACCGTGTCGTCCTGGGTCACCCAGTGCGGTTCGCGGCTGTCAGCAACGCACACTTCGCGGCATACGCACATGGGGCAGGCGTTGCGGCAGGCGTGGCAGCGAATGCAGCGCTCCATCTGTCCTTTCCAGAAGCCCATGCGCTGATCCAGCGTGAGCGAATCCAGATAGGCCATGATGGCAGCCGGTTCCGGGGTGGCGTCTTCGGCCACGGTCACCGGTTCGCCGGCAAAGTGGTCATAGACCTTGGCGCTGGGCATTTTGCAGGCGCGGCACTTGTCCTGGGCGATGTCGGCCATGGACAGGGCGTGTTCGACGCCGTCGGCAGTGGTCACCGTCAGGGTGTCCCCCTTGCCCGACACGGCGCTGACGCGGGCGGCGCCGCCGATTTTGGCCAGGATGCGATCGGTGCTCACCGTGCCGTTACAGCCCATGGCAAAGATTTCCACGGCGTCGCGTTCGATGAGTTTTTCCTGCAGAAGTTCCACAAGCCCCTTGCTGTCGCAGCCTTTGACCACTACACCGACCTTTTTGGCCGGGGGAATTGGATCGCCGCGTTTGACGCCAACCATGGCGGCATCCTGGGCTTCCTTGATGAGCTGCGTGATCATGTTGGCCGTGGAGTGGATGTTGAACGGGCCCCAGATGAGCCTGTCCACGTCCTCGGGTTTGCGCATATGCAGCGGCGTGGCATGAATGGCGTCATAGCCCTGTTGCCAGCCTACAACGCAATGCAGGTGTCCGTCGGCCAGAGCCTCGCGGATCTGCTGTTTGAGTTCGTCAAGGGCAGGGTTGCCGCCGCAGTCCAGAGGCCGCACAAGGCCGGTCAGCGCGCCGGGCAGATCGTAAATGGGTTCGGCGTCCTTGAAGCGCGGCGCAGGGCCAAGCTTATGGATGCGATCGGTAAAGGCCGTGACAACCTGCTGCCAGCGCTGGCCTTCGGAAGCCGAAACCCAGGTGTACTCGAAGCGGTCGGGGTTGATGCCGATGATGGGCAAAAACTCCTTGAGCAGTTCGAGACGCCGGCGGGCATAGAAGTTGCCGGCCGAATAGTGGCAGTCACGCGGGTGGCAGCCCGACACGAGTACGCCGTCCGCTCCGGAAAGCAGGGCTTTCAGCGGGAAGAGCGGATTCACGCGTCCCGAACAAGGGACGCGGATGATGCGCAGGTCCGTGGGCTGGGTGGCGCGGGCCACCCCGGCGGTGTCGGCGCCGCCATAGGAGCACCAGTTGCAGAGAAAGCCCACGATCCGGAGTTCTTTGCCTGTCAGCACTGACATAGGGCGTTTACCTCCGCAAGAAGCTGGTTGTCGGTGAAGTGGGAGAGCTGGATGGCGCCCTGCGGGCAGGTTGCCACGCACAGGCCGCAGCCCTGGCAGACGGCCTCAATGACCTGCGCCTTGACTTCGCCACGGATGGATTGCTTGGTAATGGCCTGGAACGGGCAGACGTCCACACACTTGCCGCAGCCCACGCAGCGCTTGATGTCCACGACAGAAATCTGCGGATCGCTTTCAAGCTGAGGCTTGGAGAGCAGGCCGATCACCTTGGCGGCCGCGCCGCTGCCCTGGGCCACGGACGAAGGAATGTCCTTGGCGCCCTGGCAGGCACCCGCCAGGAACACGCCGGCGGTGTTGGTTTCCACAGGACGCAGCTTGCAGTGCGATTCCATGAAGAATCCATAGTGATCGTAGGAGATATGCAGCGTTTCCGCAAGCTTGCCAGCTCCCTTGGCGCCTTCGACACCCACGGCAAGCACCACCAGATCGGCCAGCACCTCAACAGGCTTGCCCATCAGCGTGTCAACGCCGCGCACGACATACTGCCCCCGGCCGTTGGGCTGGATGCAGGAGACGCGGCCACGGATGTATTCGGTGCCGTATTCCTCAATGGCACGGCGGGTAAACTCGTCGTACATCTTGCCCGGGGCCCGGATGTCCATATAGAACACATAGGACTGGGAATCGGGAATGTGATCCTTGGTCAGCACGGCCTGCTTGGCGGTGTACATGCAGCAGAAGCCGGAGCAGTAAGGCCGGCCGATGGAGCGGTCGCGGGAGCCCACGCACTGGATGAAGACCACGCTTTTGGGTTCCTTGCCGTCAGAAGGCCGCAGAATGTGTCCGCCCGTGGGGCCGGCGGCCGAAAGGAGGCGTTCGTACTGCAGGGAGGTGATCACGTCGGGGTAACGTCCCCCGCCGTATTCGCCATACACGGTCCAGTCCATGAGGTCATAGCCGGAGGCCGCAACGATGGCGCCCACCTGTTCGGTGATGATCTCGTCCTGCATTTCGTAGTTGATCGCACCCGTGGGGCAGATCTTGGCGCACACCCCGCACTTGCCCTCTTTGAGCTTGCGGCAGTAATCGGGGTTGATGGCGGCCTTTTTAGGAATGGCCTGCGGGAACGGAATGTTGATGGCCGTAGTGGGGCCCATGAATTCGTTGAACTTGTCGGGCGTTTTCTTGGCCGGGCATTTTTCGGTGCACAGGCCGCAGCCGGTGCATTTGGACCAGTCCACATAGGTGGCGCGGCGCTTGATGCTCACGGTAAAGTTGCCCACATAGCCGCTGACGTTGGTCACTTCAGAGGCGGTCAGCAGCGTAATGTTGGGATGCTGGGCCACATCGACCATTTTGGGGCCGAGGATACAGCTTGAGCAGTCCACCGTGGGGAAGGTCTTGTCGAGTTTGGCCATCTTGCCGCCAATGGACGTTTCGCGTTCGACCATGACGACCTGAATGCCCGCGTCGGCACAGTCGAGCGCGGCCTGAATGCCGGCCACACCGCCGCCGATGACCAGCACCTTTTTGACGGAGTCGAATTTTTTCGTATACAGCGGCGCGTTGCGGCGCAGCTTTTCGACGGCCATGCGGACCAGTTCGGTCGCCTTGTTGGTGTTGGCCTCTTTGTCTTTGCCAATCCACGAAACGTGCTCGCGGATGTTGGCCATTTCAAACATATAGCGGTTGAGTCCCGCGCGTTCCACCGTGCGGCGGAAGGTGGGCTCGTGCATGCGCGGCGTACAGGAAGCCACGACGACGCCGTCGAGGTTGTGCGCCTTGACCGCCGCCACGATTTCATCCTGTCCGGGTTCGGAACAGGTGTACATGGTGTCGGTGGCGAAGGCGACTTCCGGGAACGCTTTGGCATTCTGGGCTACTTGCGCGCAGTCGACCGTACCGGCGATGTTGGAACCGCAATGGCAGATGAATACACCGATTCTCATGCCGAAATCTCCTTGCCTATCTTCTGCAGGGCGGCGGCCGGGCTGACGCTCAGCTTATCCAGCGCCAAATCGCTGTCGGGCAGGCCGAGGGCGATACCCATCAGCTGCGTGAAGTACAGCACCGGCATGTCGTACGAGACGCCGGACGCCTTGGCGGCCTGCGCCTGACGCAGGTCGAGGTTCATGTGGCACAGCGGGCAGGCCACGGCAATCATGTCTGCGCCGAAGGTTGTGGCCGCGTCCAGCAGACGGGCGCTCAGGCGGGCGGTGATGTCGCGACGGGGAATCCCCATGGCGGCGCCGCAGCATTCGGTCTTCAGCGGGAAGGGCACAACTTCCGCGCCCAGGGCTTCAAGGAGCCGATCCATGGACGTCGGATTTTCCGGGTCGTCAAACTTCATGATGGGCGCCGGGCGGCTGAGCAGACAGCCGTAATAGGGCGCAACCTTCAGACCCTTGAGCGGGCGGACGACCTTGGCTGCGATGTTCTCAAGGCCGTAGTCTTCCACAAGCAGCTGCAGGATCGAATAGGTTTCCGGCAGGGGTTCTTCGCCCTTGGGGCCAAGAGGCGGACAGGGCGAGTCAAGGAGCTTGTCGACTTTTTTGCGGAATTCCTGGTTGGCCATGTGATGCCGGGCGGTCTTCAGGTTAGCCAGGCAGCTGGGACAGGGCGTGGCCAGCCTGGTTGCGCCGCTGTGCTTCATGGATTCGGCAGCAAGGGCCAGATTGCGGGCGCTTAAGGCGGCGGACAGCAGCGTGTCGGTGGCATGGGCCGGCGTGGAGCCGCAGCAGCTCCAGTCTGCGAGCTCCTGCAGATAGATGCCCAGCGCCGAACAGACGGCCTTGGTGGAGATTTCGTATTCCACCGAGGTCCCCTTGCCCGAGCATCCGGGGTAGTACGCAAATTTCATGGGTAGATCCTCTTTACATCCGCGGCGCAGCTGTCCCAAAAGGGCAGGCGGCGCAACGGGCTGTGTGGCGTCAGGGGGTCCTCAGTCGTCGTATTGCTGCATGTCGTTGAACCGCTTGAAGATACGGCCCACGGCAGCCTTGCCCCGGATCAAATGGGGCACATAGGGCATTTTTTTCTTGGGCAGCATCCGCGGCGCAAGATCAAGGTCGGTATAGAAACGGCCGGTCCGGAGCATGAACAGGGCCATGATGCCAAGTTCATAGCTGCGCCCGCAGAACCGCACGGTCTGGAGGAACGAATCCCAGAACGCGTTGATGACATATTTGGTTTTGCCCTCGCGACGGCCGATATGACGCACGGTGTCCATGACGCGGGCAACGTCAATGTCGTTCGGGCAGCGGGCCGAACAGGTGGAACAGGAAACGCAAAGCCAGGGGGATGCGGCTTCCAAAACGGTCTTTTTGTCACCGAGCTGAATGGCTCGCATGATCTGGTTGACCTGAAGGTCGTAGACGGGCCCGCACGGGCAGCCTGCCGTACAGTTTCCACACTGGTAGCAGGTGGAAACGTTCTGGCCGCTTTCTTCTTCCACTTGGCGGATGAAGGCCTCGTCGCGAGCTCTTAGATTGATGCTGTCCATGGCGCTCCTCGACTATGGGGGTGGTAATCGGATAAAACGGGTTGAAGTCAAATCCATTTTATCATCAGAATTGTAGTTAAATTCTTACAACCTGTCCAGCACTCCCGGGAGGATTAAGTACAGAACGGAGGGCAAAAATTCCATTGCGCACTATCGGCAACCAGCAGAGGACAGCCGGTGCGACGGCGTTGGTTTTATTTGAGATTATAAAGTAACAACAAGTTATTACCTGATAGTACTCTGCCCAGTCCGAAAGGGCCCCCGCGGCTGACCGGCCTGTTAGCAGGCATGCGTCACTGCGGGTGAGTGCTTTTGAGTTTTTTGTAACTAGCGTGAAAAAAA
>DVMI01000027.1 GCA_018715085.1 Candidatus Avidesulfovibrio excrementigallinarum | reverse complement strand
TTTCTTTGAAAGAAAGGCTGCGCCAAAGAGGCCTGTCGGGAGAAGTGCAACAGAGAACACGAGCTGGAAAAATCCGCAGGTGTGTAATGCCAAGGCAGCCGGGATGACGATTTTCAGTTCCTTCGCAGGCTGTTTTTTTGGCTCATTGGCGGGCGTGCAAAAAATGTAATAGCCAGCCGGCATATCACAGTTTGTACTTTGTATTCCATGCCATGCGGGGTATGCCTGGGGCCTGCCAGCGTTTTTCGGGACGGGGCGCGGTCGTTGCTTTCATTTTTAGTTGTTTGTAGAAGACACCCATGCGGGGAACCAAGTTCTTCAGACCGGGAGGGGCGTTGTGGAGTTTTCTGTACAGGAAATAGAAGGCCTGGCACCTGACGAGTCGTCCATTCGTTCCGGGAAGGGGTTGGCAAAACCGGCTTCCTGGCAGGAAGTCGGCGAGGAAGACGGCTTTCTGTGGGGGCTGTGCAAGGGCAGCGGCAGCAAGCCCTATCAGGTGCGCGTGGACGCGTCGCAATCAGAAGTCGGTTTTTCCTGCTCATGCCCGAGCCGGAAAATTCCTTGCAAGCATGTGCTGGGGCTGTTGTTCCTGCGGGCTGAAAATGGCAAAGCGCTGGGCGGGAGCTGTCCCGACTGGGTGCAGGAGTGGCGCGAAAAACGTGCACGGCGGCAGGGAGCGGCGTCGGGCCAAGAGGCCGGGGACGGCGCCCGAAAGAAAAGCAAGAAGAAAAATGTGTCCTTTGCGGAACGGGTAGAGGCACATCTGCCGCTCATGACCGAGGGGATGGACCTGCTGTCCGAGCGCATGATCGACGCCGTGCGGCACGGAGTCAGCGCCGGCTGGCTGCACGATTTGAGCAAACGGCTGGTGGACACGCAGCTTCCCGGCCTTGCGCTCATGATCGGCAAGATGGAAAAAGAGTATGAAGGCTGCAAGGATGAAGAGTCTCTGGAGCGGCTTGTAACCCTTATGGGGCGCTTGCAGCTGCTGGTGGAGGCCTTTCGGGGGCGCGACCGCCTTTCGGAGGCGGAACGGTACGATCTGTTTTTGGCGCTGGGGATGACGCTGGACAAGGAGCAAGTGCTTGCCGGGGGCGAGCGCCTGGGAGGCGTGTGGCGCGTGCTTGGTGTGGCCATGGAAGAATTTGGCCGCATCCGTGAGCGGCGTGTCTGGCTGGGCAATGACGAAGGCGCAACAGCCCTGATTCAGGATTATGCCCCTCAGAAGGTCGGGTTTCCGGGGGTGTTCAACCCCGGCGACACGTTTGCGGGTGAGGTGGCTTTTTATCCCGGAACGGTGCGGCAGCGCGCATTGACGACAGAAAATTTTGTGCCTGCTCCGGAGGCGGAGCCGCCGGTTGTCGACGCCGCTCTTGCCGTACAGCGCGTACGGGAACAGATGGCCGCCAATCCGTGGCTGTGGCGCTGGCCGCTGCAGCTGTCTGCCGTGCGGTTGCACTGCGGCAAGGAAGGGGAACTTCAGGTTTTTCTGGCTGACGGGCGGAAGCTGCCGCTTGTTGTCTCGTGCAGCGAACGCATGGCCTGGGCCCTGCATGCCCTCACGCTGGCCTCGCCCGTGCACTGTTTCGGTGAATGGACCGGGAGCGGGTTCCTGCCGCTGCGGGCGTGGCGGGAAGGGGCGCTTCCCTGGGAGCGTGCGTATCCGGTTGATACCTTTTTGTAATCCGAACAGCGGGAAGGCGCCGGGCCGCGTGTCCGGCGTCTGAAGGAAGGATCTATGGCCATAAGCAATCTTGCCCGCCTTTGCATTGTCGGCAGCGACAAGGGCGGGACGGCGGCCCTTGCGCAGGAGGATTCCCCCGAGGGTGCCGTGCTGCGCGAAATGCAGGCGCTTGCAGGCCGGGAAGGCGCCGGGCTTCAGGAAGAGGAGGCGCGAAAGTGTCTTCTGACTTCCGGGATTATGGAGCTGAGCACGATCGAGAGCATAGCCCCGCAGGAGGGGGATGACGAAGGCATGGCCTGGGTGGAGGAAACCCTTCCCGAAGGCTTGAACCCAACGGCGCTTTTTTCCGATTACCCTTATCAGATTCTTGCATGGATGCGCCGGCGTGGCGAGCGCCTGCCATGCGTGTTTCTGCCTGTTGGTGTGCAGTGGGGAACGCAGGGGCGGCATGACGAGGTGTACGGCGTCCTGGGGGAAACAGGCATTCAGCTGTGCCGTGACAATCCCTCGTGGACCCGGCTGCTTTCCAATTGCGAGGTGGCTGCCGCGGAACAGGCCAGAGAAGAGGATCTTCCGCCGTGGGAAGAGGCTTCGCCGGGCGTGCGGAGTGTGCTGCTGCGCCGCCTGCGTGCGCGTGACCCCCGTGCCGGACGGGAACTGGCAGATCCCCTGCTGCGCACGCAGTTTCACAAGCATGAAGGCTTATTGTATGACCTGCTGATCGGACTGTCGGCCGAGGATATCCCCCTGCTGGAAGCGTGCAGTCAGAAAAAGAAAAAGCCGTCTGAACTCAGTCCGGCTGCCGTTCTGCTGAGCCTGTTGCCGGAAAGCGATCTCTCAAAACAGCATGCTGCAGAACAGCTGTTTGCCTGGAAGGGCAAAAAGCTCATCCCTACGGAAGAGGCAAAAAAACAGGGCGTGCTGGAAATGTACACAAACGGGAGCCTGTTGAGCACCTATTCCCTGGACTGGTGGATTGCCCAGACCGGGAGGGAATACAGGGAACTTTTACCCGTACTCCTCAAGGATCCGGTGCAGGCTTCCGCCGTGGGGGGGCGCATTCTGCTGGAGGGCAACCGGGACTGGCTGCGCGCCGCGCTGGATGCCGCCTTGGAAGAAGAGGCCGGCACAAACGGCGTGCCTCAGGGGCTGGGCTTTTTTGGCACGCTTGCGGCCGTGATGCTGCCGCAGCAGGAAGTCGAACGCCGGCTGCTGGAGCTGCTTCGGTACGAGGGCGGCAATTACAGGGTCAGCGACGCGCTGGCAGGCCAGATGCTGGTGTATGCGCCGTTTACCCTGTCGCGCGAGATCTGCCAGGCGTACATTGAGGCAGTCCATAGAAGGGCGGAGGCTTTTCAGAAGGCGGCGGCAGCAGGCAAAGACGACAAGATTGAAAATTTCTGGGGACGGAATTTTTCTGCTCTCTGGGCTTACGAGAATGAAAGGGACAACAAGCCCCAGTTTTTTAGCGAGTGGACGTACTGGCGCTTCAGAGGAACCGGCGGGATGTGCCTGATTTTGTATCATCTGGCCTGGCTTTTTCCGCCTGATTTGCTGGAGGCGTTGATTGAGGCGCTGACTTTGCCGCCGGAGCGCCCGCTGTTCGAAAGGGAGCGGCAGAAACTTGGAGAGATCTTGCAATTCCGCGCACGGGCCGGAGAGGTTTGAGGAACAAGGAGACTACCATGGAGAAACAAACGCCCGAAAAGGATTTTCTGCGTCAGCATGCCGAACAGCTTTACGCCGGAGAGCTTGAGGCTCTCAAACGGCAGGATACGCGTCCGCGTCCCGAACACTGGGAACTTTCGCCCTGGGCGGTCTGCACCTATCTGCTCGGGGGCACATTGGAAGACGGCTTTGTGGTCAGCCCCAAGTATATCGGCTCGCGTCGCCTGATCGAGGTGGCGGTGGCAACCCTGGCCACGGATCGGGCGCTGCTGCTGTATGGCGTGCCGGGTACGGCCAAGTCATGGGTTTCAGAACATCTTGCCGCGGCCATCAGCGGCGATTCCACACGTCTTGTACAGGGCACTGCCGGCACAGGCGAGGAACAGCTGCGCTATGGCTGGAACTATGCAGAACTTCTGTCCCGCGGGCCGTCGTTTGACGCACTGGTGCCAAGCCCCATCATGCGTGCCATGCAGGAAGGGCGCATTGCCCGTGTGGAAGAACTGACGCGCATCCCCGCGGACGTGCAGGATACGCTGATTTCCATCCTGTCCGAAAAGACTCTGCCTGTGCCCGAACTGAGCGCAGAGGTGCAGGCTCTGCGCGGCTTTAACATCATTGCCACGGCCAACAACCGGGACAAGGGGGTCAACGAGCTGTCCTCGGCCCTGAAAAGGCGCTTCAACACGGTGGTGCTGCCGGTGCCTTCCACAGAAGAGGAAGAAACGGCCATTGTGAGCAAGCGCGTTGCAGAAATGGGACGCAACCTTGCCCTGCCGGCGGAGCCGCCGGCGCTGGAGGAAGTGCGCCGCGTGGTCCGTATTTTCAGGGAGCTGCGCGAAGGGTGCACCGAAGACAAGAAACACCGCCTCAAGACGCCTTCGGGCTCATTGAGCCCGGCGGAAGCGGTGTCCGTGCTGACCAACGGCATGGCGCTGGCGGCGCATTTTGGCAATGGCCGCGTGCAGGCCGCGGACGTGGCGTCAAGTCTTGTCGGGGCCATTGTCAAGGATCCCGTGCAGGACGCCATTGTCTGGCAGGAATACCTTGATCGGGTGGTGAAGCAGCATTACGAGTGGGACGATCTTTACCGGGCCTGCCGGGATGTGGAGTAGTGGCCATGGCTGCCGAAGTGCGGATTTTCGGCATACGACATCACGGGCCTGGCTGCGCGCGGACTCTGAGCCAGACCCTGGAGGCGTGGGAACCCGACTGCCTGCTGCTTGAAGGCCCGCCTGAAGGGGAAGCCTTGTTCGCCTTTGCCGGAGAGGGCATGGAACCGCCGGTCGCGATGATGATCTATGCGCAGGATAATCCCCGCCAGGCTGTGTTCTACCCGTACGCGTCGTTTTCGCCCGAATGGCAGGCTGCGCAATACGCTGTACGGAAGGGCATTGCCCTGCGCTGCATGGATTTGCCGCTTGCGCACCATTTTGCGCTGGAAAAAGCGTGGGCGGAGGAGGATCGCGCCGCTGCGGAACGACTGGCTGAAGAAGCCGCAGAGGAGCATGAGGTTTTGTGTGCCGGGGAAGCCGGCAAGGCCGGAGAAGCAGACTCTTGCGCTGAGGGAGAAGAAGAAACCGGGCCGCAGCAGGCTGATGACGCGTCAGAGGCGGCATTGTGGACGGATCCCTTCCAGAAGCTCGGTCAGCTTGCCGGTTATGAGGATGGCGAAGCGTGGTGGTCCGCCCTTGTGGAAGAGCGGCTGGACGGTACAGAACTGTTTGAGGCCGTGGCCTTCATGATGCGTGAATTGCGCGGGCGCAGCCCCAGGCCGGAAGGGCGGAGGGCCAGCGTTGAAGCCTTGCGCGAGGCAGCCATGCGCACCTGCCTGCGCCGGGCGCAGAAGGAAGGTTATCAGAAGATTGCTGTTGTCTGCGGGGCGTGGCATGTGCCTGCGCTGGAGAGCATGCCGCCGGCAAAGGACGATGCCGCTCTGTTGAAGGGCCTTCCCAAAGAAAAGGTTGAGGCCACCTGGTCTATCTGGAGTTATGCCAACCTGGCCGTGGAAGACGGCTATGCGGCGGGCGTGCCGTCCCCGGCGTGGTACGAATTCCTCTGGCATTACGGGACAACGCCGGATCGCACGGCGCGCTGGCTGCATCGGGCGGCAAACCTGCTGCGGCAGGAAGGGCTGGACTGCTCCCCGGCGCACCTGATTGAAAGCGTACGCCTGGCGGAAGGCCTCGCCGGCCTGCGGGGCAGGTCGCTGCCTGGCCTGGACGAACTGTACGAGGGGTTGCGCGCCACGGTTTGCATGGGCAACGACATGCGCCTCAAGCTCATCCGACGCAAACTTTTTGTGGGGGAAGCCACAGGCGCCTTGCCGCCAGAGGCCCCGGCTGCGCCTCTGCAGCGGGATATTGCCCGGGAAGGCAAGCGTCTGCGCGTTCCTTTTTCTGCCGAAGAAAAAATACTCGTGCTTGATTTGCGCAAACCGCTGGATGCGGAGCGCAGTGCGTTCCTCCATCGTCTGGACCTGCTCGAGATCGGCTTTGGTGCGCTGGACGAAGCCCGAGGGCGCGGTGCAGGCACCTTCAAGGAAGCCTGGCGGATTTGCTGGAGTCCTGACGTGGCACTGGCTGTTGTGCAGGCCAGCCGGAAGGGCAAGGACATTCCTCAGGCGCTCGCCACGTTGCTGACCGAACGGGCTGCGGAGGCCGGACCGGCGGAGTTGGCGCGTCTGTTCGAGAAAACCCTGCTTGTCAACCTGCCGGATCTGCTGCCTCCGTTGTTGCAGGCACTGGAGACGCGGGCGGCACAGAGCGGTGACTGCCTGCAGCTGCTGCAGGCCATTCCGCCGCTTGCAGGCGTGCTGCGCTACGGTGGGGTACGGCAGTTTGACGCGGGCATGGTCAGGGATGTCCTGTCCGGGATGGTGCCCCGTGCCCTGCTGGCGTTGCCATGGGCCTGTTCGGGCATTCAGATCGAGCTCGCCCGTACGCTGGGACAGGCCGTCGTTAAGGTACACGCCGCCCTGCGCCTGCTTGAAGAAGAAGGCCATTTTGAGACGTGGCTTGATACATTGCTGCAGCTTGTCGGGCGCCAGTCGGCGCACCCGTTCCTCCGGGGGCTGTTTGTGCGGCTGCTTATTGACGCCCGCCGGATGGACGCACCTGCTGTGGAACGCGAGCTGTCGCGCGCGCTGTCCCGTGGGGAGGACGCGGCGCACTCCGCAGACTGGCTGACAGGATTTTTGGAAGACAACACGCTGATTCTGCTGCATGACGCCGTACTCTGGCAGGTGGTGGACTCCTGGCTGCTTGGCCTTTCGGAGGACGCTTTCCTGCACGTCATGCCTCTGCTGCGCCGCGTCTTTTCCGAAGCGCCCCAGGCTGAACGCCGTTCGCTGGGTGAGCGGGCAGAACAGGCTTCACAGGAGGCGGCCCGGCAGACGCCGGAGGGCGTCTCTCCCCAGCCAGCCTCCGGGCTGCAGGAAGGTCAGAAGGCTGCAGCACAGATGCAGGAACTGCAGACGGCGTCGGGGCTCATTGCCCCGCTGATCCGGCGCATACTCGGTTTGCAGGAGGTGGCGCGATGAATATGGCGCAGGAACGCATGCGGCGCTGGCGTCTGATTCTTGGCGACGCCTGCGAGGGAAAAGCCGGGCAGAAATTCGTCCTTTCGCAGGAAGACAGAAAGCGCGACGGAGCGCTTGCCTTCCTCTACGATCAGGATAAGAGGGGACGGCGTGGCGGCTATGGAGATTCCGCGCCTTCTGTGAGCCGCTGGCTCGGCGACATCCGCACCTATTTTCCTGATTCGCTGGTTCAGGTGCTGCAGCAGGAAGCGCTGGAACGGCTGCATCTTAAGTCGCTGCTGCTTGATCCAGAACTGCTGTCGTCCATCAAACCGGATATCCAGCTTGTCACCCAGCTTATGGCATTGAACGACGTCATCCCGGAGGAGACCCGCACGACAGCCCGGCAGGTTGTGCGTACCGTGGTGGACGAACTGATGCAGCGCCTTGAAGAACCGTTGCGCAGTGCCGTAACCGGGGCGCTGGATCGGGCTACACATATCCGGCGGCCCCGCCATGCGGAAATTGACTGGAATTCGACCATCCGCGCCAACCTGCAGCACTGGCAGGCGGACTACCACGCGCTGGTGCCGCAAAAGCTCATAGGCTACGGGCGCAAAGCCCGTCGCGTGCAGCGGGAGATCGTGCTGTGCGTCGATCAGAGCGGATCCATGGCTGAATCCATTGTGTATTCAAGCCTTTACGGGGCTGTCATGGCATCCCTGCCGTCTCTGACCACCCGGATTGTCTTTTTCGATACCGAAATTGCAGACATGACGGAGTACTGTACTGACCCTGTTGACATCCTGTTTGGTGCGCAACTGGGCGGAGGAACGGACATCAATCGTGCCGTGACCTATTGCCGTGAGCTCATCAGGGAACCCCGGAACACCATCTTTGTTCTGATATCCGACCTGTACGAAGGCGGCGTAGAACACGAACTGCTGCGGCAGGCTGCCGAAATGAAGGAATCCGGCGTGACCATGATCACGTTGCTTGCTTTGAGCGACAGCGGTGCGCCGTCCTATGACAGAGAGCTTGGCGCAAAGCTCGCTGCGCTTGGTGTGCCCTCCTTTGCCTGTACGCCCGATCAATTCCCCGGACTTATGGCTGCCGCCATCCGCAAGGAAGACGTCAGCCTGTGGGCGGCCAATCAGGATATTGCCGTAATCCCCGCCGCACAGGCAAGGTAACGCACTCTGGCGCCGGTCAGGCCGCAACGGCCGGCATGAACTAAGGAAAGAAAGCCCCCGTTACTGCTGACGGGGGCTTTCTTTTTTTCTCTCTCTTCCGCACGCAGTATCCAAATAATCTGGAGGGGGGTAGCGTTCTGACAGGCGTTCCTGTGCGGATTGGCCATGCCTTTTGTCAACATGCTGCCATGGCGTCGAATGTTTTTTGCATGGTCTTTTTTGGGGTGACACGCCGGAATGTGCAGCACGGCCAGGAACGCTTCATGCCGTGTTCGTACATCAATGTTTTATATAAAAAATATATAAAATACTCTTTTTTGTCCATCTCGCCTGGAGTGAAATCCCAGGGATAAGCCGGGGAAAAGGCCTGTTCCATGCAGGATGGAACAAGGACCCGGTTTGCTGTTTTGTGTCAGTCCGTCAGGGGGTTAAGGCCGCTGGGGTGCGGCTGACGGCACGGAGGTGGCGGGCTGCGGTGCTGTGGCGCTGTCCGGGCCGGCGCCTTCCTGCCAACCCCCGCCTAAAGCCATGCAGACACGGACGACGCTGACAAGACGGTCGCTGCGCGCGGTGGCAAGGTCCATTTCGCTCTGAAAGAGCGAGCGTTCCGCGTCGAGCACGTCAAGGTAGGGGGAATAGCCGTTGTCATAGCGCAGGCGCGCCAGATGGAGGGCCTGGCGGAACTGCCGGACCTGCTGTTCCAGCGAGGCAACCACAAGCGCGCTTTCGCGCTGGGCGGCCAGGGCACCGCGAACGTCGCTGAACGCGTTGAGGATGGCCTGCTCGTAGGCGGCATATTGTTCTTTCAGCTGGGCCTGGGAGGCTTCGACGCCGGCCCTGACACGTCCGAAATCGATCAGAGGCACGGCAGCGCTGCCGCCATAGCTGTGCGTATCCAGCGGGGAACGGAACAGATCGGCCAGCTGGGGACTGATTACGCCCAGAGCGCCTGTCAGAGAAATGGAGGGCAGCCAGGCCGCGCGGGCAACCCCCACATCGGCGTTGGCTGCGGCAAGGTTCTGTTCGGCTTCGATCAAATCTGGCCGGCGGGCCAGCAACGTTGATGGCACGCCGGCGGGGATGACGGGCGGGGCGGGCAGGTCTTCCAGGGCGCGGCCCCTTTCCAGGCGGTTCAACAGGATGTCTCGGGGGGAGCGTCCCAGCAGCGCGGCAAGGGAACCTTCGGCCGACTCAATGGAGGTCCGTGTGCGGAACAGGGCAGTCCGGGCTGTTTCGACCACTGTTTGCGCCTGGGTCAGGTCCAGTTCGCTGATCAGGCCGGCTTCGTACCGGGCCTGATTGATGGTCAGCGCAGCCTGGCGCGACTGGAGCGTGCGTTCTGCCGTGGCCAGTTGCAGGTCAAGACTGCGCAATTGAAAATAGGCACTGGCAACCTGTCCGGCCAGGGTCAGGCGCAGAGCGGCCCAGGCGGACTGCGACGCGGCGAGCCGGGATCTGGCCGCGGACGTGGCGTTGCGGTATTTCCCCCACAGATCAAGCTCCCATGAGACTGAAAATGCGGCGCTGTAGGGGGCCTGGCTGGTGACAAGCGTACCGTTCACATAAGTGGGCTGGGCTACGGCCTGGCCCGAAAGCTGCGGGAACTGTTCGGCCCTGGACAGGCCCAGCTGCGCCCTTGCGTATTCCACGCGCGCCAGCGCCGCCAGCAGATCCCGGTTGTGGGCAAAAGCTTCGTCGACCAGGCGGTCGAGCGCCGGATCGCCAAATCGTGTCCACCAGCGGGCGGACAGGGCTTCGCCGGCAGAAGCGTCCATCCCGTCCGGGGCGTTCCAGGTTTCCGGCATGGACAGGGCAGGCGGCTGAAGGTCCGGGGCCAGTGAACAGCCGGCCAGCAGCAGGCCGGACACGGCAAAGGCAGCCAAAGCCAGGCGCGACAGGGGGCGTTTCATCGTTATTTCCTTATGACAGTTCAAAGTTGCTGTGCCTGAAGAAAGAAAAAGAGTTTTCCACCCTGGGGCCGTATGGAGGCTGCGGCGCAAAGCGTCTGGCAGCCGCGGGACGGACGGTGCATGCAGAAGGGGTGAACGCTGTCGGCAAAGCGCATGTCTGTTGGCATTGCAGGCGCCGTTGTCCGTGGCTTTGTGTTGTTGCCGCCAAAGGGCAAAGGGCGTTTTCGGCTCTCTGGCAGCCATCGTTGCTGCCGCTTCTGGATGCACGGTCATGCAGGGTGCTGTATCCATAGTTATGCCTTTGGATTTGCCGCCACCGGACCCCATTCCGCCGCCTTTTTCTGCCGGCCTTGCGATCCGGCCGCGTGTTTTTGGTGCAGAAAAACCCGGGTTGCCTTATCCGGACTTGCCACGGCGTCACTGTTCTTTGGAGGCCGGATCAGGTCTTGCCGGCTGCGTAGAGGCCTGCTGACCGGTCTGTGCGGGCCTGGTTGCCTGGCCGCGCAGTCTGGCGGCAGCACCCATGATCCAGCGGAAGAAGAACGGGACAAACAGTGGCGCCAGGATGGTGGCGGCCAGCATGCCGCCGATGACGCTTGTGCCGATGGCCTGCCGGCTGGCCGCGCCTGCTCCGGAGCTTATGGCCAGGGGGACACAGCCCAGCACAAAGGCGATGGATGTCATAATAATGGGCCGGAAACGGAGCCGGGCGCTTTCTTCGGCGGCCTCCAGCAGGGGCTTGTGCTCGAGCCTGACTTTTTCCACGGCAAATTCCACGATCAGGATGGCGTTTTTGGCAGCCAGGCCAATGAGCATGACCAGAGCGATCTGGAAATAGATGTCGTTGTCCACCCCGCGCAGCCAGACGGCAAGCAGCGCGCCAAACACGCCAAACGGCACGGCAGTGAGAACGGTCAGCGGCAGGCTCCAGCTTTCATACTGGGCGGCAAGAATCAGGAACACCATCAGCAGCGCCAGCGCAAACACCAGAAAGTTCCCGCTGCCAGTCTGCTGTTGCTGGTAGGACGTGCCTGACCAGGCAATGGTGTAGTCCTGGGGCAGATGCTGTGCCGCAAGTTCGGTCATGGCCGCCATGGCCTGACCTGAGCTGTAGCCGGGCGCGGGATTGCCCATGACCTTGGCTGCGGGGAAGTTGTTGAACCGCTCGACGGCCTGCGGGCCGCTGACGGGGGTTACTGTAACCAGTGAGACAAGCGGGATCATGCCGTTGGTTGCGCTGCGGACGTACACGTCCTTCAAGCTGTCGGGAAACGTCCGGAAATCGGCCTCAGACTGCGCATAAACACGGAATGTCCGCCCGTACAGGTTGAAGTCGTTGATGTAGTTTGACCCAAAGGTGGATTGCATGGTGTCGAACACGTCCGACACATTGACGCCAAGGGTACGGGCCTTTTCGCGATCCAGCACAGCCCGCAGCTGGGGCGAGTCGACACTGACGGTTGTGCTCACGCCCTGCAGTTCGGGACGCTGGTTGGCCGCCTGCACCAGATTGCGGGTCACGGCGGCAAGTTCGGCGCTGCTGCCGCCAGACCGGTTCTGGACCCACATTTCAAACCCGCCGGTGTTGCTCATGCCGCTGATGGGCGGAGGATTGAACGCCAGCATGACACCCTCGGGAATCTCCGCACCCATGGCGAGCAGCCGCCGGACCAGCGCGTAGGACGACTGGCTGGGACTGGGGCGCTGCTTCCAGTCGATCATAGAGATGAACAGAGTGGTATAGTTGGTTTTTGAGGCGTTGCTGATCGCGTCCATGCCGGCAAAGGACATGACGTGCGACACGACAGGATCCTGCATGAGCCTGGCTGAAACGGTCTCGGCCACAGCGATGGAGCGGCTGAGAGAGGCGCCGTCGGGCAGGACAATAAGGCCGATGATGTAGCCCTGATCCTCATTGGGCACAAGACCAGTGGGCACTTTTTCGAACAGGTTGCCGATGCCGGCCAGCACGATGACAAACAGGCCCACGGTAAGTAACGTCCGCCGTATGAGCAGGCCGACAAGAGCCACATAACCGTTTGTCACGCGTTCAAACAGCGCGTTGAAGGCACGGAAGAAGCGCGCCGGCGCAGGGCGTGCGCCCTTGAGCAGCAGTGCGCAGAGGGCTGGCGTGAAGGTCAGCGCCACACAGCCGGAAATGACGACCGACACGGCAATGGTCATGGCAAACTGCTGGTACATGCGGCCTTCCATGCCTCCGGTGAAGGCCACGGGAATGAACACCGCACACAACACCAGGACAATGGCGATGACCGGGCCGGTCACTTCTGCCATGGCTCGTGCTGTGGCCTGTTTTGGCGAAAGGCCGTCTTCGATATGCCGTTCCACATTTTCAAGCACGACAATGGCGTCGTCGACCACCATGCCGATGGCCAGCACAAGGCCGAACATCGTCAGTGAGTTGATGGAAAAGCCCAGGGCGTACATGCCGGCAAACGTGCCGACAATGGAAACCGGCACCGCAAGACAGGGAATGAGGGTAGCCCGCCAGTTCTGCAAAAAGAGAAAAACTACCAGAAACACAAGGAGCATGGCCTCAAAAAGCGTTTTGACCACTTCCTCGATGGAGATTTTGACAAAGGTCGTTGTGTCGTAGGGAATATCCCAGGTCATGCCCGCCGGGAAGCGTTCGGACAACGTTTCCATGGTCTTGCGGACCGACGTGGCGGTTTGCAGTGCGTTGGCCCCCGGCGCAAGGAAAATGCCGATAGGCACGGCGATAATGTTGTTTTCCCGGCCCTGGAAGTTGTAGTTCTGTGCGCCAAGTTCCACCCGTGCCACGTCGCCAAGACGCAGGATGGAGCCGTCGCTGCCTGTCCGCAAGATAATCTGCTCGAACTGTTCTGGTGTGGACAGACGCCCCTGGGTGATGATCTGCCAGGTCACAGCCGTGGTCTGATCCAGCGGCTCTTCACCAATCCGGCCTGCCGCAAACTGGGCGTTCTGATCGTTGATGGCCCGGGCAATGTCCGAGGGTGTCACTCCAAGCTGCGTCATGCGCTGCGGGTTAAGCCACACGCGCATGGCGTAGTCCTGCGCGGCAAAGTTTTGCACGCTGCCCACACCGGGCAGGCGCTTGAGCTCGTCCACAATATTCAGCAGGGCATAATTGCTCAGGGCGATGGTGTCAAAGCGTCCGTCGGGCGAACTGAGAAAGACGATCTGCAAAATGGCCGGGGACTTTTTTTCCACAGTCAGCCCCATGCGCTGCACCGCCTGCGGCAACTGCGGCAGGGCCAGCTGCACGCGGTTGTTGACGTCGATCACGGCCTGATCGGGATCTGTCCCCACGGCAAAGGCCACGTTAAGGCTCATGGAGCCGGTGCCGGCGCTGACGGAGTTCATGTAGATCATGTTTTCCACGCCGTTGACCTGGCTTTCCAGAAGTGAGGCCACCGTTTCGGCCACCGTTTCGGCGCTGGCTCCGGAATAGGTGGCGGAAACGGTCACCTGCGGCGGCGTCAGATCCGGGTACTGTTCGATGGGCAGCGCGCCGATGGCCAACGCGCCCACAAGGGTGATGATCAGTGAAATGACTGTAGAAAAAATAGGCCGGCGCAGGAAAAAGTTTTCACGCACAGGATGCGGCGCGGGGGAGCCGGCTGCCAAATCGGCAGAGGACCGTGGCGGTGCCGGAGGCGGCGTGTTTGGCGGTACGGCGTCTGACGCCGGAGAGGAAACGCCCGCAAAAGGGACGGTTACAGAGGCCGAATCCGCAGAAGACGTGTTCGGCCTGTTCCTGTTGCTGCCGTCTGCGGAGGCAGACGAAGGATCAAGCGGCAAAGGGGGCGTCGTCATGGTCAGTTCTCCTGCGTCTTCGTGTCAGAGCCGATGGCATGGGGCGAGAGGAGATCCGCCTGCACAGAGGGCGTCCGGCTCAATGCCGGGTCGATGCGCACAAGAGAACCCGGGACGACCTTGTTGGTGCCTTCCACCACAATGCGCTCGCCCGAAACGAGCCCTTCTTCGAGCAGCCAGTCCTCGCCCAGCGCGTCGCTTAAGCGCACGGGGCGCGCCTCGGCCCTGCCTTCGGGGGTGACCACCATGAGCACACTGCCCTGCTGGGTCTGGATGACGGCTTTTTGCGGAACGAGCATGGCCTTGCGCAGTACCGGGCCGCTGATGGTCACGCGCACAAACTGCCCCGGCAGGACAAAGAGGCCGGGATTGTCGAAGATGGCCCGGGAGCTGACCACACTGGTGTTGGGATTGACGGCCTTGTCGATGAACTGCACTTTGCCGGCCTGCGGATATACGCTGCCGTCGGCCAGTGCAATGTGAGCCTGGATGTTGTCAAGGCTCAGGCGGCCCTGGGCGACCAGGGTGCGCATGCGCATGTAGTTGGGGCTTGGAATGGCAAAATTGGCGTAAATGGGATTGACCTGGTTGACGACGGTCAGCAGGCTTTCGCTGCTGCTGCCGGCGGATACGAGGTTGCCGACCGAAAAATTTTCCTGACTGGCATATCCGTCAATGGGCGAGGTCACATAGGCGTAGTCCAGTTCGATTTTGGCTTTGTCACGTGCAGCCCTGGCGGCAAACAGATCTGCCTTGGCGCTGTCGTAGGACGCTTCGGCGTTATCAAGATCGCTTTGGCTGACAGCGTTCTGACGCGACAGCGTACGGATGCGGCGCAGGTTGCGCCGGGCTTGGGTAAACGAGGCCTGCGCCTGCCCCACTGCGCCTTCGGCCTGTTCGAGTGCGGCTTTATAGGTGTCTGGCTCGATGCGGAACAGAAGCTGCCCCTGTTTGACAAAGCTGCCTTCCTCATAATCCCGGCTGACCAGAATGCCAGAGACCTGCGCCCGAACCTGCACAGCCCGCGAACCCGCCGTCTGTCCTACAAAGGTGCCGGTTACAGGCACGTCGCGCGCCTCGATGGTCATGACGCCTACCAGCGGCGCGGGCGCCCGGGCAGAGGTCTGGGGCGCGCGGTCGCACCCTGTCAGAGTCAGCAGCGGCAACAGCAGCC
>DVMI01000026.1 GCA_018715085.1 Candidatus Avidesulfovibrio excrementigallinarum | reverse complement strand
AGAGAGAAAGAAAGAAAGAAAGAAAGAAAGAAGAAAAGAAAGAGAGGGGAGAGGAAAAAAGAGAAAGAATGCGAAAGCGCGGGGAAAGGCAGGCCTGCCGTCGGGGGAGCCTGCAGCTATAAAAACTGCGGGAGGAGGCGGCAGCCTGATGGCAAAAAACCGGCTTGCCAGAAACGCTGGAGCAACGGCACGCCTCCCGGCCGCCCTTTTGCAAGCCGCGGCGCGGGCGCGCACACGCTGCCAGCAGGGCAACGCACCCCGTGCAGCCCGCCTGGCCGTATCCAAAGAACAGCCCGGCGCGCAACGCCGCTGGCCGTCCCTGCCTGCGCGCTGCGGTTTTCAGCCTATGCACACGGGCGCGCGGCAGGATCTACCGGCAGAGCTGGTCCCCGCGTTTTTTCCAGTATCGGTTCCGCCACCGGTCAAAGCTGGACCGCCGGATCTCCGATTCTTTTTTATAGGAATGCAGGTCTTTATAGTACTCATAGTGCTCCGAGGCCAGGACCTCGACAATCACCGCGTCGTCTTCCTGCCTGAGGTGGTGCAGGACCACCGGTTTTCCGTCAAGGCCAATCGGGGCCAGGCCGCGCGCCATCCGGCCATAGTTCGGGCGTCCCTGGCGGTCCCGGGCGTGAAGTTCGATATTGGAATCCCGGGTTCTGACCGTTCTTCCGGCAATCTTCTGCTGCCTGGTATCCCGCAAAATGATCTTTTCGCCTCTGGTAAAAAATTCCTCTGTCCTGCCGCTCTGCGCCGCATGCTGCTGCGTTGCCGGGAACGGCGCGCCCCTGTCCCCAAACCCCGCCTGGACAAACGCGCCAACAAGCAAGGCCAGTGCCACAACCCCTGTCAGAACTTTTTTCATACGCCGTACCATGCAGAAGAATGTGCCGGCACAGCCATCCCGCGCAGGCAGCGGCCGCCACGCTGAAAGAAAAAGCCCGGCCCCGCGTCCGGCGCGCTTTGTTGCCTGGCAGGCTGCGTTGTGCGCTTCCAGACAGGGGCAACGGCCATCGCTCCGGCGGATACGGCTGCACGCTCTTCAAGACTGTCATACAGCACGGGCAGAACAATACGGACTGCAGCACGGCCCCTCCGCATACGGCATCCTTTTCTGCCGGGCTGTAAGGACGCCTTGTTTCCACTCTTTTTTTCATACTGTGCACGCTCGTTTTTACGACGATCATTCGCCATGCGGCATGAAGTGTCTTCTCCCTTGGGCCAACACGTCACACGCATCGCATTGTGAAAGAAGTGCAAAGAGAAATTGCGTTTATCTCATTGACAACATCCTGAAAACAAAAGCGAATCTTATATTCATATTTTCTGGCGGCCTGCGCCTGCCTGCGCTTGCAATGCGTACGGCCACCAATAAAAAAGTATATTATAATATACTTTTTTAATCAAGTGTGCCGCTACTTGTGGAGCATGGAAAACAATCTTTCGCTTCAGGTAGCCACAGGAACCGTCATCCTCCGCGAACGACGGAAAAGACACTTGACGCAGCAGATTCTGGCCGATCAGGCCGGACTTCAACGGGTCTATCTTGTCGGGATTGAAGGGGGCAGGCGCTCCGTCAGCCTTGCCGTGATCTTTGCGCTAGCGCAGGCCATGGGCATGCCTGCAGCCGAACTTGTCAGAAAAATCCAGGCGGAACTTGGGTCAGGCTGAAAGCTCCCCGCAGGCATCCAGGGAGCCGCCCGTTGTCCCGGCAAGGTTGCCAGCGGCTCCCAGCAGGCCGCCACCACACAGGCGCGTGCGCGGTCTTAACAGCTGCCGCGCTGTCAGCCTGCGCGCGCATGGCGGGTTTGGCCGCGCCAAAAGTGCAGCCGTCCTGCGTGGTCCTGCACGCCCCCCGCGCAACGTCTGGCACGCCGCCAGCCTGGCAGGCCGGTCCTCCGCCGCACAGCCTGCCCGCAGGTTGCCGTCCACCACACAGGCGCGCAAAAACGCCGGACAGCGCCCCGCCGTCCGGCTGTCCCGCCTCCCCGCTGCCCGGCAATCCGGCAATCCGGCTGGCTATGCCCGGGCAGACCGGGGCCTGCAAAGCAAAAGACCCGCAGCCAGGGCGGTAAAGGGCGCCACGCTGACCAGTCCGAAGGATCCGACCAGGGTGTCGGTCAGCTCTGCGGCCACATATTTGTAATTGAAGATATGGGGAATGGGCGTGCCCTGGGCCATAAAGACCATCAGCAGGGCCACATAGCCGCCGGAATAGGCCAGCAGCAGCGTGGTGGTCATGGTGCCCATGGCCGCGCGGCCCACGTTCATGCCCGATCGGGCGGCCTGACGCCACGTCAGATCCGGACGCTTGTCCACCACTTCCTGCACGGCCGACGTGATGTCCACCGCCAGATCCATCATGGCCCCGGAAGCGCCGATGAACATGGAGGCCATGAAAATGCGGGTCAGATTCAAATGCGCGTAGCCCGCATAGAGCAGGCTTTCGGAACCGCCCATGACCGCACCGTGGATGCGGAACAGGTCGGTAAACGCCGCCCCCAGCAGGCAGGTGACCAGGGTGCCCAGCGCCGCCCCGGACACGGCCGCCAGCGCCCGCCGGTCAAAACCGTACACCAGGGTCACGGTGCAGGCCGTCAGCGCAAGGGTCACTGCCAGCCCCACAGCCACGGGGTCCCAGCCTTCCAGATAGCAGGGTACAAGCACTTTCCAGATCATGAGCACGGTCAGCGCAAAGGCAAGCAGCGCGCGCACCCCCGTCCGTCCGGCCACCAGCACCAGAAACAGCGCAAACAGCCCGGCCAGAAGCCATTCGTGCCCAAGCCGGTAGTGATCGATGAGCGTCACGGATCCGGCATCGCCGTCGCGCAGGCTGATCACGGCCAGGGCCTTGTCCCCGGGCTGGAACAGCTTGTCGGACTCCAGCGATCCGTTGAGCAGGTTCACCCCGGGCAGGCGGCGTCCGGCAAAGCGGCCGTCAAGCGCCTCAATGACGCAAAGCTGCTCGCCCGAACGGACAAGCCCGGTGTCTACAATGGTGCTGTTGTCCGTCTCAAGCACCCGCACCACACAGCGCTCTGCGCCGCGGTACTGCAAATGTCCCTCGTAGCCCGTGGGCAGCCAGAACAGCACCACCGCAATCACCATGCCGGCCAGCACAGGCAGCCATTCGCGCCGCTGCCCGGCCAGCCGTTTGAACAAACTGCAAGCCATTCCCTTCTCCGATCGCCAGAGAGCGGGGCACAGTCCCGCTCCCTCGCATCCCGTTGCAGGCGCGGCGGCTGCCGCGCGCCGTGTGTGCTTACTTCACGTCCAGCAGGCTGGCCATCTTGGTGTAAATGGCCGTGTTGTCATAAAAGCCGCCAAACAGTTCCTGTCCGGCGCCGCGGGCAAACACCGCCACAGGCAGGCCGGTGTGGGCATACGAAGCAAAGTTGATGCCCGACTTGTTGTTGAGCAGATGGGTGATGGTCACCGACAACGGCTCGTAGGTGCCATAGAGCAGATATTCTTCCTGGGTCTTCGTCTTGGCCGGACCGCGCATGGTGCGTTCATAGGCCGCGCGCAGCTTGCCCATTTCCCACTCGGTCAGCACCAGGGTGTCCCCCTTGTTGCCGCTGGCCTTCAGGCCGAACAGGCGTTCCACATCCTTCAGCACGTCTTCAAAGGACGTCTTCTGCGCGCGGTACTTGGACACATAGTCGCTGTCAAAGCGGGCGTAGGAAATTTTCTGATTCTTCAGGTTGGTCAGATAGGTGTCGTAGTCGGTACCGGCAAAACCAATGGTCAGGCCGCCGGTTTCGTGGTCGCCGGTCACAAGAATCAGCGTGTCGTCAGGATGCTTTTCGGCAAACGCAAGGGCCACGTCCACAGCGTCGGCCAGGGCCAGCGTGTCGTTGATGGTCGATCCGGCGTCGTTGGCGTGGCAGGCCCAGTCAATCTTGCCGCCTTCAATCATCATGAAAAAGCCCTTTTCGTTGTCCAAAACCTCAATGCCCTTCCGCACATAGTCGGCCAAAGCCCACATGCCGTCGGCGCGGTCGTTTTCATAGGCCATGGACTGCTCGTCAGCCAGATGCTCGTCAATCAGAATCACCTTGCCGTCGCTGGCAGAAACGCCCTCGGCCCCGGCCTGCGTGCGCACCAGCTTGTAGCCGTAATCATCGGCCAGCTCGTACAGGTTGGGCTGCTTGCCGTCCTGACCCGCGGGCTTGAGCAGGCCGCCGCCGGCAAAATATTCAAACCCGGACTTCAACATCTCTTCGCCGATTTCATAATACTGACGGCGGCTCGGCTGATGGGCGTAAAACGCGGCCGGCGTGGCGTGGTTCAAATTCACCGTGGTGATGATGCCCACCTTGAATCCCTTCTGACGGTGCACCTTCTCGCTGATGGCCTCGTAAGCGCGCGTCTTGCCTTCGTCCATGTTGATGACGCCGGAATACGTCTTGTGTCCCGTCGAAATGGACGTGGCCGTCGACGCCGAGTCAGGACAGAACGACGAAGAATCGTACGTCACCGCCGAACCCGCTACAGGGAACTTCATGAACGACAGGCTTTCGCCGCCGCGCAGGATCTTGCTGTCCGTCCCGTCCTGACGCACCGCACCCAGATAGTCAGACGCCGCCTGGAACTGCGGATAGCTCATGCCGTCGCCAATGAACAAAAACACATACCGCGGCGCACGCTGCGCCGCACCGGCCTCGGGCGCAGCCACCAGCAACGCCGCCGCAAACGCCACAAACAAAAGACTCAGCATGCGGCGCACAGCACGCACCGCGTTTCCTCCACAAGGATTCATGGTTTCCCTCTCGCTTGGGTAAAAAGGTTGTGCGCCCCGACACCCGGAACGCACCCCGCTTGTAGCCGCAAGCCCGTTTTCCCTTCTATCCCGATTGCCGAAAGTTCACCGAAAATGCATGTAAAGTGAAATTTGAAGGCTACCATGTTCCAGGTTGCTGTATTTTATTGCAACATATTATTTTTACTTTTATTTTATATGAAA
>DVMI01000025.1 GCA_018715085.1 Candidatus Avidesulfovibrio excrementigallinarum | reverse complement strand
CCCTGCCCCATTCCCAGTGGTATCTGGTCACCATGATGCCGCAAGGCTCGTTTGATACTGTTGTTTCCAAATTGTGGAGCCAGCGTCTCTATACAGCCGTGGGTGCAGGCCTGCTTTTGCCTTTGCCCATTCTGGCACTGCTTTTTTTCTACACCCGTTTTGCAAAAAGACAAATTGAAGAGCTCAAAAAAGCCAGGGATGAGGCCGACAGAGCCAACCGTGCCAAAAGCGACTTCCTTTCCAACATGAGCCATGACATCCGCACGCCCATGAACGCCATCGTGGGCATGACGGCCATCGCCTCCTCAAATCCGGGCAATACCGCAATCGTTCGGGACTGTCTGAGCAAAATCGCCCTGGCCAGCCGGCACCTGCTGGGCCTCATCAACAACGTCCTGGATATGTCAAAAATCGAGCACGGCAAGCTGTCCTTAAACATCAGCCCCGTTTCCCTGCGTGATATCATGGATGAAATGGTGGGCGTAGTGCAGCCGCTGGTAAAGGCCCGGCGCCAGCATTTTGGCATCAGCATCCGCAACATCCTTACAGAAAACGTATATTCCGACGGCGTGCGCCTTGGACAGGTGATGCTGAACCTGCTCTCTAACGCAATCAAGTTCACGCCGGCGGACGGCAACATTCAGGTCCGGCTGTATCAGGAGCCCTCTCCACGAGGAGAGGACTATGTGCGCACCCATATTGAAGTACAGGATTCCGGGAAGGGCATGTCTCCGGAATTTCAGAAAAAAATATACGAAGCTTTTTCCAGGGAAGAAGATTCGAGCGTGCAGCGCATCGAAGGTACAGGACTCGGCATGTCCATCATGAAATACCTCGTGGACGAAATGGGCGGCACCATAGCGTTGCAAAGCGAGCTGGACAAGGGCACCTGCTTTCATATCACGCTGGATATGCGCAAGGTGCAGGAGACGCAGGAACCACTCAAGCTGCCACACTGGAACGCGCTTGTGGTGGACGACGACGAAGAACTGTGCCGCAGTGCCGCTGCCTCGCTGGAAGAAATGGGCGTATGCGCGCAGTGGGCGCTCAATGGCAGCACCGCCGTGGACATGGCAAAAAAGCACCATGAACAGGGTCAGGATTACCATGTGATGCTGCTGGACTGGCAGATGCCCGGCATGAACGGCGTGGAGACGGCCTTGCAACTGCGCCGCGTGCTTGGCGACGAAGTGCCCGTGCTGCTCATGTCTGCCTACGACTGGAGCGAGGTGGAGGAAGACGCACGCCGTGCCGGCATTACGGGCTTCATTGCCAAGCCGCTGTTTAAGTCCACGCTCTACCACGGTCTCAAATCTCTGGACGGCGGCCCCTCGGCGGACCCGGCCGGAAACGGCGCCCCGCAGTGGGAAGGCAGGCGCATTCTGCTGGCCGAAGACAACGAGCTGAATTGGGAAATCACCAGCACGCTGTTGCGGCGGCAGGGATTCACCTTGGACTGGGCCGAAAACGGCCGTCGCTGTGTGGACATGTTCCGCGCGTCTGCCTACGGCTACTACGATCTCGTGCTCATGGACGTGCGCATGCCCGAAATGGACGGCTACCAGGCAACCCGGGCCATCCGGGCCATGAACAGACCCGACGCCCATGTGCCCATCATTGCCATGACGGCAGACGCCTTTTCCGATGATATCGCTCTCTGCCTAAAAAACGGCATGGACGCGCACATCACCAAGCCCATGGACATGAAGCTGCTGCTCAGCCTCCTGCAACGCCATCTTTGTGCAACGCCGGCACACAACGCCCCGCAGCAGCAGGCTACCGGTTCCCGGCACGCAGCTTCTGCCGCGCCACATGCTGACAGATCGGCCTGCCGGGGATGACCGGCAGAACTGGAGCGCGTCTATGGCTCCGCCTCCTGGCAGGAAACCGCAAAGGCGGACTGAAGCCGTTCAGGGCGGGGGTTCCTGCCGGAGCCGACCGCCTTTTTTTGAAGTTACTCTGGGCGGTCACCGCGCGGCCAGCGTGCGAAAACCGACATATGCGGAGACAGCCCCTGGGCCGGACGCCGCTCCATCTTCATGAGATCCAGAGCCTCCTTGTCCCTGAACGCCGGGGAGGCCTTTGCCTTGTGGCGCAGGCCCGACCTGACCTGGAAGACGGCAAAAGGACAGGAACGCACCTGTTCACGGCTATGCGCGCACCACAGCAAAAGCGACGGAACCGGGTTTATAGGCGGCGTCACGCCCGGCGCAGGCAAAGACTGGATATGAAAACGGCACAAAAGCACATTCGGCGCCGGACCGCCTGCCAGGCTGGAATGCGTTTTTCTGCACTGTCCAGCGTGTCTCTGGGCGCACCGGCCGCGTCAGTCGCCTGCCTCTCCTGACGGTGATCGTTACGACGCTTTGTCCCTCCCCCCTGGCGCACAGCCTTCTGGAACGCAGCGCCTGCAAACAGTACAGGCCTGGGCTGAATGTCATGGCCGCACGACAGCACGACCTTGCTGCGTCTTCCTTCCACACCCGCGCACATTCCAGGGACTGCGACGCCTTCTTTTTTGCTTCCGCCACCGACACCGCAGGAAGAGGCACTCTTCTGCTCCAGAGAAGTCCTGCCTTACAAGCCCCGTCAACACTTGCTTCACACGCCCTGGCCCTGGCAGGGAACTTTTCCGCAACCAAAGTTCCGGCCTGGGCGCCGGCCTCACTCCGGGCTGAAACATTTCCCCACAAAAAAAGCCGGGACATCTTTTGTCCCGGCTCTGTCAAAGGCCTGGCCGCGTGCCGCCCCGCATGGTGCTGCACGCCCGCGGCTGCTGCATTCTGTTTTGCCGGTATCCGCCGTTTCAGCAGACAGGCAGCGCAAAGGACTTTTGCAAACGCCGGGCAGAAAGACCGCAGAAGCACACGCTTTGCAAGCCCGTCTTCCCAAGGCCACGTCTCAGGCGTGGGCGGCGTGCGCCCCTTCCGGCGTGTCCAGCACCTTTTTCAGGTGTTCCACCACCTGCTGATCAAAACGGTTATCACCCAACAACTCTTCAAGGGCCTTTTTCCCGCTCATGCCCTCGCGGTAAGCGCGGGCGCTCACCATGGCGCAGAAGGCGTTGAGCACAGCCAGCACGCGGGCTTCAAGCAGAATGTCCTCGCCTTTCAGCCCCCGGGGATATCCCGAACCGTCCATATTCTCGTACATCTCATGCAGCACGCGCGCTATAGGCAGATCGAAGTCAATGTTCTCCATAATCTTGTACGCATGATCAGGGGCCTTATGCACTTCGGCCAGCTCTTCCGGGGTGAGGCGTCCTTTTTTGGTCAGCAGCTCGCGCGGAATGAACAGCTTGCCCACCTGAGAAAGCAGCGCCCCCATAATGATAGTGCTCCGGCCGTCTTCATCCAGCCCCATGCTGGTGGCAACCAGTTCTCCCAGCGCTGCCATGCGGTGCGAATGTCCGGCAAGATACGGATCCACGCTTTCCTCGGCCCGGGTAAACGCCTCGATAAGACTGCGCTGCTGCTGGCGCATGCGTTCACTACGGCGGCGGAACTCGGTGATGTCGCGCATACTTACCACCGCACCGCGCAGACTTTCGCGCACGCTTTTGCCGCTTGCATCAAGGAAGGGGAAAATGGTCACGCGGAACAGGCGCTGTTCTCCCCCCTGGTCCAGATAGACTTCGCAACCGTCGCTCTTGTTGTTGATGGCCACCTGGCGGATGCGGTTAAGCAGTTCGGAAGCTACATCCACAGGCAGGCAGGTAAAGAGAGCCTGTTCGCTCACCTCGTGTTCCGGTTTGTTCACAATGGTGGCGAACGCGGGGTTGCACACATGGATCTGCCCCTTTACGTCAGCCATGAACAACCCAATATCAAGTGACTTGTTCACGCTGTCGAGCAGTTCCTTCTGCCTGGAAATAAGCTGATGCAGGCGCGTCAGCTCGGATGCCACAGCACGTTGCTGACTGCCAAGGCCCATCCACCACAACAGACCACACAGCAACATGAAGCTCAGCCAGCCAAGCACACTCACTACAATGGAGGGAAACGCCGCCCTAAAGAGCATGTGATCCATCACATCCGCCGGGGTTTCCTGCACAATGCACCAACCCAGTTCCGGCAGAGAAGCCGACATGGAGTACACCTTTCCCCCACCTTCGGCCACACTTTCGCGCGGAGCAAACGGGAGGCTGCCGCCTGAATCGTTCAAAGCGAGGTTCAGAGAGGCCCCAAGGGGCACAGGTTCTGGCGTCTGCATCCGCTCCCAGGTATCACCACGCTTTTGCAGTACATAGGCCACCGCAAGATCATTCTGCTTGGGCATGGCCGTGAACTGCGAAATTTTACCCAGTACCGGCACTGTGCACATGAACGCGGCTACATGCCGCTCGGGATGCTCCAAATCGGTCATGGGCTCAAATACGTCCATAGCCAGCCCGCTGGGACAGCCATGCACGGGCAGAAACACCGTTTTTCCGCTTTCCAAGGCCTGAACGGCCGCCTGAGCCTGTTCGGGAGAAAGAGGAACGGGTGTGCTTAAGGCAGAAAGCAGCGTCTGCCCTTCCCGGTTGACCAGGCGGGCATCCAGCAACCCGTTATAATTCATAAATTCCAAAAGGATACGTCTGATGACGGGCACCTCTTCGGAAAGGACAGCCACGTTGCCGGAAAGTTCCAGCCCGGGCGCGCCGCTGTTGATGCTGCCGGTAACCTTTTTATCCAGTCCGAACAAATCGCCCGCGAATAGCCGATAGGTTTCGGCCCCGCTCACGCGCAGGCGCAGCGAGGTCATTTCCTTATCCCAGGCTTTTACGGCCTGAACCGCATCGATAAGCCAGGCGTTCACACGCTGCTCATAGATGCGCAGCACTTCCTGCTGTCTTGTCTCCATGCGGGAAAAGCAGAAAAACACGGCAAGAGCCCCCGCCACGAGCGCCAAGCCCAGCGCGGCCAGTACCACCGATTTTCTGGAAAAGCCGGAATAGTTCACATCCTCTCGGCTGTTCATCTCCGATCCTCCGTCGTATGCAAGGCCTCAACCCTGCCCGTCCTACATGGGGACCCGCCCGTTGTCCTGCCCCGGGGCTGCAACACCCGTGCAACGCTGACGGTGCCTTCACCATCGACGGTTCGGGCTTATCGGGTGCAAAACCAAAACGGCGTCTTCATCCCGTCACAACACGAAAACACACTGAAAACTTTAAAGAAACATATCGTTGTGCTTTCTGACTTTCAGTGGACGGGTCATCCACACACACCGCGGATAGCGCTGTGCCTTGCCGTACTTTCGGGCATGGGCATGCCGCCGCACCGGCCGGCATCCTTCCGCCGTCAATCTCAACAACACACTAACGGGGTTTTATATGAACCCAGCGGTGCGTTTCATTCACCGAAAACTGCGGTGCATAGTTGCGCACTCTCTGCGCGGGCCGCACTGCTTCAGAAAGGTTGTCCAGAATATAAATTTCGTCGCCTTTGCCATAGACGGCAAGGACAGCATGCCCCAGATTGCGAATGGTTTCGCGCACCACCACAATGCGCATGCGCTCTGCAGGCACGCCAAGCGCCTTCAGCGTATAGTACTTGACGATGCAGTAATCCTCGCAGTCGCCCGATTTGGCGAGGAATTCATACGGCGCAGCCCAATAGTCTGCCTTGCCGTACACTTCCTTGTCTGTACGGTAAGGCCACTGGTTCCAGAATTTGTTGACGATCTCCAGCTGTTCCAAAAACGGCTTGTTTTCAGCCTGCAGCCTTATGTCCTTCCACAGTGTGGACGCATTGAAGCGCTTTTCGTCAAAAAAAATGGGTGATTTGCTGTTTCTCTTCATGGCTTCAAGCCAGCCCGCGGGCTTCTTGAGCTCCATCTGAAATTCCACCGTGCCGAACAGGCGCGGCCCTGCCTGCACTCCGGCCGGGAACAGAAACGGCAGCACGGCAAACGCACCCAGAACCGGCATGCGCCGGAAAAAGGCTGCTCTTCTGTCCATGACCGTCTGCCGCTCCCGTTGTTCGTCCTGTGCGTCCTCGCAAATCGTTGCCACCAAGTAAGGAAAAGCCTCTGGCAGCCTTTTGTCTCCCCTTTTGCACAAGGCTCACAGCCAGTGCGGCGGGAACGCGTCATGTTTGTTGCGGCCGGCTGCCGTCGTCCGCGCCTCAGGGCAGGACCGAAGGCGCCACTGCGCCTCCGGCCCCGGTCTTTCCCTATTTGGGTATGGAAATGTGATCCAAGGGTTCGTTGTCCTCAGGCACCAGCTTGAGGACGTCAGGATTGATGCCGATATCCGGCAGAAGCGCGCCCGCAAGGGCCTTCATGCGGTATGCCGCAATGAGGGTGTTGCCACGCGCCGTAGCCGCCTGTGTGGAGGAGCTGAACAGTTCGTTTTCCGCATCCAGCACGTCAAGCAGGCTGCGCTGGCCCATGACAAACTGCTCTTCATAGGCATTGCGCGTTGTCCGGTTGTATCCTATGGCTTCGGTGTAAAACTTCAGCTGCTTTTGCGCAGAAAGATACTGCGTCCAGGTTTCTTCCACATTGAGCTTCAAATCGTCCATATAGTCGTACAAAAGACGCCGGCTCTGCCGGATGCGCGCCGCAGCGGCCTTGCTGTTGGCCACGTCGGCACCGCTGTTGAACAGGTTCCAGCGCACCACGGCAGCCACGCCGACTTCGGCCGTCCACAGTTCGCTCCTGCCGTCACGGTCGGAATAAGAAGGCCCTGCTTCAATATCCAGCGAGGGGCTGTAGGCAGAGCGCGCCTGCTCGCGCACGGCCTTGGCGGCCTTCACGTCTTCCATGTACGCAGCCACCTTGGGATTGCCCCTGCGTGCAGCCTCAAGCACGGCTTCGGCATCTTCATACATGCTGGAGGGCATGTCGACCTGACCAAGATTTACGGCAGGATGGCGGGTCAGACGGGTATAGGTGTCTTCCCCTATACGCAAAGAAGCACGCGCTTCAGTAAGCGTGGAACGGGCGCGTGCCAGACGGCTCTGCGCCTGCGACACGTCGGCCATGGTGTCCACGCCCTGCGCCTCCCGGGCCCGGGCCTTTTCCAGAATTTCCTCGTGACGCGTCACGTTGTCCTGCGCCAGCTTGTAGATCTGCTGGCGGCGCAGCACGTCCACATGGGCAATGATGGCATCCAGCGCCAGGGTGTTGGCGTTATCCAGCACCCGGTGCTCCAACGAACGATAGGTGGCTTCAGCTTCCCGCACCCGGCCGCGCGTAAGCCTGCCGTCCCACAAGGGCTGGGTGATCAGCAGCGACGTGGAGGCGTACGGCGACGTTTCGTCATAACCGTAGGAACGGGTCGTGCTGTCGCTGAGCTTGCCAACGCCTCCGCGCAACGTCAGATCCACCCGCGGACCGTAACCGGCCTTTGCCCTGTCCACATCATGGCCTGCGGCGCTGCGATTTTCCTGAATGGCTTTAAGCGAGTTATTATACCGCAACATCGCTTCCACAGAGTCTTTCAGGGTAACCGACGACTCCTTTGCGGCAAAGGCAACTGTACTTAACGCCACGCTCAGACAGCCGGACGCAAGCAAAAGGAACATGGATTTTATAATAGATTTTTTATCTCTGCGAGCTTTCCATTGTCCCGATTTGCCTAAAGGAGAAAAGCTAGAGAGTAGAGACATACGAACTCCTTATACACTCCTGGTTGATTTAAGATTATCTATTCGTCCTGACCCTGACACCCTCTGCGTCGCGACTCC
>DVMI01000024.1 GCA_018715085.1 Candidatus Avidesulfovibrio excrementigallinarum | reverse complement strand
GAGAAGATTCTAAACAATATACTATTCAAATAGCATACTATTTATTGACACACATTAGAATCGGTGCTAGTACGTTTAGTCACGAGCGTTATGGGGGAAGCGTCGTATGTAAACGTACGGTTTGAAGGTATATATCTAACTGTAATTCCACAAACTTTTAAGGAGCAGTTATGAAACGCCTTTCTTTTGCAAAAATGGTAGCGGCGGCCGCCATTGCGGTCCTGGGCTTTTGCTTTACGGCTCAGGCCGTGGAAAAGCCTGCGGATTATCCTAAACGGCCTGTGACGGTGATTGTGCCGTTTGGCGCTGGCGGCGGCGCAGATCAGATGGCGCGCGCGATGCTGCAGGAAGTGGGCAAGAACATTGGTGTGCCGATTATTGTTGTCAACAAGCCTGGCGGCAACGCGACACTGGGCTTTCACGACTACTGGGCAGCACCCGAGGACGGCTATACGCTGCTGCAGTATAATGACGACGGCGTTACGCACAAGGTCTCCGGCATTCTGAAGCAGGACCCCACTGTGGATTACCAGCCCCTGAGCATTGCCATGATCGTGTACAGCCAGATCTATATTCGGGGCGATGAAAAACGGTTCCATGACTGGGATTCCTTCATTGCCTATGCCAAGGCGAATCCTGGCAAGGTGACGCTGGGCAACATCGCGCAGAAGGGCAACCTGGAAGAAGTGCAGGCCACCCAGCTGATGAAGGCCGCGGGTGTTGAATTCCGGCAGATCAGCTTTGATAAGCCCAGCGAACGCTATGCCTCTCTGGTCGGCGGACATGTGGATGCCCTGCTGGAACAGCCTGGCGACGTTTCGCCTTACATCAAGTCTGGCGACATGAAGCCGATTCTTTCGTACACGGACACGCGTCCAGCCGAATTCCAGGACATCCCCTGCATCAAGGAACTCGACGACAAGGTGGTCAACATCTACAAGGTCCGCGGGTTCTACTGCCGTCCCACCCTGGACAAGAAGATTCAGGACTATCTGCGTGAAGCGTTCAAGCAGGCCTTCCTGTCCGAAAACTTCCAGAAGTACCTTTCGGACAAGTACCTGGTGGATACGCAGTATCGCGATCTCGATCAGAGCATCGAACTGCTGCGCGGCATGATGGAAACGTACGCCAAGACCTATAAAGAACTTGGTTATATCAAGTAGCATGTGTGTATTTCGTTTCCTCCCTGCCTGAGTGCGGGGAGGAAACACATACGACGCCAGCGCTAGTAGGAGTATAGGTATGAACAGCCACAAGACATACCTTGGAGAGTTCATAGTAACCTTCGGGATAGGTCTTATCGCCTTTCTGCAAACCTTTAGCTTTGACGATCCCATTGAGCTTTATCGTTATGGAGCGAACTGTTGGCCTGCCGCCATTGCCGTGAGCATGATGGTCTGCTCCCTGTGCCTGTATGGCTACAGACGGATTGCGCCCCCCTCCAAAGAGGATGCGGCGGAAGATCCCGATGATCTGCCGTTTCGGAAGCGCGTGCCCGTCTTTGTGATCCCCATTATTTTTGTGCTCCTTCTTCCCTATATTGGCTTTTATGCAGGCGTTCTGATTTTCCTGCCTGTCTATTCGTGGTTCCTTGGACAGCGCCGCATCCTTAAGACACTTTCCGTCTGCATTCCTGTGGCCGCGCTCATTATCTTTATTTTCACCAAGTATCTGTTTGTTCCTTTCCCTGTCGGCACATGGGCCGGCTTCTATGAGTTCAACTCGGCGCTGGTCGCCTTCCTGTACTAAGGAGAGCTGTTATGGAACACATGCTCATGGGGCTACAGTATCTTTTTTCAGACCCCTTCAATATTGTGCTGTTTCTAGCAGCCCTGTTCGGAGGCATGTTCTTCGGGGCCGTCCCCGGCATCAGCGTCACCACACTGGGCGCCATTCTTCTGCCGTTTACGGTGTACCTCACCCCTGCACAGGCGCTCATGGTCTATGGCGTCATGTATTGCTCCGGCACTTATGGAGGGGCCATCATGGCCATCCTCTTCAATATCCCCGGCGCAGCTGAAAACGCCCCCACCGCCTTTGACGGATATCCTTTAACCAAGCAGGGCAAGGCAGGGCTGGCCATTGGCGCAGCCGTGACGTGCTCGGCCATGGGCGGTCTGATGAGCTGCATCGGCATGATGCTCGGCACAGACGTCATTGCCCGCTGGGCTATTGTCTCCTTCGGGCCGCCGGAAATGTTCGCGGTCATTTTCTGCGGTTGCGCGCTGGCGTCCACCATGGGAGCCTCGTCCACGCTGAAGGGCTGGATTTCCCTTGCCTTTGGCCTTCTGCTGGCCACGGTTGGAGCCGACCCGGTAGGCGGCATTTTCCGCTATACTTACGGCAGTGTCGGCTTGACGGGCGGTATCAGCTTCATTCCGCTGCTGCTTGGCTTCTTCTCCATCTCCGAAGTGTTTGCCAACGCCAGCATTGGCGTGAGCAAAGAAAACATCAAAGCCTACAGCAACGTGGGCGTGGAATTTCCCTCGTTGCGCACCTTCTGGCAGCAGCGCGTCAACATCCTGCGTTCGGCGGGCTGCGGTTTCTGCTGCGGGATGCTGCCCGGCCTGGGGGCCACGTTGGCGGCCTTCATGAGCTACGGTTTTGCGCGCAGCACGTCCAGAAATCCTGAGCGGTTCGGCAAGGGCGAACTGGCAGGCGTCATCGCTTCCGAAACCGGCAACAACGCCGCCACTGGCGGAGCCATGATTCCCATGCTGGCCCTGGGGCTGCCCGGCGGCTCCACCACCGCGCTCATGCTGAGCGTGTTCCTCCTGCACGGGCTGGAACCGGGACCGCTGATCATGACGCAGCAGACCCAGATGGTATGGGCAGTTTTTATGGCCATGTTCCTTGCCAACTGCAGTATCCTGGGCCTTGGGTATGTGGCGAGCAAGACCGTCACGAGCCTCCTGCGCATCCCGACGTCCTTCCTGATGCCCTTCATTTTCGTGCTGTCCTGCATCGGGACCTACGCGCTGCGCAACTCTGTCTTTGACGTGTGCATCATGCTTGTGGCAGGCCTGTTCGGCTTTTTGGTGAAGCGGCATGGCTATTCCGCTGCAGGGATCGTGCTTGGCAGCATTCTTGGCTCGCTGGGTGAAGCGGCGTTTGCCAAGACCATGCAGATGAGTGACTATGACTGGACTATCTTCCTCACTCGTCCTTTCTGCGCGTTCTTCATCGGAGCCGGCCTTCTTTCGCTGGGCATCATTGCCTATCGCTCTCTGAAGACCATCAGCCTCGCCAGGCATCACTGATTCAAAACCGGCTGGCCGCCGTTACTGGCGGCCAGCTATATTCTTGTGGGGGGAGCTCATGTCTTATCAAGTTGAGCCATCATGTTGCGGCGAATCCGTTTTTTTGACGGCGCACGAAAAGCGCATTCTTCACGATGACGATGCTTTTCGTAAGCTGCGGCCAAGAATCGCCAGCATTCTGGATACGTTTGCGGGGAAGATGCCCATGCTTGACGTAGAGCGGGCGCTGTACTTTACCCGCTCGATGCGCGAGACCGAAGGTCGCCCTCTGGTGTGGCGCTGGGCCAAGGCATTGCACTGCGTGGCCGAAAACATCACGGTCTCCATTGATCCGCACCAGCTCCTTGCAGGGCGTATCGGCAAAAGTCCCCGGTATGGCATCATGTATCCTGAAATCGAAGGCGATTTCTACAAGGAGAGCCTGACCGGCCTTGCCTCCAGGGACAATTCGCGCGCCGGCATTCCCCCTGAAGACCTGCATATTGCCATTACAGAAGTCGCCCCCTATTGGACAGGCAAAACCTATCACGAACAATTTTCCAAGAAACTTCAGCCTGAAATCAAACGGATACTGTTTAAGGACGAGCGCGGAATAGAGCCGCGGTATATTGTCAATGAATCTTCTTCGTTCCGTACGGCGCTGCAGTGGGTGCATGACTACGGGCGCGTCATTCAGCGTGGGTTTGTCGACATCAGGCGCGAGGCGGAAGAAAAGCTGGCGGCCCTGGATCCGTATGATCCGGAAGTCATCAATGTGACCCGTCCGTTTTATGAAGCGATAATCATCGTTTCAGACGCCATCATGCTGTGGGCAAAGCGCCACGCCGATCTGGCCCGGGAGCTGGCCGCAAAGGAGACGGACGGACAGCGCAGAGCCGAGCTGGAAACCATTGCGGAAGTCTGCGACCGGGTGCCCGCCTATCCTGCCCGCACTTTCCGCGAGGCCGTGCAGTGCCAGTGGTTTGTGCAGCTGTTCTCCCGTCTGGAGCAGCGTACAGGCACGACCATTTCAAACGGGCGCATGGATCAGTACCTCTATCCGCTGTACAAAAAGGACAAGGATGAAGGCCGGCTGACCGATGATGACGCGGTGGAGCTGCTGGAATGCCTGTGGGCGTGCATGGCCCAGTTTGTGGAAATGTACATTATGCCACAGGGCAACGCGTTTACCCAGGGGTATGCCCACTGGGAAGCCGTGACCATCGGCGGCCAGACCTCGGAAGGGGTGGACGCCACAAACGAGCTCAGCCATCTTTTCCTGCAGTCCAAGCGCGAATTCCCGCTCCATTATCCGGACTTGGCCGCCCGGTTGCATGCAGGCACGCCGGACAGTTTCCTTGAGGACGTGGCCGAGACCATCCGCTATGGCACCGGACATCCCAAGCTCCTCAATGACGAAGAAATCGTGCCCCTGCTGGTCTCTAAGGGGGCGAGCTGGGCGGAAGCGCTGGATTACGCCGCCTCCGGATGCACGGAAGTGCGCATGCCCAACCGCGAGACGCTGACGTCCAGCTGCGCGCGCCTGAGTTTGCCCGCCATGCTGGAACTCACCCTCTATAATGGGCGAATGAAGAAATATGGTGACGAAATTCTTGGCGCGCAAACGGGCGATCCCCGGAGTTTTGACACATGGGACGCCTTTTATGATGCCTTTATCACGCAAATGCGCACGTTGCTGAAGGTGGCCTTTGCCTCACAGTACGTCATCAATAAGCTTCGTCCCCAATGCTTTGCGCAGCCTATGGGATCGTCGCTGCATGATTTGTGCATGCGTTACGGTCTCGATCTTCATACGGAGCATATTCCAGAAGGGCTGGAGCTTGGGTTTGTTGACTTCATTGGTTTTGGGACGCTCATCGACTCTCTGTCAGCCATCAAGACGTTTGTGTTTGAGCGCCGCGAAATCGACATGGATACGTTGATCAAGGCGCTGGAGGCCGACTTTGTAGGGTACGAATCTCTGCAAAAGAAACTTCAGACAGCGCCAGCCTACGGCAACAACGATCCTCGCGCCGATTCCATCGGAAAGGCTGTGGAAGGCGCCGCCATGGACATGTGCGAACGGTACGCACCAAAGCTCGAAATGCAGGTGGACGTGCGCTATGTGCCGGTTACCGCGCATATTCCCTTTGGACAGGTTGTTTCTGCCATGCCCAATGGTCGCAAAGCCTGGATGCCGTTGTCTGACGGAACGTCCGTTTCGCACGGAGCCGATCTGACCGGTCCCACGGGCGTGTTGCTTTCCAACGCGGCCAGCAAGAACCGCTCCCGCTATCACCGGGCCTCGCGGATGCTCAATCTGGCGTTTACCCCCAAGGTTCTGGAAGGTCAGGAAGGGATCGCCCGCTTCATGGCGTTCTTGCGGACTTTTGTGGATCTCAAGCTGTGGCATGTACAGTTCAATGTGGTCAACACCGAAACGCTGCTCAAGGCGCAGGCCGATCCGGATCGGTACCGGAATCTGATCGTGCGGGTTGCTGGTTACAGCGCCTATTTCACGGATCTTTCGCCTACCATGCAGCAGGACATCATCGACCGCAGCCGCTACGCAACCATTTAGCCCGCCGTACCTCTGAAGGTTGGTACTCGGTTGTTGTAGGCTTTGCGATAACGCGGTGTTTCCTGTCGTTGAACGTAAATAGTGCGGCTTTGCGTTTGACAGAGGGAGAGGGACGCTGACGGTCAGCGTCCCGGACAGGAAAACCGGGGACAGGGCGGTGTCATGCCGGCCATGAGACCGCCCTGGTGGACGCGAGCGCAAGCGTTCGTGTTCAGGCACAAGGAAACATCACGTTTCCTTGTGCCTGGGGCAGGACGCCTCGTGAAAGGAAGCTGTTGCCAAAGGCGCCCTGCCTTCATTGTCAGATTCGGCGAGGTCAGTGCTGCCGGAGTGTGACGATTGCCAGGACTTGCCCTGCGTTCTGGCAAGGGGCCGCCATGGAGGCAAGGCAGACACGGCAGACCGCCTTAAGGGATTTCTTTTGATCACTGGAGCCTGTGATGATTATTGATTTTCGTGTTCGTCCGCCATTTCCAGGGTTTGAGAAGATCGGAATTCTGGGCAAGAAGAAAGGCTATGAAATTTTTCCGTGGGATTTTCCCACCACAGAACCGGTCATTTCCGCCAAGACGTTTTCCGAGGAACGCTTTTTTGCCGAGATGCAGGCGGCGGGCATTTCCAAAGGGGTGGTCATGCCGCGTGCTGTCGGGAACGTGGCAGGCGGCGTGACCAACGAAGAGGTTGTGGCTGGCACGTCCCGCTATCCCGATTTGCTGATTCCCTTCGGATCTGTTGATCCCAGTGGTGACATCCGGACGGTGGCACAGGAAATTGAGCACGCTGTCAGGGATCTGGGATGCCGGGGCATTGTCATTGAGCCAGGGTGCTCCGTGCCTCCGCTGCGGGCCAATGCCGCACGTCTCTATCCGCTGTATGACCGCTGCGCGGAACTTGGCGTGCCGGTTGTGCTCACAATGAGCATGAAGCAGGGACCCTCCATCGCCCTGTCTAACCCGGCAGACGTTCAGGAGGCGGCGCGCGATTTCCCCCGGCTGAATTTTGTCATTGCCCACGCAGCATACCCGTTTGTGCTTGAAGCCGCTGCGGTAGCCTGCGTGACACCGAATGTGTGGCTCCTGCCGGATGTATATATGAACATTGCTGAGATTCCTGCAGGCAGAATGTATGCCGAGGCCGTCTACCTTCTGCATGGGCGCAGGGTGCTGTACGGTTCGGCCTATCCGCTCCGTGGCTTGGCTCAAAGCCTTGCCGGACTGAAGAGTTATAACTTCCCCCAGGACTACTATACTCTGCTCACATACCAGAACGCCGCGGATCTGCTTGGTCTGTAAGGGATGGCGGGTATCTGATTTTTGGAACGGCACTGAAGATTACCGGTATCAGGAAGGCTCAGCCGCAACGATACCATCAACCCCATAAGGAGAAAGTATGTCCTCCTCTCAGCGTTACTTCACGGTGTTGGAAAAGGCCGGCGAAAACGGACGGCGTGAAGACTTGCTTCTGCTGAAGCATTACATCAATGGCGAATGGCGCGACTCGACGTCCACGGCTCCTCTTCGGGATGGTTACAATCCCTCCACAGGTGAAGTCATCGCCAAGGTGCCCCAATGCACCGTTGCAGAATTGGGTGACGCTGTCGCCGCTGCAAAGGCCGCTTTCCCCGCATGGTCTCATACGCCCGTGCGGACGCGTGTGCAGGTGCTGTTCCGTATGAAGGCGCTGCTTGATCAGCATATTGACGAGCTGACCCTCCTTCTCTGCCGGGAACAGGGCAAGAGCCTTTCCGAATCGAAAGGTGACATCGCCAAGGCGATTGAAGTGATTGAATTTGCCTGCAGCATGCCTCAGCTGATGAAAGGCGAATCGATCATGAACGTTTCAAGGAACTACGACACGGTGCTGTATCGCGAGCCGATCGGCGTGTTCCTGGGACTGGTGCCGTGGAACTTCCCGGCAATGATTCCCCACGGCTGGATGATCCCCCTGTGCATTGCCGCCGGGAACACCTTTGTTCTGAAAGCGGCGACAAACTGCCCGCAGAGCGCCATGCGCTTTGTGGAACTCTGGGAAGAAGCCGGCTTGCCCAAGGGTGTCGTCAACCTGGTGACGGCCAACACGCGTGACGTCGAATATCTGATCAAGCATCCTGACATTGTGGGTGTGAGCTTTGTGGGTTCGACAAGCGTCGGCATGGAAGTGTACCGGCAGGCCGCCGAGGCCGGCAAGCGCGTGCAGTGCCTTGGCGAAGCCAAAAACCATGCGCTGGTCATGGCGGATGCAAAGCTGGAACGCAGCGCGGCTGGCATTATCAATGCGTTCTGCGGTTGCGCAGGCCAGCGTTGCATGGCTCTGCCTGTGGTGGTCGCCGAAGAAGCCATTGCAGACCGGCTCGTCGAACTTATCGCCGATCTGGCACGCAAGCAGACAGTCGGGTGTGCCTACCTGCCCGAAACCAAACTCGGTCCGGTCGTCAACGCCAAGCAGAAGGCGTCCATCCTGCAGTGGATTGACAAGGGCCTTGCCGAAGGCGCCACAATGGTTCTTGACGGACGCAACATCACAGTTCCCGGCTACGAAAATGGCTTCTTCATCGGACCCACCATCCTTGATCACGTTACAGAAGAAATGACTGTGGGCACGCAGGAAATTTTTGGCCCTGTTCTGTGCGTCAAGCGGGTGAAGAGCTTTGAGGAAGGGCTGGCTCTGATGAACCGGAATCCCTTTGCCAACGGTTCGGTGATTTACACCTCCAGCGGCTATTATGCCCGGGAGTTTGCCTTCCGCACGCACGGCGGCCAGGTCGGAATCAACGTGGGCATTCCCGTGCCCATGTGCATTTTCGGTTTCACCGGACATAAGAAGAGCTTTATCGGTGACCTGCATGTCATGGGTACGGACGGCGTGCGCTTCTATACCGAGTCCAAGAACGTCACCAGCACATGGTTTACTGAAGAAACGGAAGTCAAGGTGGATACCTGGGACGGCATGGTCGCCGAGGAATCCTCTTCCAAGTAGGTTTGAATGGTCCAGGCGTCCTCTCTGCAACGGCAAGGCTGCTGCAGAGAGGGCGTTTACAGAGAGTTGCCGCTGATGCCGTACAGGGCCGGGCCTTGTCGGTCGTCACGCAATATGGGGGTGCATCCGCCAGGGCAGGGGTCCCCTGAAAACCTTGCCGACAGGGCGAATCCTGTTTCTCTGGCGGGTGCCATTTGCGATGAGCGTCCCTGGCAAGCGCAAGCGCGGTACAGTGTGTCAGGGCGTGACAAAACGCCATTGCCGCCATGGCCGCAAGAAAGGTGGCCCTTCAGAATGCTGAAGGCGCCTGTCCTGCCCGTGCCTTCAGACTGTAGGGGCATGCTTAGCTTTTAATAAGGAGCCGGTCCGCCGTGTTGTCCGCTCGCTGTGCGTCAGTTTGACGGCAGGGAATAAGCGCAAGGAAACGCAATAAGCCTGTTTTAGAAGTATATTCTGCACAGTGGCACCATGCAATGGAGTTGTGTATGTGGGAAAGGCGGCTCAGCCGGGCGGGAAGATATTTCCCACCACTTGAAAAAAATGAATATATCTATATAATTATAAATACTGAAACGCACCGCATTGGAATAGCAGGATAACGGACGTTGTCCTGCGGATGAAACATTTTTAAAAAAATATAGTGATTCAAAAGGAATAGGATACTGTAACCCCATGGCACGGTTGCATGTGCGGTGCGAGGTTTTGTCTGGTGTGTGAAGGCCGGTGAGCGGCGGTCTTTGGGGTGGAATTTGTGACCAGTCTCAGCTGAGACTGGTGCAGCCCGGCAGTGGCGTCCTCTTAAGCCGGATTGCTAAAGAAGCGTGGCTTGTCTGGTTTAATTGTGTTTGGCAGCATCGTTGCTTTTGGATGTGAAAAATATATACTTCTGTGATTCTCATGGGATGAAGACAGAGGCAACAGATGCTGAAAATGCCCTGAGATAACCTTTTGGACAGTATGCATCTATCGCTGTATGCCGTATAACATCAGTGTCTTCATGCACTAACAAAAGAAAGCCATTTTAAAATGGTACAGAAGAACGATATGTTTGCATTACAAGAATGTTGCGCGGTCAAAAGGGATAAGCTGCCTCAGCAGATCATTCGTAATATCCGGAATATGGTTCTGGATGGTCGCCTGAAGCCTGGCGATAAGCTCCCTTCCGAGCAGGAGCTCATCAAAACGTTTTCCGTCAGCAGACAGACCATACGCGAAGTTTTGCGCGTGCTGGAAGCTCAGGGGTTGTTGAGCATCCGGCCAGGCGCCGGCGGCGGCACGTTTGTGCGCGAGGTGGATATTGACGTTACCCGTCAGAGCCTGATCAACTTCCTTCATCAGACAGACTTGTCTCTTCAGCATCTTTTTCAGCTCCGCCAGATCCTGGATCCTTATTTTGCAGAGATTGCGGCGAAAACAATGTCTTTTGACGATCTTCAGGCTCTTGCCCAGATAGTGGCCACCCAGAAGCGTTATCTGGATGAGGGAAATCTGGCAGAGGCCCGGCGTGCCGAAATTCAATTTCACCGGGAGCTGGCGCGCGTCACCGATAACCCCCTTTTAATTCTGTTGCAGGATTTTATCGAAACTCTTCTGGAAAAAATCAAGGCCCAGCTTTCTCCGGATCGCGCCTTTTCGCAGCACTCGCTTGACTGGCATTCCCGTGTCATTGAAGCGCTGGAACGGCAGGACGCGGACAGCGCGCGCAGGGCCATGCTTGCTGACCTGGCTTCTGTGGAAGCCGATCTGCTCAAACTTGGGGCTGAAAAAGACAAGATCAACTGGAAATAGAGGGAACCGGCAGTTTTTTGCCGGGAAAACCGACGGTCATATCCTGCGGCACTGCCGCACGCAGAAGAGCGCCTGTGGAAAAATCCGTCCGGGAATGCGTCGCAGCCGATATATAAGAGAGGCCCTGAGCAGACATGCTCAGGGCCTCTTTTTATTTTCCTGCATAAGACGCCTTCTAGTTGTACTTATTCACACCATAGATGGCGAAGGCAATTGAAAAGAGCATGCACGCGCCAGC
>DVMI01000023.1 GCA_018715085.1 Candidatus Avidesulfovibrio excrementigallinarum | reverse complement strand
CATGAACTTTTTTCACATAATCAACCAATTATAGTCAAAATTATTACAGTTTTAGTATAAATAACAGTCATAAATCATCTATATAGCAAGAGACACATTGTCCAATGCTTCCATATTGTACCGTACCGTCTTGCGCCCCGGCCTCTGACCCCCGTCAGAAGGACTTTTCCGGCCAAATGCCCTTACGTCCCACAGACATTTCCTCAAAAGCAAGGCATGTCCGCCTGCGCGCAACGCCTGCCTGCCCGCGGTGAATGCAGCGCTGGTGCAGCCTGTGTTTTGCGCAAAGGCTGCCGCCCCGGGCAGAACTATTTTTCCCTCAGGGCATTCTGCTGCGCCTTGAGAATGGGCTTCAGCAGATAATCCAATACGCTTTTTTTGCCCGTCATGATGTCCACGGTAGCCATCATGCCCGGCATGATGGGCAGCTCCTCGCCGCGATAGACAATGGCGGATTGCGGGGTGCGCACCTTCACCTGGTAGTAGAATTCGCCGTGCTTGTCCTCGATGGTGTCGGCGCTGATCTGCTCAAGCACGCCGTCCAGTCCTCCATAAATGGAAAAATCGTAGGCGCTGATCTTGACCATAGCTTTCTGCCCCGGCCGCAGAAAGGCCACGTCTGCCGGGCGCACCCGTGCTTCCACAAGCAGGGTGTCGTCCAGCGGCACGATTTCCATGATGGGTTCGCCGGGCTTGACCACGCCGCCCACCGTGTTGATATAAATCTGCTTCACTGTGCCGCGCACAGGAGAGCGCAACTCGGTCCGGGTGACGCGGTCGCTGCCGGCAGAAAGCCCGGCGCGCAGGGAAGCCAGTTCCAGACTGCGCTTGCCTATTTCTTCCATAATGGTTGCGTCAATCTCCGCCTTGCGCAAATTTATGCGGTGCTCTGCCTCGCTTGCTGCAGCCTCGGCGCGAGGAATGGACACTTCCAGCGTGTTGATTTCGCCCTGCACCTGCACTGAACGTTCCTGAAGCTCTAAGTACTGTGCCCGCGAATAACTGCGTTTTTCCAGCAGTGACGCGGCCATGCCAAGCTGCTGCCGAATGAGCGAAAGGCTGCGGGTCAGCTGCGCCTTGCGGGCGAGCTGCTCCTTGACTTCCTGACGGCGCTGCTCGGCCTGCGCCATGAGCACATGAATTTCAGATTCGCGCTGGCGCTGCTGCACAGCAAAGGTTTCCTCCTGCACCACAGACATCATGCGCCCCTGCTCAAGCTGCGCGTCGGTCAGGTCGTATCCTGTACCCAGCTCCAGCCAGGCGCGCATGTCCTCGGGCCAGACCAGGGCCTTGCCCGAAACCGTGGCGCGCAACCTGCGGATGGCAACAAGATTCTCCATGGCCTTATAGAGCATGTCGTTCAGGTTGCTTTCTGCCATTTCGTTATTCAGGCGGGCCAACACGTCATTTTTTTCCACAATCTGGCCTTCGTGCACCTCCACCTCACTGAGGATGCCGCCTTCCAGGTTCTGGATAATCTGCGTGCGCGAGGAGGGGACCACCTGCCCTTCGGCATGCGTGACTTCGTCAAGCACGGCAAATCCCGCCCAAATCACAAAGACTATAAAAAAGCAGCACACGCACAAAGACAGCCAGCGCGCCCTCCTGGTTGGCCGGCGGGCAAGGGCCGCCTCCACTTCGGCGGCATAGGGCAGATCTTCGGGGAGCAGCTGGCTGGACAGAGCAACCGGCTCAAACAGGCTCCGAGCCGCTTTCGGTTCCAGGGGTGCCCGTTCCTCCGCGCCGGAGACGGCAACGCCGTTGAATTGCGCGGGCAAGTCCGGTTTTTTGTCCCCTACTCTGACTTTATCATCCATGGGAAAGCTCCCCTGTGAATCCTGTCTGCTGTGCTGTACGCGCCCGCCAGCGCGCCATACGTTGAGAAATCCCGCACCCTGGCGCGCCAGCGCAACACAATGTCAGTGTGCCATCTGAAAAACGCCCGAAGGCGCCTTTGCCAGAAAAGCCTTTGCTCCCGGCCGTTCACCCTCTGATGCCCTTCCAGAGGCAAAACGCGGCACGGACACTCTTCATGAGCATGCCCCGTTTGGCCTGCGCTGCCCCATAGATCATCTTGTCCGCGCGCGGAACAAACCGTGTTTTTCCTGTATCTGGAATCAACTGCCGCTTCTGTTTACGCCAGCGCGTTCCCATGCCGGACAAAAACCGTCCTAGGCTCCTCCGGGCGCCCCTTCAGAAGCGGGCTTTGCCGGACGCAGCCTTACGACGGGCCCACTTCGGGCTGAAGCCGTCTGTGCACTACCGGGAGCGCCCTTTGCCCTGGCCGGGGCGGCTGCCGCCTTCTTTCCCGCGTCTTCTGGCCCGCTGTGCGCTGCAGGGCCTGCCTGCAGGCGCGGCCCCACAGTGGCTGTTCCCCTGACAGGGGCCTGCGCAGCTTTTGCGCCAGGCCGTCCCCCGGCAGAGGCCGCCGCTTTCGCCACGGTCGGTGCGGAAGACGATTCCTGCAGCGCGCGCAGCACGCTGTCGCGCGGGCCGTCCATGAGCACCTTGCCTCCATCCATGACAACAACCCTGTCCACAATGCGCAGCATGCTGAGCCGGTGCGTGATGAGGATGAGCGTCTTGCTGCCCAAAACAGGCGCAAGGCGGCGCTGCACAAGCCGTTCGGAATCCACGTCCATGTTGCTGGTGGGCTCGTCGAGGATGAGCACGTCCGGATCGCGCAAAAGCGCGCGGGCCAGGCCTACAGCCTGCCGCTGACCGCCAGAAAGGTTGCGGCCCTGTTCGCCAACCTGCGCGCCATAGCCCGCGGGATGGCGCTTTACAAAATCGGCCACACCGGAGATGGCAGAGGCGCGCAGAATAAGGTGATCGTTAATGACAGGATCGCCAAGGGCGATATTGTCGCGCACGCTGCCATAGAACAAAATAACCTCTTGCGGCAAAAATCCCACACGGCTGCGCAGATCGGCCGTGGCAAGCTGGTTGATATCCACCCCGCCAAACAACACCGCACCTTCCTGAGGCTGGTAGAGCCCCAGCAGAAGCTTGCCCAGAGAACTTTTGCCCGAACCCATCTTGCCGATGATGCCCACTTTTTCACCCGGGCGGATGCGCAGGCTCACTCCGTCAAGCGCGGGCAGCTGCGACCCGGGATAGGTAAAGCGCACATTGTCCAGCACAAATTCGCTGGACAGCGCGCCAAAATCCATACAAGCGGATTCATCCTGATTTTCTGAAGGCAACTGCATGAGCGTATCGAGCGCCCTAAGGGATACGCGGGAATTCTGGAGCCGGGTCAGCAAGGAAGCCAGCTGAAGCAGCGGAGCCATGATGCGGCCTACAAGGATGTTGCAGCCGATAAGCCCGCCCATGCTCATGTCGCCCGCGCCAATGCGATACACACCCCACACGACCATGCCCACGGTGACAATCTGGGTGACAAACGTGGCAAAGGTCACGGCGCGCGTACTGTATTTACGCGCCTCATTGGAAGACTGAGCGGAAATGCCCGCCACAGCCTCCCACAAACGCTGCATACGGCTTTCGGCCATGCATCCTTTCACAGTTTCCAGGCCGTTCACCATTTCTACCAGCAGAGCGTTCTTCTGCATGTTGTGCCGATAGCTTTTTTCTGCACTCTTGCGCGCGAGCATCTGCAGATAGACGCCTGCACCAAGCAATACCGGCATGGCGGCAAGCGGCAGCACTACCAGCGGCCCGCCGATAAAAGCCAGCAGCACAAAAAACAGCGCCAGGAACGGGATGTCGATACAAGCCAGTAACGTGGTGGAACTGAAAAACTCGCGCAGCGATTCAAATTCCCGCAGGTTGTTCACCAGCGCACCCGTGGATTCAGGCCTGGCATCAAGGCGCATGGAAAGCACCTTGTCGATGAGTTTGCTGGAAAGCACGACGTCGGCATTGCGGCCGGCCAGATCTACAAAATGACTGCGCAGGCTGCGCAGGATAAAATCAAACAGATATGCAATCAGCACGCCCACAGCCAGCACCCACAGCGTCTCGTAAGCGCTGTTGGGAATAACCCTGTCGTAGACGTTCATCACAAACAGGGAACTGACCACGGCAATGGAGTTTACCACCACGCTGGCCAGGGCCACATGCCGGTAAATGGGCATATAAAAATGCAGGACATCCCAGAACCAGCGTTTGCCCGGTTTGCGGCGCACCGCCTCGCTGCGGGCGTCGGCCCGGCTTTCCAGCGCTCCAAACACGGCATAGCCGGAATACTGCTGCTCCAGAAGGTCGCGCGACAGCGGCCGCACCGCCTCACCCAGTTCCGGAATGATGACCTGAGCTTCTTTTGCACCCAGCTTTGTGAGCACGCAGGAAGCGTCACCTTTCAAAAGCAGGATACACGGCAACGTAAGGGGCGAAATATCATCCAGCTTCGGGCGGTACATCACCCGACCCTTCAATCCTGCCCGTTCGGCTGCACGCAGGCAGGCCCCGGCGCTCACCTTTTCGGAGCCGGAAAGCCCGGCCAGCAGAAACTGAGGAGAAACATGCCTGCCCTTGAGCCTCAACAGCATGGCAAGACTGCGCAGAAGCGGTGGCATGAAATCCACCTCCGCCGGAGAAAGCGGCGTTGTGGCGGAAGAAGGAATGGAAGAAGGCTCGCTCATGATACACCTTGCCAGCAACAGGAAAAAATTCTGCCAATATGTTGTACAGTCTGCCCTGAAGGATCAGGCCAGCAGGGGCTGCTGTCCTTTCCAGGCCGCATACGCATCCAGCAGCAGACGCATATGCTGCGGTACCGCTTTGTTCTGATCAAAGTGCTCCAGCACCGTTCCTCTCGCCCCAGCCCGGACAGCGGCAAGCCGGGCGCGCCCCTCCAGCAGTGATGCAAGAAAAATGCCACACGCTTCATCCTGCCCTCGAAAGAAAAAGGCATTCTGACCATGGCGCAAAAACGCAGGCCCCGTTCCTTCCTTCAGTACCGGCACAATCCCGCAGCTCATGGCCTCAAGCAGCATGGAAGCAGGCAGTCCGTCCCTGTGCAGGCACACCAGCAGGGACGCCGTACGCAGCAGTTCCCTGTATCCTTCCAGTGACAACGTGCCTGGCAGATGCAGGCGCTCCTTGTGTGGCAACGCAGCGAGCGCCGTCTCCCAGCTTTCCCATACGGTGCGTCCCTCGCACAGCACGGCCACATGGCAGCGTCCGCGCGCCTTCAATAATCCGCGCACGGCAGCCAGCGACCTGTCCGCACTCTGCCTGCCGGAATAAAACAAGACCAGTTCCGGTCCTCCTGCCGCACCAGGAGAAAACCATTCGGAATTCACGGCATAGGGCACGTCCAATCCACAGGAAAGACGGGCGGCAAATTGACTCTGCTCTCCTGTGCCCAAGCATACGAACGCATGGCAGTCAACCGCATAACGACATTGCAGCAGATGGCGGGTGAAGGCTGTCTCGCCGCGCACCTTTTCTCCGGGAATGCCGGCCTGCGCCTCCGTCCAGGCCACACGGAAAGCGCGGGGAAAGGCCTCGCCGCAAAACAAACCGTAGCCATCGACTGCTGAGGTGATGACCATGTCTGGAGCAAGGTCCATCTCTGCAAGACGCACAAAGGCATGCAGCGCCTGTCCGCCCGCAGCAAGGGCGCCTTCCAGTCCCGGGGCGTGACACTTTGCGCCCGAGGCACGGCTTTCCTTTGGCGGTGCGAGCACGATATGCCGTACCCCCGGCAGGGAAAATTCCCGCCGCCGGAAGCCGGAAGCAAAAAGAACGTCGTGCCCGGCCGAGGCAAAGGCCGAGGCCAGAGCGCCAAACGTGCCGGGAAAGGCGTGATTGACAAACAAAATACGCATGCTTCCATCCTGCCGGATCGCACGTCCGCGCCCGGCACTTTTCGCGGGGGATGCAATCAAAACTGCTCTTCCCGCATGGCCTGTCCCGTTCCGGTTAGGTCCCGGCCTGTGCTGTCATGCCTGCCTGCCGGCAGGCACACGCCTCAAAATCATATAAACAAAAACTGATCCACTCCGTAACGCGTCCAGCCACCGGGCATGTGCCAACGATACTGGAGCGGCCCGAAGGCCGCCCCGAATCATGGTTAACCGTTGCTGTTCTGGAGCAGGAACACCTGCTGCTGCGCAGCGGCATCGTCGGCATTCGTCCCGTCATGCTGAAGATGAAGAGCCTCACTATCCAGCTGCAGGGTAAGATCCGCCTCGCCGTTGAAGTCGTAGGTCCCGTCAGAATGCTCCGTCCACTTCGTCATATCCAGCGTAAGGGTCTCATTACCGCCTGCATCGACGTTGATGCTGATGCCGTAATCGTTGGCCAGCTGTTCCATGCTGGTCAGGCTGAGCGCAGCCTCACCGGTAATGAGCACTTCCACGTTCTGTACAAGGGGCTTGTTCTCGCCGCCTGCAAGCAGCGTGTCCAGCGTGAGGCCCTTATCTGCAGACACCATAAAGTCGATGCCCTCGCCGCCGTCCACCAGCACGTCGTGTGCGTCGTACACGATGATGTCGTTGCCTGCGCCGCCGTAGAGCATATCGTTGCCTGCGCCGCCGTCGATGTAGTCGTTGCCTGCGCCGCCATGGATGGTGTCGTTGCCGCTGCCGCCGTAGATGACGTCGTCACCCGCACCGCCATGGATGGTGTCGTTGCCTTCCTGACCGAAGATGACGTCATCCGCGCTGCTGCCGGTGATTGTGTCGTTGCCGTCATCGCGGCCGGTGAGGCCTTCCAGCTCAACGCCCTTGGCTTCCGAGCCGTCCATGTTCCACACATCGCCGTGCACGTCCGCCAGATAGAACATGCCGTCATCACTCACGAGTGTCTCGTAGCCGAGCTCCTCGGCATGCTCCAGCATGTAATCCACAGTGTCGGTATGCGTCCAGCCTTCGTACTTCGTGCCTGCAAGCAGATCGGCGTTATCCGGATTCTCCAGCCACTGGAACACTTCCGTACCGGAACCGTAGCCGATACCGGCAGCCACCGGGGCGGCATTCATCGTCGGAATCTGATTCAGCTCATACAGCAGACGGTCGGTGTTCATCACGTCGCCGTACGCAATGACGGACGAGGAGGAATCCTCCGCCGTGATGGTGTCGTGACCGACGGCAACCAGAGCGTCCGGCCTGAAGTCGCTTTCAAAGGCGGCGGTCACGCCGCCGGTATCGCCTGCGGTCACGGTGCCGGCAACGCCGTCACCGCCGTCGATGACGATGGAATCGCCCTCGTTGCCGATGGTGCTGTCGGAACCCGGCGTCTGGTCCACTACTTCCAGCGGCACGTTCACCGTGGCGCCGGCAATATCGCCGTCGGCGTCTTCGGTCTTGAAGACAAGCTCGAACTGGTTGGAAGACTGCCCCTCTTCACCGGGCACGCGGAACTGTTCGTACTGTTCCATGGTCCAGCTGCCGTTCTCATCCAGCGTGGCGGTGAAGAGCTGCTCGCCGCTCGCCATCGTACCGGTCAGGATGGATTCGCCGGACGAACCTTCGCTGAGTTCCAGCTTTACCGTCTGCTCGATTCCATCCACCAGAACCGTGACGGTTCCGGAGGTACCGTCCTCACTGAGCGAGTCTTCATTCACCATGCCGGCAAGGTCGAACTGAACATGACTGCCCGCATAGGGGTCGGCAAAGCCGTCCGCACCGGACTGTGCCGTCACCGTGCCTTCGCTGACGATGATGGGGTCGTCGCGCTTGGTGATGAAGTCGATGCCCTGAATGGTAAAGTCGCTGTGTTCATCCTGGAACTGAGGCGTTCTGTTGTCCACGGCGGAGATGACCACCTGGTCGAAGCCGCCGAGCACCACATCCGACGCATTGAGGGTGAACGTACCGGTGGACGACTGGCCCTGCACCAGCCTGCTGCCCACAATCTGGCCGTCACGGTAGAAGGTGACCAGCGCCTTTTCGGACACATGGTCCCACTGCGTCGTGCCCTCCGCCCCGGGTTTGCCGTTGTAGAAGGCACCGAAGTTGATGGTCACGCCGTAGGCCAGCTGACCGCCGAGGTCGAACACCACGGCTTCACTCTGGTTGGCATTGCCGTACTCGTCCTTGATGACGCTGATTTCCTCATTATGATTGGCAGTAGGATCATACTGACCGTACTCATTATAATTCCCGGCGTCCACGGTCAGACCCCAGTCGGACGAGGTAAACTTAGGGTTACCCTTGTACGGTGAATACTTCAGCGTATAGTTGCCGTTGTCATCTATGTCGCTTATCTGCACATCGTTACCGGAACCGGAGTAGGTCACCTTGGCGGCATACATGGTCACGCCGTTCCAGCCGGCAAGATTGGTGCTGTGCCCAAGAGACTCCCCACCTGTACCCTTTGTGAAGTCCGCAGCCTCACCGTTTTTCAGATTGCCCGCGCCGCTGCCGGGCACCACCGACGTGGACATGTCGGAAGCGGTGATGGTGGGCCCGTCGTCGTGCACTTCCACCGTGAGCGTGCCTTCTGCCGTATCGCCCGTGGCGTCCGTCACGCTGATGGCAATGCTGCCCGTGAGCTTGTCCGCATGGTAGTTACCGGTAGCGGGAGTTTCATGCTGCTGGCCGCCGCCAAGCTCGTAGATGTAGTTCACCGTCCAGCTGCCGTCCGCAGCCTGCGACGCGCT
>DVMI01000022.1 GCA_018715085.1 Candidatus Avidesulfovibrio excrementigallinarum | reverse complement strand
GGAAGAGGTTCGATTCCTCTTCATCCCACCTTTTTTACGCACGCCTGACAATGACGTGCCTGTTTTTTGCGGAAAGAATGCGCCATAACGGATAAGGCCCGCATGGGGGCGTATCCGTTATGGCGTTTTGTTGTGCCGGCAGGCCGGTACACTCTGAGGCCGCTGGTTTTGGCTCTCTGCGCGGGTGTTTTGGGGGGAAGGGCGGCCGGTTGAGGCCAAACGGCTGGGCCTTCACGCGTGCCTTTGCGCGTTCTGCCCGGCGGGATTCAGCGTGTGGCAGGCAGACACGCACCCGGCCTGTCTTGGTACGCGCCTTCAGGAAGGCGATAGAGGCGGGGGAAGGAAGAAACCCTTTTGTAAAAGTTTTTCCTCCTTCCCCCTGTGATGATAGCTGTTACGGCTATTCGGCTTCCGGCGTCTTGCGGAAGATTTCCTGCATGCCGTCGATATGCCGGAGCTTGTCGATGACCCGGTAAAGATGGGCCACGTCGTTGACTTCGATGAGGCATTCCATCTGCCAGCGGCCGTCGAGCAGGCTCTGGCCGTGGCAGTTGTCGATATTGACGTCTTCGCGCTGCAGGGCAGCGGCGATGTCGGCAAGCATGCCCTTGCGGTTTTTGGCCATCATGTGGATGCGCACAGGGAAGGGCTGGGTCTCGTGGCCGTCCCACTGCAGCGAAATGAGCCGGTCAGGCTCCAGATCCTGGAGTACGGGACAGTTGGCCGTATGCACCACCACGCCCCGTCCGCGGCTGATAAAGCCGATGATGTCGTCACCGGGCACAGGGTTGCAGCACTTGGCAAAGCGCAGCAGCATGTTGTCCACGCCGCGCACGCTGATGCCCGAGGTCTTTTGCTCGGCCGGATTTTCTTTGGGGGCAGGCTCTTTCTTGTCCTTATCGCCCTTGCTTTTGCGCTCCAGCTTGCGCAGCGGCGTCGTTTCAAAGGCTTCGGCGCTTTCGGCGGGTTCCATGAGCGCCTTGAGCCGTCGCAGCATCCATTTGGGCGTATGGCGCGCGTAGCCCACGTCGGCAAACAGGTCGTCCACGGTGCGGAACGACAGGTTGTTGCTCAAGGTCAGCAGCAGGCCGTCTTTTTCGGCCCGGGTCAGGCTCAGGCCCAGTTTGCGGCCTTCTTTTTCGAGCAGTTCACGGCCCAGGGCCACAGCGGCGGTGCGCTCCTCGGTGCGCAGGTATTGCTGAATCCGGTTGCGGGCCTTGGCAGTCTTGACAATTTTGAGCCAGTCGCGGCTGGGGTGGCGGTTCTTGTCGGTAATGATTTCCACCGTGTCGCCGCTTTTGAGCGGCGTGCCCAGCGGGACAAGCTTGCCGTTGACCTTGGCGCCCACGCAGTTGGAGCCCACCTGCGAGTGGATGAGGAAGGCAAAGTCCAGAGGGGTTGCGCCTTCCGGCAGTTCCTTGACTTCGCCGTTGGGCGTGAAGACGTAGACTTCGTCCTTGAACAGGTCAAGGCGCAGGGAGCGCATGAACTCCTTGGAGTCCGACTCCTGTCCCTGGCGTTCGATGATGCTGCGCAGCCATTCAAACTGCGGGGCATCCTGCATGTTGACGGCGTGGTGGAAATTGCGCTCTTTGTAAAGCCAGTGGGAGGCCACACCGTGTTCGGCCATCTGGTGCATTTCCTCGGTGCGGATCTGGATTTCGATCCGCTCGCCTTCCGGGCCGATGACCGTGGTGTGCAGGCTCTGATAGCCGTTGGCCTTGGGCATGGAAATGTAGTCTTTGAAGCGGCCGGGAATGGGTTTCCACTGGGCGTGGACAAAACCCAGCATGGCGTAGCAGTCGCGCACGTCCTTGACAATGACCCGGAAGGCCAGGATGTCGTGCATGTCTTCAAGGGCAAGGTTCTGCTCCTGCATCTTGCGGTAGATGCTGTAGACATGCTTGATGCGTCCCCAGACAGTGCCCTTGAGATCGTTTTTCTTGAGGATGTCCTCAAGCCGCGAGATGATTTTGTTGATGAGCTGGCGCTCTTCCACCCGGTTGCTTTCCAGCCAGTCGGTAATCTGCGCATAGACTTCGGGCCGCAGATACTTGAAGCTTAGGTTTTCCAGCTCCAGCTTGATGCGGTGCAGGCCCAGACGGTTGGCCAGCGGGGCATAAATGTCCATCGTCTCCTGGGCAATGGGCTGGCGGCGGTGGGGTTTCTGGAAATCCAGCGTGCGCATGTTGTGCAGGCGGTCCGCCAGCTTGACAATGGGAACGCGGATGTCGTGCGACATGGCGAGGATCATCTTGCGGATGTTTTCAGCCTGCTGCTCCTCGCGGCTGTCGAACGTCATCATGCTGATTTTTGTCACGCCGTCGACAATGTCGGCCACTTGTTCGCCAAAGTCTGCGTCAATGTCTTCAAGAGTGGCCTTGGTGTCTTCCACCGTGTCGTGCAGGAGCCCTGCGGCCACCGCGTGGGCGTCAAAGCCCATTTCAGCAAGGATGCTTGCAACGGCAAGCGGGTGTGAAAGGTAAGGCTCCCCTGAAAGGCGGACCTGCCCCGCATGGGCGGCTGCGGCATAGGCGTAAGCCTTGCGCACCATGTTCAGCTCTTCTTCGGTGGAGCGGGGCGCCAGGTGGGCAATGACCGTTTCAATGACTGAAGGTTCTTCGGTCATTTCGGCCGCTTCGACAAGTTCGGCCAGATCCGGATGAGCTGTTGTATTGATGGGTGCGGTGTGATCGACCGGGGCGGGCTGAGGGGCTTTTACGGGCGCGGCCGCGCCGGCCGCCGGGACGGAATCGGCTGATACTGGCTGGGACGTCTCCGCAGGAACGGTCGTGCTGGTCTGCGCAGTGAGATCGGTTGTGGCTGGCTGGGACGTTTCTGAGGGCATGACGCAAATCCTGTCTGAAAGGGTTGGGCTGGACGGCGGCTGCGCCATGGCGAAAGACCGCGGGCATGGCGGACGCGCTGAAGGGCTGCGGCGTGTGGTGAAAAAGGCGTGAAGCCTCTGGCCATGACGCGGCTGTCTGCCCTTCGTCGGAAAGTTTGTTGTGGCCGGGACCCTGGCCATACGGCCGGAAGGCCCCGCGCCCCCTGTGCAGAAGCCGTTTGCAACGGTGCCGTTTCAAACGCGCTGCAACGCGTGACCAGGACAAACGCGGCCATTCCCGCGGCTGGCGCGTTGCATCTGTTTCTGCTTTGCCCGCGCGGTTTCGTGGCGCGCCAGGAACCAGCCTGCGGGCAGGGGGAATGCGACGGAGGCCGCAGCGCGCAAAAAGACTGCGCGCCGTTGTCATGCCGCAGCATGCAGCGCCCTTAAGGACGCCGCCGCCGCACTGGTTGCGTGGCGCAGCGGGCCGGGCCACGCAACGTGTTGCCGTGCATGAGGCATGGTAGATCGTTTCCGCCCGGGACGGAAGGGGCCTTTTTTATGGGATCATGGTATAGCGCTGCATGGATTTGGGCACCCACCAGCGATCAAAGTTGTACATGATGCCCGCCGGGGCGGGTTCTATGCCGTGAAAACGCTGTTGCACAATGGGCAGTGCATAAGGAATGTACAAAAAGGCATAGGGCTGCTCTTCGTGCAGAATTTCCTGAAAGCGGTCGTACAGCTTTTTCCGAACGGCCTGATCTGTGGTCGCGCGGGCGCGCAGAAGAAGATCGTCGACTTCGGCATTGCGGTACCCTGTGAAGTTGAGCCCTCCGGCCACGGCGCGCGAGGAGTGCCAGACGTCGAACAGATCGGGATCCTGCACGATATTCCAGCCCAGAATGACGGCGTCAAAGCGTCCCTGGTTGATAAACTCCTTGATAAAGGCGGCCCATTCCACCGTGCGGATCTGAACCTTGATCCCGACGGCCTTGAACTGGCTTTGAATGATGGTCGCGGTCTTGATGCGCTGATCGTTGCCCTGGTTGGTCAGAATGGTGAACGCAAAGGGCACGCCGTCCTTTTCGAGGATGCCGTCGTCGTTTTTGTGCTTCCATCCGGCTTCGGCCAACAGCGCCGCCGCGCGGGCAGGATCGTAGGTCATGGGAGCGAGCTTGTCGTTATAGGGCCAGGTCTGCGGCCTGTAGGGGCCGAACGCGGCCACGCCCTGACCAAACAGGACGCCCTTGATCAGCGCGTTGCGGTCGATGGCGTGCCCCAGAGCCTGACGCACGCGCACATCCTGGAAAAAGGGATGCTTCAGGTTGTAGCCGAGAAAGGTGTAGCTGAAAGACAGATAGCGGTATTTTTTCCAGTTTTGTTCCCATGTTTCGCCTGTGGTCTGGCGCAGGTACTGCTGGGGCGAGAGCTCCATGCAGTCCAGCCGTCCGGCCTTGAGCTCCAGAAACATGGTCGAAAGATCGGGGATGATTCTGTAGACGGCTTCGTCAAGGTAGGGCCGTCCTTCAAAGTAAGACGGCGAGGCGGCCAGGGTAACCCTGGAGCCGGGCTGCCAGTCCTTGACCGCAAAGGGGCCTGCCCCGACGGGCCGCCGCAAAAATGGCGTGGTTGACAGATCCTGGCCTTCCAGCAGGTGTTTTGGCAGGATGGAGCCCATCCAGGTCAGCAGCGCCCGGGCAAAGGGCTTTTCGTAAACGACCTCGAACGAGAGCGGCCCGGTTTTGTGGAAGCTCTTGATGGCAAGATAATCTTCGGCATAGGCTGTGGGCGTTTGGGGATCGATCATCAGTTTGTAGGTGAATTCCACGTCGTCGGCGGTCAGGGGCGTGCCGT
>DVMI01000021.1 GCA_018715085.1 Candidatus Avidesulfovibrio excrementigallinarum | reverse complement strand
ATATTTATTACGTTCCATTTAATACACTCTCTGCACGCGAGCAGCGCCGCAGTGGCTACCATTCAGATAAAAACTTTTACCCTCATGCCCTTGGCAGCACAGTTACTCTGTACGCTGGCCTTGCTGCTCTGTTTCACCAGCATGGCAGCATATCCTGTGCCGTAAATTTACACAGCGTCAACGGCGCGTCGTACGCGGAACCGGCTTCTGCACAAGAAGGAAACGCAGTCACAAGCAGGATATACACAACAATCCCTTCATGCTTCCTTCTATACAGTATGTTTGTTTTGATCTGGCTCGTCAAATTCCGTCTGCGGCACTGCCGCGGCCACATCCCACAGCGATCTGCCTCCAGGGAACAGCCGTCAGCCTGCCAGCACACGCTCTGCTGCCGTCACATCTGAGTGCAGCGATCCCATACACAACGCCAGTGCCGCACCATACAAAATCAAAAAATGTACTTATGAATATGGTCCAGTATATATGATTATATTTAGTAAAATTATGCTGTTATTTATTGTTACTCACATAAAATTAAAAACATCCATTTTTAACCATAATGACACAAAGGGCTATCAAAACCTGTACAACCGCTACAGGGCAGTGCTGAAAAAGTGTCACCTGATCAACACGTCCGGCAGTCTGGCCGTGGCTGCCATGCTGGTCATGAGCGGTGCCAGTACAGCGGCAGCGGCGCAGGCGACAGATCTCGTGCTCTCCGAAGGCATTTCCAGCATTTTTTCAGTTTCAGCAGGCAGTTCTGCCAATCCTGAGATGCACGGACATAACATTGTTACCGACAACAATACCTGCCCTCTGCTTGTCGCGGAGAATATCACCCTCTCTGACAGCGTTGGTACGGGCAGGATAGATGAGAGCCTGTACAGTGCCATTGTCAATGGCACGGGGGTGTGCTCCGGCTGCAAAGCGGTCTGATCAGCAATCAGATAAATAACGGCACGCCCCTTTGGGTGCAGCAAGGCTGGCAAGCCCTTATCTCCGGAGGGACAATCCCCGGCCTTGATTGCGGGATATACCTTTATGCCGAAGGTGAAGGGCAGCAGGCCCCGCACACAGCAGGAGCCGGCTGTTGTACAACAACCGGCTCCACATGCCATGGTCAAACGCGGTCAGAGCAGGCCTCGGCTCCCTGCAACACGGGGACTGACGCCACACACAACCGCACGAAAAAGGCCGGGACAAACCAGACATTCCGCCACACAAGGTTACTACTGCCAAATGTGCTGTGCGGCCACGGTGCCAGCCTGACCACCCGGCAGCAGCGTTTTTGACGTCACTCTTGCCTTCACAGGCGCCATGCCTGCCTCCGCCGCCAGCGCAAGCCGCTTTACAACATGTTGACGGGATCCATATCCAGCCGCACGATCATGGACGCATGCGGTTTTGCAGCCATCAGAGCCGCATATACCTTACGGATGGCGTTCCAACTTGCAGCCTTAAGCAGGCACTGAGCCCGCTTGCGCCCGCGCAGCACCGACAGAGGAGCGGGGGCCGGCCCCAGAACCGTAATGCCCTCAGCCTTGCCGTTTTCGCGCAGCACAGCTGCCAGTCTGGCCAGTTCGGCACTTCCTCCCTCCCAGTCAAGAGGAAACGCCAGACGCACCAGCGCCAGCCGGGCAAAGGGCGGATAGCGGCGCTTCTGGCGCAGCGCAATCTCGTGCTCGTAAAAGCCCGGATAGTCACCCCAGCGGATGAAGTCCCAGCAGTAATGCCCGGGATCCCGCGTCTGAATGAACACTTTTCCAGGTTTTTCGCCGCGCCCGGCCCGGCCGGCGGACTGCACCAACAATTGAAAGGTGCGCTCGCAGGCCCGGTAGTCCGGCGTGTTCAGGCCAAGATCTCCGTCTGCAACAATGGCCAGCGTCACGTCGGGGAAGTGATGCCCCTTGGACAACATCTGCGTCCCCACCAGCACCTGCGCGCGGTGTGCGGTGAACTCCTCAAGAATGGACTCCATCCGCCCTGGACACCGCGTACTGTCGCGATCCAGGCGCAACACACCGCAATCTTCCGGGAGAATGCCTGTCAAAAACTCTTCCAGCCGTTCCGTGCCCTGCCCCATGGGCAGAAAATGCATGCCCTTGCAGGTGGGGCATAACATCGGAAACGGCACGCTGTACCCGCAGTAATGACAAACAAGCCGCTCGCGTCCCTTGTGATAGGTCAGGCCAATATCACAATGAGGACACCGCGCTGCCGTGCCACAATCCAGACAGTACATCAGCGGCGCATACCCCCGCCTGTTGAGCAGGATCACGGCCTGTTCGCCAGCCTTGACCGTCTCTTTGAGCGCCTTCAGGCTTTCCGGAGCCAAAAGAGACTCGCTCAAATCTGCATTGCGGATATTGACCAGACGGACCTCGGGCAGCGTGCCGCCGCCTACCCGCTCTGGCAGTGTCAACAGCTCCACCTGACCGGTCAGTGCAGCATGATATGTCTTGATATCGGGCGTTGCCGAACCAAGCACCAGCAGGCCGTTTCCCTGCTTTGCCCGGAACCAGGCCACTTCCTTGGCCTGATACGTCAACCCCTCATCCTGTTTGAATGACGAATCGTGCTCTTCATCAAGAATGATCAGTCCTGGATTGTCTAAGGGCAAAAACAATGCAGAACGCGTGCCCACAACAACGCACGGGGCTTCGCGCCGGGCCAGCTCGCAAAAGAGCCGCTCCTTGTGTCCCGCGCTCTGGTAGCCGTGAAAGAAAAACAGCGGTGCGGATTCGCCCAGCGCCTGCCGCACATCACGCCGGAGCTTGAGCGCCAGCGCCACTTCAGGAGCAAGCAGAAAGGCCGATCGTCCCCGTTCAAGACACGCCCTTACCAGCTCAATATACAACGCCGTCTTGCCGCTGCCCGTCACGCCATAGACAAGCTTGGTCGACGGCCTGCCCGTATCCATGGCGTCCACGCAACGCGCCAAGGCGGCCCTCTGAGCCTCAGAAAGCGCGAAGGGCGCCTCAGGGGGCGGCAGCAGCGCCATTCCCGGCTCCGGCTCGTCATCGGCGGCTTCTTGCTGGCGAATGGATACCAGCCCGTTGCGCACCAGTGTCGCCAGAGCTGGCGTCGACTGCGGGCCCTGCTCGTTGAGCAGCTCACGCCGGGTCACAGTGCCGTGTTCCAGCAGATATTCCAAAATGGCCAGCTGCCGCGCCGCAGCCGGTCTGACGGGCCACGGCGGCTCTTTGAGCAGCACACACAGCTCCGACGACGCGGCGTCCGCATGGGGCACAAGCCAGTCAGCCCGGCCTTCCAACCAGTCCTGTGCAAGGCGTTCGCGCTGGGCAACGTCCATTCGCTGCAACGCGCCCGGGGCAATCATTTCCGGCTTGTCGCCCTCCCGGCTGCGCCGCAAACGCCCCCGCAGGCCTCGCAGCGACGCCGGCAACACCGTGCCCAGCACCTGCCCCGGGGAAACCATCTGGCGGATGGCAAGCTCGCGAATCATCGACAGCCATGTTGCCCTGCACAGCGGCACGCGCTCCATAGGCCACAAAACCTGTTTGAGACGCACACCGACAGGAGCCTCTGCATCCGCTGCACCCAGCACCATGCCCGCACGCACCATGCCAGTCCCCAGCGGCACAAGAACCCGCAGTCCTTCCTGCCACAAGGAAGACGGAAACACTTCCGGCGCAGCGTATGTCAGTGTGGTGTAAGGAGGAGAAAGCAGCGCGACAGAGAGATTCATCAACCGGCCTTCGGGCATTGGATCCGCTCCTGCCACAAGGAGGAGGGGTTAAGCGACTTCCTTAAAAGTAACAAAGGATTTTTGCTGTAAAAATAAATTAAGGCAGGGGGGAGCGGGCATTCTATGAAGGAAAGGCAAAACCTGGGAGGGGAGGAGGACACCCTGCTTGCACAAGGATCCTCCTGTCCCCCGGCAGACTATCTGCTAAGACTTTGCGCGGGCGAACCCTGGCGCGCTATTTGCTGATCAAGTCGCCAAGGCGCCGCAGCAGTTCGTCATGAATCTTCGGATCGCGCAACCCAAAATAAACGTTGGCAGCCAGATAGTCTACCCAGTCGCCGGCGTCAAAGCGGATCCCGTGCATCTTGACGGCCAGCATGCCCCGTTCGCGGGCCAACGTGGCCAGCGCGTCAGTCAGCTGAATTTCGCCGCCCACGCCCGGCTTGACTTTTTCAAGATGATCAAAAATGTCCGACGTCAGAACGTACCGGCCTACAATGGCCAGACGCGAATTCACCGTGCCGACAGCCGGCTTTTCAATCAGGTCCTCCACGCGGAACAACCCGGGTTCGATTTCCGTACCCATGGCAATCCCGTAGCGGTTTACCTTGTCAGCGGGCACTTCCATCACGCCGATGCAGGGGAGATTGTGCTTGCGCGCGGTTTCCACCAGTTGCGGCAGCCCCGCATCACCGCCAAACATGAGATCATCACCCACAGTAGCGGCAAAGGCATCGTCATGGCCCACAATGCCGCGCGCGCACAGCACCGCATGTCCCAGCCCGAGCTGACGCTTCTGGCGAACGCTCATGACGGTGATCATTTCGGCCGCATGACGGGCCTTTTCCAGCAGCGCGGTTTTGCCAGCCCGCTCCAGCACGGCTTCAAGCTGAGGGTTGTAATCAAAATGATCTTCAATCAGTTTCTTGTTCTGGC
>DVMI01000020.1 GCA_018715085.1 Candidatus Avidesulfovibrio excrementigallinarum | reverse complement strand
GTCTTGTGCAACTATATGTTTTTTAAAAGAGTATTTGAATCTTCCCCCCCCGAAAAAAGGCTGTGGAGTGGACCTCTTTTGTCATGTGTATCCGCCACAGGCGTGCCTGAAGGCAGCGCCGCCTTCATCGGCTTTTCAGGAAGGGCTGACTGCGCGTCAGCGCGGCACGCCCGAAAAGAGCGCCGTCTATGACAGCATGCCGAGTTCCGGCACAACAGGTTTTGCCGGGCGGCGGTTTGGGCGCGGGACGCTGGAGGCTTTTTGTGCGGGAGTGTGTGCCTGCGGCAAACAGACTCCGTCATTTTTTAAGGTAGTTTTTGTTGGGGCTCGTCCGGCAGGCACAAAGAGGGCAATTCGGTAACCTCTGACAATACATTTTATTTTTCATCCTGACAGGCATGCGGAATAAGGCTTTGATCGTGTGGCGTACCCCTGACAGCCCCCTTAAGGGTGCTGGTTTATCGTGTGTTTTTTTTATAGACACAAAGCGAAGGGGACAAAGCGGGAGACAATGGCGGCAAAGCTGCCTTTGCCGCCAGGCGTTGCAGGGCAGAAGGTCCGTCTTTTGAGGGGCGCAGGCTGCACGTCAATGCGGCACGGCCGGCAGAGGCTTAACGCCTGGGCTGACGGGTGCGGCAGGACATATGGTTCTGCGGTGCCCTGGGCGTGTCTTTTATTTGTCCCTCTGGAGCATGCTTGCGGGCGCGCCGTGCTGCCAGGACAGCGCGTCCGGATCCGACAAACGATCAGGGGAGAGGTGACATGACAGATCTGTTAAGGCGTTATTTCCAGCTTGATAAGTATGGCACTACGGTCAGGACCGAGATCGTCGCCGGCATGACGACGTTCGTCACCATGGCCTACATCATTTTTGTTAACCCGGCCATGCTGGCTGACGCTGGCATGCCCAGGGAGGCGGCGTTTGCCGCAACCATCTGGGCGGCCGCCATCACCATGTTTTTCATGGGACTGTGGGCCAACATGCCCGTGGCACTGGCGCCCGGCATGGGGATCAATGCCTTTTTTGCCTACACGGTTGTGCTGGGCATGGGGCTGCCGTGGCAGACCGCACTGGGCGCGGTGTTCATCTCCGGGATTGTTTTTCTGGTGCTTTCGCTGACAAGACTGCGCGAAGTCATTATCAGATCTGTGCCCATGAATCTGAAACTGGCCATTTCGGTAGGGGTGGGCGTGTTTATCGCCTTTATCGGCCTTAAGGGCGCGGGGATTGTTGTGGCAGATCCTGTCACGCTGGTGACCCTGGGACACCTGGGGCATGCGCCCACGCTGCTTTCTTTGTTTGGACTGCTGCTCATGGCGGCACTCATGACATTGCGGATTCGCGGCGCCATCCTGATCGGCATGCTGATCACAACAGTCGCTGGCATCCTTGTAGGAGCCGGACCGGTTCCGGATGGCATAGGCGGCATTGTGAGCCTGGACGTGCCGAGCTTTATGCCCACATTTTTGAAGCTGGATGTCATGGCGGCCATCGAGTACGGACTGATTTCCGTCCTGTTCACCATGACCATGGTGGATTTGTTTGACTCAATGGGAACGCTCATCGGCGTTTCGCGCAAGGCGGGACTTATGGATTCCCGAGGGGAGATCAGGGGCCTTGGCAAAGCGCTCATTGTGGACTCGTGCGGCACCATCCTGTCCGGCCTGATGGGCACGCCGGCCGTAACCAGCTATGTGGAAAGCTCTGCCGGGGTCGCAGACGGCGGGCGCACCGGGCTGATGGCGGTCACCGCGGGGGTTTTGTTCCTCGTGAGTCTTGTCTTTGCGCCGCTGGCCGGCATTGTCCAGAGCTATTCCACCGCCCCGGCGCTGATCATGGTTGGCGCGCTGATGATTCAGGACATCCGCGGCATCACGTTTGATGACGTGTCCGAAGGGCTGCCTGCGTTTTTGACCGTCATCACCATCCCACTGACCTACAGCATTGCCACCGGATTTGGCATAGGCTTCATCAGTTATGTGCTGCTGAAGACCATTACCGGCCGCATTCGGGAAGTCAGCGCCGTCATGTGGGTGGTGGCGTTCTGTTTTGGCATCAACTTTGCGTTGCGCTAGCAGAGCCGCCTTGCCGGCGTACAGGCGGCGCCTTGTGTGCCGGCCGTGGCTTTGGACGGCAGCGGACTTGACGCGGAAGCGTGTTCAAGGCGCCCCTGTTTCAGGGGAGCGATTTTAACAAAAAACGGCGCTGACTGTGTGCATGTTGAAAGCCTCTGGCGATACCGCCAGGGGCTTTTTTTGTACAGCGCGCTGCAAAAAGTATCGCGCTCAGAATGTGTCAGCAAACGTTTTGAGCAGGATGCCCAGGCCCGAGAGCACGCAGACGACTGCGACGATTTTTCTGGTTGTTTCCGCGCAGATCCGCTGTGCGACGCGCAGCCCTGCCCAGACGCCGATGACCTGGCCGAGGCCGCAGAGCGCCGCAAGAGGCAAATCCACGGCGTCGTGGAGAATATTGCCTGCACTGCCTGCCGAACAGACCAGCAGCACATACAGCTGCCCGGAGGCAATGGCCGTCATGGGGCTGTATCCCAGCAGGATCATGGCTGGCACCGACAATACGGGACCGCCCGCGCCGGTCATGCCAGACAGCACGCCGACAACGCCGCCAAGCAAAAGCAGTTGTATTGTGCTGGCTGACGGCCTGCCCGCAAGGGGCGTTCCCGGCTGGCGGGAAACAGGGCGCAACACCAGGCAGCCCACAACAATGACCAGGCCTGCAAGCAGCAGGTTGAGCAGATTGCCGGAGCTCAGGGCCTTCAGTTCCGTGCCGATCAGCACACAGACGACACCCGCAATCGAAAGCGGCAGTGCGGTTTCTTTCTGAATGATTCTGCGCCGGGTGTATGTGGTGACGGTGACGACGCTCGATGGCAGAAAGCTGGCCATGCTGGTGCCCATGGCCAGGTGGGTATCCATGCCGAGAAGCAGAATCATGACCGGAGGGATGAGGATTCCGCCCATGCCTGAAATTCCGGTCAGAAATCCGACCACAAGTCCCGTAGCCAACACACCCAGCGTAATGAACATGAAAATGAATACCTCTCGAAAACGGTCTGCAGGTGGGACTCTAATCCAACCTGGAGAAAGCGCAACAGGCAGATCCGTGCGCCATTTTGGGGAGCCGCTCAGCGCCGTGCGAGGAAAAATCCAGGCATTCGGTTTCAGGGAACGGCGCGTTTGTTTTGCAAAGTCATGCATTGTGGCTGAGGGCAGAAAGGCGCGTGCAGCAGAACGGCGCTGCGGAGGGAAGAAAGGCAGGGGAAGCAGAGATTGCGGAAGGGGGTGTATGCCCGGGGCGGACGGCTGGAGAGGATCCGGCCGGCAAAAGCGGCGCCGCCCGCAAGATCCCCGAAAAGATCTTGCGGGCGGCGCTGTATGACAAACGGTTACAGAACGTTAGCAGTTAGCCGGCTCGTCAGGCAGGGGATTGCGTCCCTTGGTGAGCAGCAGCAGGGCGAGCCCCACAGCCAGAATGATGCCGACGGCGGTGGAGATCTGCATGTTCAGACCAAAGCCCATGGTCTTTTCATAGCAGATATACGCGCCGCTCACCGCCGTCATGAACATGGCGGGGATGGTGGCAATCCAGTGGAACTTGTTGCGGTGCAGCAGGTAGGCGGCGCCGGCCCACAGCATGATGGCGGCCAGGGTCTGGTTGGCCCAGCCGAAGTAACGCCACAGGATGTTGAAGTCGATGAAGTTGAGGGCCACGCCCACCACAAACAGCGGGACAGCCAGGGCCAGACGCTTGCTGTTGGGACGCTGGTCAAACTTCAGGGCGTCGGCAATGGTAAGACGGGCGGAACGGAAGGCCGTGTCACCGGAGGTCACAGGCAGTACGACCACGCCAAGCACGGCCAGGACGGCGCCAAACGAGCCCAGCAGCTCGTTGGAGATGTGGTTGACAACCACGGCGGGGTTCATGTGTTCGCCAATGTATTCATAGAAGGCCATGCCCAGGGTGACCCAGATCAGGCCGATGACGCCTTCGGCGATCATCGCGCCGTAGAAAATCAGGCGGCCGTTCTTTTCGCTGCGCAGGCAGCGGGCCATCATGGGCGACTGGGTGGCGTGGAAGCCGGAACAGGCGCCGCAGGCGATGGTGATGAACACCAGCGGCCAGGCGGGCAGGCCCTGGAAGTTGGTGGAACGCCACTCGATGATGCCGGCGGGATAGGGATCATAGCCCTTGATGAAGAGCGCAAACGTCAGGCTGACGGCCATGAACAGCAGCAGTATGGCGAAGAAGGGGTAGATGCGGCCGATAATCTTGTCGATGGGCAGCACGGTGGCCACGAAGTAGTAGGCAAAGATGATGGCCACGAAAATCATGGTGTTGACGCCGGTCAGGTTGCTCAGAAGGCCGGCAGGGCCCGCCACAAACACCACGCCCACAAGCACCAGCAGCACCACGGAAAACACGCGCATGATGTATTTGGCGATGTTGCCGAGATTATACCCGACGATGTCTGGCACGGAGCGGCCGTCATAGCGCACGGACAGCATGCCGGAGAGGTAGTCGTGCACAGCCCCGGCGAAAATGCAGCCAAACACCACCCAGAACAGGGCGATGGGGCCGTACAGCGCGCCAAGGATAGGGCCAAATACCGGGCCAAGACCAGCAATGTTCAGCAGCTGAATCAAAAAGGCTTTGCCCGTGCTCATTTCCACATAGTCTACGCCGTCAGCCATCCGGAGGGCCGGCGTCACACGGCTTGGATCCGCACCGAAGACCTTTTCTACGATGGTACCGTAGATAAAGTACCCGGCCAACAGCCCCGCAAGGGCCAGCAGAAACAGAGAAATACCGCTCATAACAACAACCTCAGACGATTGAGAAGTAAATGGGAATGATTCCTCAATACGATACTGGCTCCTGCATAACTGGCAGCGTTTTTTTAGTCAACCGCTCTTTCAGGGTTTTTTCCATAACGTTTAAAAAAATCTGTCAGGGTGCCGTTGCAGGCTGCGGTTGAAAGCCTGCGCGGAGGCTGCGGGAGGGCGTTGGAAGACGGATGCGGAATGGCCGTCACTTCGAAAGGGATGCCAGAAGGTGTGCAGGGCGGTCTTTCAAAAAGAGGATTGCCGGTCACTGCAAGCCAACGAACCGCCATATCGGCCTCTTTTGTCCATGCCGTGTGATTTTACCTAGATTTTACATAGCGCTGAAGGCGCATTTTACAATGATTTCCTACAACGTCTTCATCCGCCGGGTGATGGCGGTGTCGCACAAGACCTCAAACCTCACTTAACAAAAACTTTTTGTGCAAGGAGTCATTGTATCATGAACAAACTTTGGATGAGCATGCTGGCCGCCGGTGTGATTGCGGCGGGTTCTCTGCTGGCAGTGCCGGCCGCCATGGCGGCTGACGACGAAATCACGGTCATTTCCCGCGAAGACGGTTCCGGTACCCGCGGCGCGTTCATTGAGCTGTTCCAGATTGAAGCAAAGAACGCCGCTGGCAAGAAGGTCGACAACACCATCGACTCTGCCGACATCACCAACAGCACTTCGGTCATGATGACCAGTGTTGCGGGCAACCCTCAGGCTATCGGGTATATTTCGCTCGGTTCGCTCAACACCTCCGTCAAGGCCCTGAATATTGACGGTGCGGAAGCGTCCGTGGCCGCCATCAAGGGTGGCAGCTACAAAATCGCCCGTCCGTTCAACATCGCTACCAAGGCCGAAATGTCGCCCGTCGCCAAGGACTTCATCGCCTTTATCCTTTCCAAGGAAGGGCAGGACGTCGTGGCGGCCCATGGCTATATCAGCGTGAATGACAAGGCTCCTGCCTACACCGGCAGCCAGGTGGCCGGCCGCCTTGTTGTGGGTGGATCTTCCTCGGTGACGCCGATTATGGAAAAGCTCAAGGAAGCCTATGCTAAGAAAAATCCCAATGCGACCGTTGAAATCCAGCAGTCCGACTCGACTACCGGCATGACCAGCGCTCTGTCCGGCGTGCTTGACATCGGCATGGCTTCCCGCGCCCTCAAGGACAGCGAACTGAAGAAAGGGCTCAAGCCTGTAGTCATCGCCATGGACGGCATCGCTGTCATCGTCAATAACGGCAACCCGGTGAGCAATCTGACCTCTGCGCAGGTCAGGGACATCTACACGGGCAAGGTCACCAGCTGGGGCACGCTGAACAAGTAATTGCGGCACGCGGACCGGTCATGTCGGCGGGGCTGCGGCCCTGCCGCCTGCCGGCAAAGGCGCGAACCGCGTTTGCCTGCCCGCAAACGCAGACCCGATACGATTGTTATGCACACACAGGAACGATTCATGCACGGCGTGTTTCTGGTTAGCGCCGTGACATCCATTTTTGCCGTTCTGCTCATCTGCTTGTTTTTGTTCGCGGGCGGCGTCCCTGCCATGCTGGAGATCGGCGTGGCAGATTTTCTTACCGGCATGCGCTGGAAGCCCGGAAGCGATTTATACGGCATACTGCCCATGATTTTGGGCTCCATCTATGTGACGGCCGGCGCAGTGGTTGTGGGTGTGCCCACGGGCGTGTTGACGGCAGTCTACATGGCGCGCTTCTGCCCGCCGTGGGCATACCGTTTTCTCAAGCCGGCCGTGGAGCTGCTGGCGGGGATTCCTTCCGTCGTATACGGCTTTTTCGGATTGATGGTCATCGTGCCGGCGCTGCGCACGGCCTTTGGCGGCAGCGGAACAAGCCTGCTTGCAGCCTCGCTGGTGCTTGGAATCATGATTCTGCCCACGGTTATTGGCGTGGGCGAAGCCGCGTTGCGCGCCGTGCCCGAAAGCTATTACGAAGGATCGCTGGCACTTGGCGCAAGTAAGGAACGCAGCGTGTTCTTTGTGGTGCTGCCTGCGGCCAGATCAGGCATCCTGGCTGGTGTTGTCCTGGGCATCGGGCGCGCCATTGGGGAAACCATGGCCGTGATCATGGTGGCAGGCAACCAGCCGGTCATTCCTTCAAGCCTGTTCAAGGGCCTGCGCACGCTTACCGCCAACATTGTGCTTGAAATGGGCTATGCCGCAGATCTGCACCGCGAGGCGCTCGTTGCCACAGCCGTAGTGCTGTTTGTGTTCATCCTTTGCATCAACATGGCCTTTGCGCTGCTCAAGAGGAGGGTCACGCAGTGACGTCCGCATCTGTCGCAAAAGACGGCGTTTCCGTGCTCCTGCGGGGAATGGTGTACGGGGCCGCGTCCCTGACGTTTGGGACGCTCCTTTTCATTGTGGCCTACATTCTCTGGAAAGGGGTCCGGCATCTGACTCCCTCTTTGTTCAGCCTGACCTACACCTCAGAGAACGTGTCGCTGTTTCCGGCGCTGGTGAACACCATCAGCATGACGGCTCTGTCGCTGGCAGTGGCCGTGCCGTTAGGAATTTTTTCCGCCATCTGGCTGGTTGAATACGCCAGAAGGGGCAACCGGCTGGTCGGCATGGTGCGCCTGACAGCCGAAACATTGGCGGGCATCCCCTCTATCGTATACGGGTTGTTCGGCTTTTTGCTGTTCGTCACCACGCTGGGATTCGGATTTTCCCTGCTGGCCGGCGCGCTGACGCTGGCCATCATGATCCTGCCTGTGATCATGCGCACGACCGAAGAAGCCCTGCGCGCCGTGCCCGACAGTTACCGCGAGGGCAGTTACGGTCTGGGCGCAGGCAAGCTGCGCACGGTATTCCGGATTATTCTGCCTTCGGCAGTGCCCGGTATCCTGGCGGGTGTCATCCTGTCGGTAGGACGCATTGTGGGCGAGACGGCCGCGCTGATCTACACGGCGGGAACCGTGGCTCAGATCCCGGATACGGTGTTTGCGTCGGGCCGCACGCTGGCCGTCCACCTGTATGCGCTGTGGGGCGAGGGCTTCAATGCAGAACAGGCCTATGCCACAGCCGTGGTGCTGTTGATTTTGGTGACAGGCATCAACGCCCTGTCGGCCGCCATCGCTTCCCGGCTGCATTCGTAGCCGTTGTCAACCTTGTCAGAGATCGCCATGAAACTGAGTATTCGCAACCTTGACCTCTATTATGGGGCCTTTCACGCACTGAAGAATATCAACCTCGATGTCCCGGCCGGAGAGATAACCGCCTTTATCGGCCCCTCCGGCTGCGGGAAATCCACCCTGCTGAAAAGCCTGAACCGGATGAACGATCTGATCGAGGGCTGCCGGATTACAGGCAACGTGTTCCTTGATGGCGAGGATATTTTTGCAAACATGGACGTCAACGTCCTGCGCCGCCGGGTGGGCATGGTGTTTCAAAAGCCCAATCCGTTTCCCATGAGCGTGTACGACAACGTGGCCTACGGGCCGCGGACGCATGGCGTACGGGGCAAGGCAAAGCTGGATGATCTGGTGGAGCGGTCGTTGCGCGGCGCAGCCATCTGGGACGAACTGAAAGATCGTCTGAACAAGAGCGCCCTGGGCCTTTCGGGCGGGCAGCAGCAACGGTTGTGCATTGCACGGGCGCTGGCTGTGGAGCCGGAAGTGCTGCTTATGGACGAACCGACCAGCGCCCTTGATCCCATTTCCACTTCGCGCATTGAAGAGCTGGCGCTGGAACTCAAGGAACGCTACACCATTGTCATTGTGACGCACAATATGCAGCAGGCGGCGCGCATTTCTGACCGGACAGCGTTTTTCCTGCTGGGCGAGATTGTGGAAACAGGGCTTACCAGCGAGCTGTTTGCAACCCCCAGGGACAAGCGCACCGAGGACTACATTACAGGGCGCTTTGGCTAGAGCGGGGCATTGCATACGGTTCTGTCACGGCTGCGCCGTTGCCTGAGGAACGGCATGTCTGCGGTCTGCGTACGGCGGGCGCGGAATCGTGCCGAAAGGCTGCCGCTGTATGCAGCCCGAAAGTGGTGCCGGCCGGATCCAGGCGGTGCGGGCCGCAGGCCAGAGGGCGCGGAGCGCTGCACAGGGTTGCCTGCTGTTTCGGGTGCTTTTGGAAGTTGCGTTGTGACAGGGCGTGGCAGCCCCCGCATGCCGGACGTCGGGTCGGGCATGGATGCCCGGGGGTGCAAAACCTTAACAAAGATCTGTTTTGGGAATGAAGATGGACGAAAACAAGACGACACTGACCGGCCAGCTTGGTCAGATCCTGGCGGAGGCGGCGGCGGGCCAGGCCGGGCGCGCCGATACGGACATGCCGGCATGCCTGCTGGGCGGTTCGGCCCTGCGAGCGCGGTTTGAAAGCCAGCTCAAGGAATTGAACGCCGATCTCATCACCATGGGAGCGCAGTGCGAATCGGCCATCACGCTGGCCATGCAGGCACTGGAAAATAACGACCGTCAGGCAGCGCACAAGGTCGTGTGCCTTGAGCGGGAATTGGATCATCAGGAACGCGAGATCGAAAACCTGTGCCTGACACTGTTGTTGCGGCAGCAGCCTGTGGCGCGGGATTTGCGGCTGGTGTCGGCAGCGCTCAAGATGATCACCGACATGGAGCGCATTGGCGATCAGGCGGCGGACATTGCTTCCATCGTGATCGAGCGGGAATTGCAGGCCGACGCGCTGGTTCCTGATCTGGCACGCATGGCCGACGCCGTGATCGACATGGTCACCGACAGTGTGGACGCCTTTGTCCGGCGGGATCTTGAGCTTGCCCGGAGTGTGCTGGATCACGACGATACGGTGGACGACTTTTTTGCCAGCATCCGCAAGGCGCTTATCGAACGGATTTCCACGGAGCCGGGACATGGCGAGGCGGCCATTGACCTTCTTATGATAGCCAAGTATCTGGAACGGATTGGCGATCATGCCGCCAACATTGCAGAATGGGTGGATTTTTCCATTACGGGCAGCCATGGAGAGATGGCCCCTTAACGCAGAGTGGAGCGGGTTCATGACCAGAGGGCGTCTGGAAGTGGGCGGAGCGCGCCAGCGCTACGCCTGTCAGAAGGGACGTGCGGCGGCTGTTGCCATGAACGGGAAGGGATTATGAGTCTGATTTATTGCGTGGAAGACGATCGGAATATCCGGGAACTGGTGGTTTATACGCTGACCACTACCGGGTTTGAGGCGCGAGGGTTCGAGGATGGCGCACAGCTTTATACGGCGCTGGAGGAAACGGTTCCGGCGTTGATTCTGCTTGACATCATGCTGCCCGGCGAAGACGGTTTGACCATTTTGAAAAAGCTGCGCATGGACGCCGCAACCCGTAATGTGCCGATCATCATGCTGACCGCCAGGGACAGCGAGTATGACAAGGTGACAGGGCTTGACAGTGGCGCAGACGACTATTTGGCCAAGCCGTTTGGCATGATGGAACTGATTTCCAGAATTCGCGCCGTATTGCGCCGCGCCGCGCCGCCTGCCAGCGTGGAGCTGCGCGCAGGCGCGTTGACGCTCAACACGCGCAGCCGCACGGTCGCCGTCAACGGCCGCCCTGTGGAGCTTACGCTCAAGGAGTTTGAGCTGCTTCAGACACTGATGCGCGATCCGGGCACGGTCATCTTGCGCGACACGTTGCTTGAGCGTGTTTGGGGATACGAAACGGGCGTGGAAACCCGGACGCTCGACGTGCATGTGCGCAGCCTGCGCCAGAAACTCGGGCCTGCCGGCGAACTGCTGAAGACAGTTCGCGGGGTGGGGTACCGGCTGGATCTGCCGGCTCTGGCATGAAGCCTGCGTCCCCTGGGAACCCGTTATAGTGCAACGGCGCTGTTTGAAGGTGCGCTTTGACGCGGTCAGCAGCGCGCTGCAAGAGAGAGAAAGCACGGCAGCGCCGGCATACAGAGGGACAGGGTGTCTTTTTGCGGCAGGCGGGCGGGTGAAGACTCTTCTGCAGGCAGTTCCATGTGAGAAACGGCGGAGTGCGTGCACCGGGGACGGACTGCATGGCGGCGGATTGCTGCGGTTGTTTGAGGGGAGCGATCCAGGCGTTGCCAGTACGCCGGATCCGGCGCAGTTCATGCCTGCTGTATGGCCGGCCGCCAGTGTGCCTGTCTGCCGGCTGGACGCCGCGACGTCAGCTGTTTTCCTTTGGAGAGAAGCCGGCAACCCGGAAAGCTCCCGGCCAGCCGCAGAGAATTTTTTCAGACAACGTTCTAGCCTCGCCCAACAACGGTACGGGTTATGAAGACAAGGATTTTTTTCAGTATCCTGCTGACTACGGTATTTACGCTTCTGGTGGCGTCCGGAGCGGTCATTGCCATGCTGTATGGCCAGATTTCCACTGACATGCAGTACGAACTGCTGACCGAGGCGCGCTATGTGGCGCGGGCCCTCAACAGCGGCCTTCGGGATCTTGCCGATATCGGTCGCGACGCCCCGCACCGCATCACACTGATTGCTGCTGACGGGCGGGTTCTTTATGACAACTCCGCCAACACCGGCGACATGGCGTCGCACGACAACCGGCCTGAGGTGCGCGCGGCACTGGCAACGGGCGAAGGGGAAAGTTCGCGGCTGTCCGACACCCTGCGGCTGAGGACGTTTTATGCCGCCGTGCGCCTGCAGAGCGGCGAGGTTGTGCGGCTTGCAAGCATGACAAGGGGACCGCTTGGCCTGCTGACGTCATCGATTCCCGGCATCGTTGGCGTGCTGCTGCTGGCGATTGTTGCCGCACTGTATGTTGCCAGGCGGCTGACGCGCTCGCTGATGGAGCCGGTCAACGCCATCAACCTCGACGATCCGCTTTCCAACGACACTTACGACGAACTGTCGCCGCTGCTGTTGCGTCTGGATCATCAGAACCGCCGCATCATCGACCAGTTGAAGGAACTGACGGCCAAGCAGCGTGAACTGGATTGCATCACAGGCCAGATGGCCGAAGGATTGATTGTCATTGGCAGCGGCAAGACCATCCTTTTTGCCAATCGCAGCGCCAGAAGCCTGTTTGACGCGCTGAACCGGCAGGATGTGGCTTCGTTGCATTTTATGGAAGTCTGCCGCGCTTCCGGGTGGCTTGAAGCCATTGAGGGCGCGTTTGCCGGCCGGAAGGAGGAAACCCGCCTGTCGCAGCGGGGACGCGTTTATCAGCTGACAGCCAGCCCCGCCGGAGAGCAGGAGGGCAAGGCCTCTGCCGTGATTCTGTTCCTTGTGGACGTGACTGAGCGTGAGCAGGCCGAAAGTATGCGCAGGGAATTTGCAGCCAACGTGTCCCACGAGCTCAAGACACCGCTGACATCCATCATGGGCTATGCCGAACTGCTGGAACGCGGCCTGGCCAGATCGGAAGACGTACAGGGCTTTGCAGGACGAATCCGCTCGGAAGCAGCACGTCTTTTAGAACTCATTCGGGACGTTATCACCCTGTCGCAGCTTGACGAACAGGACTTGCGCAATCGCTTTACCAGAGTGGATCTGCGTGCACTGTGCGATCAGGTTGTTGACGAGCTTGCGGCCAAGGCCGAACAGCATCAGGTGACGCTGCATTGCGAAGGACCTTCACGCGAGGTGTCGGGGCTGAAGGAAACGTTGCATGAGCTGCTGTTTAACTTGTGCGACAATGCCATCGTCTATAACCGTCCTGAGGGGCAGGTGACCGTGACGGTCGGCGGCACCGAGCAATCCCCCATGCTCACGGTGGCTGACACTGGCGTGGGCATCCCGCCGGAACATCAGGCCCGGATTTTTGAGCGCTTTTACAGAGTGGACGCCAGCCGTTCGCGTGCAGACAGCGGGAGCACCCCGGGCACAGGGGGTGGATCCGGGCTGGGCCTGGCCATCGTCAAGCACGCTGCCAGGCTGCATGGAGCCAGGATTGAACTGGAAAGCAGGGTAGGCAAGGGCACCACACTGCGCGTCATATGGCCGGAACTTCCCGCCGGAGAGCGGGACGCAGCACAGGCTTCCGCAGCCGCCGGCCAGTAACGCCGGGTCCGTCTGTGCCTGGCTGGGGCGGCGGGCATAGGACATCGGGTGGAACCGCCTTGGGAAAAGACAGCGTCTTTTCCTGCCTGCGGCGCTTTTTTAAGTGACGTGTGACCGGCCCGGGCGGCAAGGCTCCAGGCCAGGACAGGCATGGACGATACGGGGGCGGACGCAGGGCGCAGGCAGTCAATCCACAGTTGCAGAAAAATCTGAAGAATCTGATTCAGACGTGTTGTCTCAGGGACATTGAACGCGGCTTCGGCTATCCGGAGCCGCGTTTTTTTGTATGGAAGAAAGCCTCCCGCTAGGCGGGAGGTTCAAAGAAGCTTAACGCTATGCATATGTTATAGAAACTCCTTTTGATTTGCTAACATTTCGTTGCGGTCTGGCAACTGCAACAGGAAGCAAATCAAAAGGAG
>DVMI01000019.1 GCA_018715085.1 Candidatus Avidesulfovibrio excrementigallinarum | reverse complement strand
GGCGCGTGCATGCTCTTTTCAATTGCCTTCGCCATCTATGGTGTGAATAAGTACAACTAGAAGGCGTCTTATGCAGGAAAATAAAAAGAGGCCCTGAGCATGTCTGCTCAGGGCCTCTCCTTTTACTTACTCCAGACCTTACCAAGTCGACAGCCGCGCAGGCGTCTTCCGCGCCGCATCACACAGCAACACCCGGCCGGTTTGCACCCCGTCACCGCCCGTTCGCAGGCGCCGCCGGACATTCTCCGTATTGTCACGCTGCCATGTTGCAAAAGTGCGCCAACGCACAGATCCCGCGGACGCTTGCTTCGCCGCAGGCGCCGGTCAAAGGCACATCGGTTGCGGCGTACAACACCGTTGCTGGCAGCGCCCGGGGCTCTTTGCGCAGGTCCGTCAAGCCGGAATCCTGAGCGAAGCCAGCACACGTCAGCCCCCGGAAGCCCAGACAAGCGCGCTCCCGGTCATACGGGGCTCACTCTGCATCCTGCACCGGCTCCCGCCAGAAACGATTCTGTTCAAGCGCCAGGCAAACACCGGTCACAGCATCCCAACCAGAAGAGTGCCCGATATGATCAATACGGGCCATATCAGGATCCGCGCCGGCAAGCAGCGCTTCAATAAAGGTATGCAACCCTTCGGCTCCCAACCCCCGGGCAGCGGCGGCAAGGTGCGCCCGGCTGATCAAATGGGTTAGTCCGGCGGCGTTCCGTCCGATCGTCCCGGACAGCCGCAACGCCGTCTCTGGCATGCCGATTCGATGCAGCGCCACAAGCAGTCCACCTAAAAAATCGTCGCCCGACGGTGTGAGCCCCGGGCCAAGTCCAAGCAGCCCAGTGACGCCAGCTTCCAGCGCTGCCCCGCTTTTCTGCATGCCGTCCTCCCGGGCAGGCCGTGATCGCAGCCCCTCGCAAATTTGTTGCACAGCAGTCAGGGCCATGGTCAGAAGCGGATCGCCATCAACCGGCCGCCATCCTGCAACAAACAGGCGTACCAGGCCTTCTCTTGGTTCCTGGGACAGCACTTCCCGCAGCCGTTCCAGCGAACGCGCCGCCATGCCGGGCACGGCCGCCCGGCAGGCCGGTTTCGACCATATACGCAAGTCTTCCAGGCCCAGCCGGAGATGGTGCCCCTCAAGCAGCGAACCTGTGCGGCGCAATGCGTCTCCGGGTGCAGGAAGGCTGGCTTCATCCCACGGCGAACACAGCACATTGATGGGGCCCCGTTCCAGCGCCATACTGCCAAGGCAGCAAAGCTCCCCGCCCTGCCCCTGCAAGTACAGGCTGCGGCGGAACACCGCCACAACACGAAACGACGCCGCTGCCAGCACGTCGGCCGCCAGCGGTCCTGCCACCAGGGCTCTGGCTTCCATTGTCTGCGACCTCCTCCAGTATGGTTCACCGCCAAAGACTTTGCCCTGCAGGACAACAAAGGACAGACTGCATCCTCATTGGCCGGCGTACAGGCGGCGCATGCCCGTCAGGCGCGCTGTCGCGTCCGGCCGATGGCGCCAAGAATGGCGCTCTTCTGCTTCTGACCGGCAACGTCATCCGAATTCAAAAACACGCCCTTCCCGGCCGGCTGAAACACGTCCGCCACCGCCTGTGCTTTCAGGCGGTGGCGGCAGCGGCATTCCTAAGCAAAGCCCTCCGGCGCTCCGCACCGGCCAGGATGATGTCTTGTTTTCAGCGGAACCAGTGCTGTCCTGCCAGCCTTTGCAGGACGAGACCTGCCGCGTCCGGCCGGAACGCGGCAGGCTCTGTGTGCAACGCCCGCCGCCTTGCCGGCGCACAACGCGCTCTCTGGCTTACGCCCACAGGACAAGACGCGTATCAACAGGCGATCCCAGTCCTTCCGTGGAAGCCATCACCCGGACGCCATAGGCATACTGCCCGCTCTGCACCACAGTGAGCGAGCCGGCATAGACCAGCCGTCCGTCATCCATGTGCCGGACTTGTTGCAAATTGACCACAAAAGGCGGATCAACAAAATCAGCCCCCTGGCTTTGGCCGACGACAAGCTGCACCAGGAGCTCTTCCGGCGGCATGGTGCCAGGCTTGAGCGTGACGGTCGCCTGCAGGGGATGGCCGCACACCAGCACGTCGCCTTCCATGCCTTCGACAAGCACTTCTGTAATCTGGACGGACAGGAAGCGGCTTGCCAGGTCATGCTTCCAGGCAGCAAGACGCCGTGCCAGCGCAAAATTGTCGTTGCACATCAGGGCATGACGCTGCGCCGCAGGGACATAGGCCTCTTTCACATACTCCATCACCATTCTGTCGGAACTGTACTGGGCGGTCAACGTCGCCATGGCGTTCTTGGCCATCGCCAGCCAGCGGTGCGGTATGCCGTCGTCGCCGCATTCGTAGTACAAGGGCAGGACCTGTTCCTCAAGCGCTGTGTACAAGGCCTCGGCATCTGCATAGTCACTTTGCGACTGTGCCGAAAGCCGCGTTTCGGCAGGTCCGATAGTCCAACCGTTGCTGCCGTCGTACCCCTCGCACCACCAGCCGTCTGCGATGCTCAGGTTAATCCCGCCGCTGACTGACAACTTCATGCCGCTGGTGCCGCTGGCCTCATGAGGACGGCGGGGCGTATTGAGCCACACATCACAGCCGCGCACCATCAGTCTGGAGATGGCAAGGTTATAGTCCTCAAGGAAGAATATCTTGCCGGCAAACCGCGCGTCGATCGTGTAGCGCACGACTTCCTGCATGATGTCGATTCCGGCGGTATCGGCCGGATGCGCCTTACCGGCAAAGACAAGAATTACCGGGCGGGCGGAATCGGACAGCAGGCGGGCGAGCCTGTCAGGATCGGCGAACAGGAGGTTGGCGCGCTTGTACGGCGCAAACCGCCGGGCAAAGCCGATGACAAGGGCGTCGACGTTAAGCCTGGCAGCCATCTCCTTTTGCATGCTCCGGGAAACGCCGAGTTTGGCGCACATGCCGGGCAGACGGCGGCGGATTGTTTCGAGCAGGAGCCCTTTCTGCCGCCGGCGGGCCTCCCACAACCGGCTGTCAGGAATTTCCTTCATGCGTTTCCAGGCCGGATCTCCCGCTTCAAGCTGGAGCCAGTCGGGACCGAGCGTCTCCTGAATGAGCTCGCGCATGACCGGACCGGCATACGACGGCACATGCACCCCGTTGGTGATGTGCCCGATGGGCACTTCCGCCGTGGGAATGCCCTTCCAGCCGCCATGCCACATGCAACGCGACACTTCACCGTGCAGACGGCTCACCCCGTTGGCCCGGCAGGCATAATTGAGCGCCAACACCGTCATTTCAAACAGGTTTCTGTCGCTGCCTTCCAGGCGTCCCATGCGGAGGAATTCCTGCCACGAAAGTCCCAGCATCTTGCTGTAATTTGCAAAGTATTTTTCAATAAGATCAAGCGGGAAACGTTCATTGCCCGCGTCGACCGGCGTGTGTGTGGTAAAGACGCAGCTTTCCCGCACCACTTCGCCGGCTTCCTCAAAGGTCAGGCCGTTCTGCTGGATCAGCTCGCGAATGCGTTCGATGACAAGAAATGCCGAATGCCCTTCGTTCATATGATAGACAGCCGGTGTCAGCTTCAGGGCCGACATAAGCCGTACCCCGCCCATGCCAAGCAGAATTTCCTGCCGGATACGGCAATCCCGGTCTGCCTCATACAACCGGGCCGTAATCTGCCTGTCTTCCGGCGTGTTCTGGGGAACGTCGCTGTCCAGCAGATACAGTTTCACCCGGCCAACCCGCATGAGCCAGACCTGCGCGTACAGCTTCCGCCCCGGCAACTCAAGGTCGATGAGCAGCGGATTGCCGTCCGCATCGGTCTGCCGTTCCACAGGCAGCATGGTGAAGTCGTTTTCGGGATAAACGGCGACCTGGCGGCCGTCTTTGCCAAGCTCCTGTCTGAAATAGCCGTTCTTATACAGCAGGCCCACGCCAATCAGCGGAATCCGCCGATCACTGGCTGATTTGAGATGATCGCCCGAAAGGACGCCCAGCCCGCCGGAATAGATGGGTACCGATTCGTGAATCCCGTATTCCGTGGAGAAGTACAGCACCGGCCGGTCTACACTCACGCCGTCCCCAAGATCGTTGCGGGGCGGCATGCCCATGTACTCGTCAAACAACTCCGTCAGCTGGCGCAGCCGCTCCAGGTATCCCTTGTTCCGCGCCAGCATGGAAAGACGTTCCGACGAAATTTCGGTCAGCAGCCGCACGGGGTTATGCCCACAGCGCTCCCAGAGATCCGAATCCATGTCCTCAAACAGCTCTATTGCATCGGGATGCCAGCTCCACCAAAGATTCTCGGACAGATCGCGCAACCGGCTCAGCGCCACGGAAAGCGGCGCTACGGCCGTCACCCTATGCAGTACCGGAGTGACAGACGACGTCCCTGTGAACACCCTGGGTGCCATGCTTTCGCCTGAGGGGAGCAAAGACAGCACGCCCGAGCGGGCCTTCATCTTATCAAGCGTCAGCTGGTACGCCTCAAGATATTTCGGGAAAAACCGCTCCCACGAACATCCCTCCACAAACTGACGCGCTCCCAGGCGCTGCTGCGCAAGCCGTTCCGGCGGCAAGGACACCGACTTCAGAATTTCGTCGCGCAATGCAGCCACAACCGCTTCGTAAGTATTCTGCCGTCTGGAAAGAATGGCAATGCCGCAATCAGTGTTTGACAGCGCCTGCTGTTCCCTGGCCCAGAGTCCGAAGCCTGCCAGATCGGTCGTTACCGTAGGCACGGCCCAGGCGGCACTTTCCTGCGGCGTATATCCCCACGGCTCATACCACGAGGGGAACACCCCCAGATCACACGCCGAAAGGACCTCGTCGTAGGTCATGTTGAGAAAACCGTCGTGACCGTCCAGCAGCGCCGGCACAAAAACCACCTGCACGGCGTTGTCCGGACGGTTATCCAGACCGATGCGCAAACAGGTGCTCAAAATGGGATCGTTCAGGGAGTTGTAAACATGATGGCTCGTAATCCATCCGGCGCCCCGGACAGGATGTTTTTCGGGATCGCCGCTGACAGCGTCCTGATTCACCCCGCTGTGCCCTCCCATGGCAAGGCACAGTGCCACCACGCGCGTTTGTGCGCCGTGCAGGGCTCCGTTGACGCCGGCCATGGCGTCCAGAAACACGTCCATCCCCTTGTTATGGAATTCATACCGGCCGGAAATGAGCACCAGTCGCGTGTCCTCCGGCACGTCGCGGCGCAGCAGCCGCGACACGGCAGCAAGGAGTTTGGCACGGTTGGCCCCGGCCGGCCCGCGTTCTGCGCTGTAGTCCGGAATGACCCGCAAATCCAGCCCGTTGAACGTGAGTGCGTCGGGATTGCGGCCCAGCAGCGCCCGGGACTCTTCAGCCGTGATTTTGCTGACTGTTGTAAAGCAGTCGGCCTCACGGGCCGACACGCGTTCCATGGAGCATTTGGCAGTGATGTTGTAGTTGGCCGCCTCGCGCTGCGGGTTGATCCGCGTCATCTCTGCATAAATGTCAACGCCCGCGCTGGCCATGGCCCGGCCGAGCATGGTGGCATGGGTTGTGAACACCGTGCCGATCTCAGGCGCGGCGCGCTTGAGATACAACAGGCCTGCCCCGCACATCCACTCATGGAAATGCGCAATGGCGCGCCCGCCTGACGGCTCCACGACCGTTTGAAAAATAGCGGAAATCACCTCGCCGCAGGCCGTGCTGAACATGACCGGCTCCACATAGTCCCACCCGCCGGTCATCGAATCGACGCCATACCGGTTCCAGAGTTCATACAACAGCTGATTCTGGTTGTAGCGGTTTTTGAACGCGACGAGAATCGCCTTTGGCCGTCCGGGAATTGCCCAGCGGCCAAACCGGCAGGAAAGATTACGTACGCTCAATGTCTGCCTGAGCGGTTCCCAGCAGGCTTCCTGGGTTTCCTCAAAGCCAGGATTGTTGCCCAGATCGGGGCCAAGGGCATAGTAGTCTCCGCCAAAAGCCTCCACGGCGTGCAGCGCCTTGCTGCTGACCACCGCATAAATGCCACCGACTTTGTTGCAGACTTCCCAGCTGACCTCAAACAGGCTTATTCCTTTCATTTCTTGCATTCTCGTCACTCACAGAACAAACTGTTAGCTCTGATCCGGCCGGCCGCTGGCCTGGGGCCTCTCTGCCTGCCGGACATCCCTCTGCAAACAACTCCGTACCGCGCCAGCATCTACACTGCGTTACCGCATGACACCGCTCCAATTGTCGTCTCAGAGCGCTCTTTTGCGCTTAAAGCAGACAGGTGAAAAGCCCGGTACGTTTCTTTCATACGCTCAACCGGCGACAATTCAAAGGGGAAAACAGCGGCCTCCCCAAATCCGCCGGCATGTCTGCCCGGCACGGTGCCCGCCGCAGAGACCTTTACGATTGTGCGTAAAGGCCGGCAAACGCCCGCTTTGAGAACGGATTGCGCCGCAAGCCGCGGCATTCCAACGCGCAAATCCGGGCAAAAAATGCGCTGCGGCAAAAGCCTCCGTGGTGCGCCGCGGTCCGCGTCTTGCAGGTGTTTCTTGCAAGGCGTTGTGCCCTCAGCCATGCTGCTGAACGGAATTTTTTTGCGATCCGAACTGGACGGAACAGAAACCACAAGGGCAGCACGGCCTTTTTCACAAATTTGCCGGTACCAGGCCGCAGCCGTCAGACCCGCTATCCATGCCGGGCACTCCCGGCATGCGGATTTCCCTGCAGAGCGCCGGCCTTAGCCGCCAGGCGCGTCTTCAGCGGTTGCGCAATGTCAGCCGCAGCCTCAGGCTTCTGCCGGCCATGGCTGCACTGTGCATCAGCCTGCCGTGTTCATAAAAACGCTCTGTCATAAAAACCGGCCAGCTTTCCCCGGAATGTACCGGGAAAAACTGGCCGTAAAATCCCTTCACGGGAAAAGTCAGACTGCCTGGCGAAACACTGGGGCGAGGTGCCCCCTGCACGGATGAACGACAGGCAGCCTCCTCTATGCGTTGCTGTGTGCTTCGCTGGCAGGCGCCGGGGAAGATGCCGCTGCGTGCCCATACGTCTTCAGAGTCAGTTCAAAGTCGGCAAGCACGTTCATATAATTGATATAAGCCTCATACGGCGAACCGTACGGGTTGAAATACTTGTGCACGTCGCCGTCGGCAAACCACTTGGTGCACATGTAATAGAAGTGGTCGGAGGTCTGGAGCCGCCGCCACGTCCACAGCAGTTCGGGACTCTTTGTCGCTCTGACCTGGGGTTCAAGCTTGTAGAGCGCCTCAATGGCGTCATTCTGCATGTCGTTGCCAAGCCATGCCGTCAAATCCCGTTCGGCGTCGGCCCAGGAAATGAACAACGGCACGTCAAGGCGCGCCATGGGCGCCATGGTCCTGGCCACCTCCGTGGGTGTCCGGAAGTCGAAGTCCGGATGGCTGAGCACGCATTCGGGCAAGGCCTGCATGAACTGGAAGATCCCTGTGCTCTCTCCCTGGTGCTCTCCGAACGTCTCATAGTCCATGAACAGGTTGATCACTTCGCCGGAAGCGTTGCTGGCATGGGCCCAGGAAGCGAACTTTTCCGCGGTAAGCGGGAATTCCGGCCACTCATGATTGGAGAAGCGGAAGGCAATGTCGTCGGAAAGCCGGTAGTTCTTCAGCAGCAGCTTCAAGTCAAGGCAGGTCGAAGGCTGGTAGACAAAGTTCGGACTGCGCCAGCCCAGAATCTGATCGGCCCCTTCAGCCAGAATGGCCTCATAGCCCATGCGCTCGATCAGGTTGGCAAGATCGTTGTTGTAAATCAGCTCGGTATTGCGGAACACGCGGGGCTTCTGACCGAACAACGCCTCAATCCGCGCGTCATGCGCCCTGACCTGCTCGCAAAACTCCTCCTGAGAGGTCTGAAACGCCAGCGAATGCGCGTCTGTCTCGGACAAAAATTCCACACAGCCTGTCTCGGCCAGATCCTGAAAACTGCGGATCACTTCCGGCGCCCAGGCTTCAAACTGAGTGATCACCGTGCCTGTCAGCGAGAAAGCCACCTTGAAACGCCCCTTGCACCGCCGGATCTGTTCCAGCAGCAGGCGATTCATGGGCAGATAGGACTTGCGCGCCACCTTGAGCAGGATATCGCAGTTGGTATCCTCGTCCTCATAAAAGTGGTTCCGCCCGATGTCAAAAAACGTATAATGCCGCAGCCGGTATGGCTGGTGGACCTGAAAATAAAAGCATACGGACGGCATCTCAGCAACCTCCTCCGGCGCGTTCCGCAACGCACCGGGCATAGATGGCGTTCAGGCGATCCGCCGCGTTTTCCCAGCGGATGGTTTTCAGTTCCTCGCGACAGTTGCGGACCAGCTCTTCCGCCAGACACGGATAGCTCAGCACAGCGCAGATTTTGTCCGCCAGATCCCGCGTATCCCAAAAATTGACTTTCAACGCGTGTTTGACCACTTCGGAAACCCCGGACTGCCGGGAAATGATCACCGGCACGTCATACGCCATGGCCTCAAGCGGCGCTATGCCAAAGGGCTCCGAGACACTGGGCATGACATACAGATCGCTCATGGCGTAGATGCGATCCACGTCTTCCCCCTTGAGAAATCCCGTAAAATGAAAACGGTTGCCAAGGCGCAGCTGCGCCACGCGGTAGATCATGCGCGACAGCATGTCACCGCTGCCAGCCATGATGAACCGTGTGTTGGGCAGGCGGCTCAGCACCATCCTCGCGGCTTCCACAAAATATTCCGGGCCCTTCTGATAGGTGACGCGCCCCATGAACAGCACCCGCTTCTCGTCGCCGTGGGGCACGCCTGCGGCAAAGGCACGGCGCGACTCGCTGCGGGTCACCGCGTTGTGCACCACTTCGATCTTGCCGGGATCAATGCCGTACAAAGAAGCCACCCGCGACTTGGTGTAATGACTCACCGCCACCACTACGTCGGCAGCCTCAAGGCCCGCCTTCTCAATGGCCGCAACTTCGGTATTGATGTTCACGCCGCTGCGGTCGCACTCCAGCGCGTGAATATGGGCAATCAGCGGCTTGCCAGTCGCCTGCTTGGCGACCATGCCTGCCGGATAGGTCATCCAGTCATGAACGTGGATAACGTCAAAATCTTCGTCAAGCATCCCCAGCGCCGCCTGGCTGTATCTGAAGACCTCGGTCATCAAATCCTTGCCATAGCCGCCGTGCAGCTGGATGATGTCGGCATGGCCCACCCTGCGCCTGGACACGATGGTTGAGGTTGAGGTTTTTCCCTGCTCTCCCGGCAGCTCCTGCACTGTATCCTGAACGCCAGCCGCCTGCAGCGACTCGAACTGCTCCATGTGCTTGCGGTAGCTTTCGTCCGTGGCGTAGGCAAACAGGCCGGAATCCACAAACACGGTCCGCAGATGCCTTTCCCAAACGGTATGAAAGGCGTGTTGCGCCTCCCCGTGACCGATACCGCCCAGCACATGCCCTGCACGGCGCAGCGTCTCCATGTCTTCAGTATGTATGGTAACTCCCGAAGCGGAACGCAGCTGCAGCCTGCCTGGCAGAGTCAGGCTGTCAGAACCAAGACGCGGCAACACAAAGAGAATCTCCGTGCCGCGGCTTGCCAGCGCTTTGGTAAGCCCATAGCAGGCCGTTCCCAGACCTCCGCTCAGATGGGGAGGAAACTCCCAACCAAACATGAGCACCTTCATCCGCGCTTCCTCCACGTCTCCACCCTGCTGACGACGCCAGACTCAAGCCGCGTCAGGAGTGCTGCTTCCCATTTTGCATAGATCGCCGGAGCCGCCCGGCGCAGCAGTTGCAGCGCCCTCAGCGACTCGGCCACACTCCAGGCCTGCGCGATGCAGCCGTCAGGCTCATGAGGCGGATCGCCTCCAAAAATTTCCGATATGTTCCCCACGCCTACCGCGGGCAGGTGCTCGGCAAACAGCGGCGTCAGCATCTCAAGCAGCTCTGCCACGGCGTTGTCGGTATCCCACGCCGTGCGCAGCAGCGCATCCGTATACGCGCCAAGCAGCCAGGGCCAGACCGTTCCCTGATGGTACGCGCTGTCCCGGCTGGCCGGTCCTCCGCCGTATGACGGACGGTACCCGCTTTCGGCGGGACTGAGCGTGCGCAGGCCAAAGGGCGTAAGCAGTTCGTCGCGCACAGCTTCAACCACAAAGGGCCAGTCGTCTTCATGCAGGATGGAATACGGCAGCGACACCGCAAAAATCTGATTGGGCCGCAGCGAACGATCCTGGCCCTCAGGCCGCCAGACGTCCGCCAGATATCCCCCGCGTGCGTTGACCCAGAACCGTTTACGGAATGCCGTGCGCATCTGGCCCAGCAAATCCGTCCGATCCCATGCCGGCTCGTCGTACCGCCGCCCCAGTTCCCGGGCAAACGCCAGGGTGTTGTACCACAGCGCATTCATTTCCACAGGGCAGCCATGCCGCGGCGTCACCGGACGCCCGTCAACCGTCGCGTCCATCCAGGTGAGCTGCGTTTCCGGCGTGCCCACATGGAGAAGCCCTTCGTCGTCCACGCGCACAAAGGGCACTGTGCCGCCCCGGTAGGCGTTAATGATTTCCTTGATGACAGGCCAGCACTGTTCGCGCACGAGCACACCGTTTTCCGGCATGGCCACGAGCATCTGCTGCACCGCCCAGACGTACCACAAGGATGCGTCAACCGAATTATAGGCGTGCTGCCCATTGGGAGAAAAGACATTGGGGATAAGGCCACCGCGTGCACAACGCCCCAGACGCAGCAGCAGGCTGACCCCCTCCTGAGCCCGGCCGGCACAAAACGTCAACCCCGGCAGGGCGATGCAGGTGTCGCGCCCCCATGCGCCAAACCAGTGATACCCGGCCACCACCGAGGGCTCGCCCTGGGCGTCGCGCACCCTGAAGTGACGCGCTTCCCAGCTCAGATGCCCTTCAAGCACGCCGGCCCGATCGGCAGAAGGCTTTGCCGCCTCGGATTTGGCTTCGAGGGCCGTACGCCGCGCGGCTTCGGTACTCCAGCGCCCCAGCAGCGTCATCTCGGGCATTTCGATCTCTTCGGTCGAAGCAGACAGGTAGACGGGCTTTCCCGGCAGCAGAGCCACATCCAGCACACCTGGCTGGAACAGGTCTTCTTCGTCGGCAAAACCGCGTGCGGCTTCCACCGGATAGCGGACGTTGCGGCACCACTCTGGAGAGGGGTGGAACGCAAACGTACCGGCAACCTGCATGTAAAAGGCCGGCAGCTGGTTATAGGGACGGACGACAAAACCCGAAGCCGCAGGCCATGTCTTGACCTGCAACGCCATGTTGGCACGCGTGAGATCGTGCGCGTTGCGGAACGCAAGCAGCGGTTTGAGCCTCAACTGCGGAACGCCCGGAAGGGTAACCCCCGCATCCGCCTCAAGGCTGTAGCGGATGATCGTCAGGCGCCGTCCGGGGATGAGCATGATTTCGCGCACAATGCGCACGTCGCCGAAGCGATAGACAAAGCGGGGCCAGGGGCCGAGCTCGACTTCTTCCAGATATTCAAATCCGCGCGGATAAAACACGTCCGGATGCTTGCGGCAGGAAAGAAAACACTCCCTGCCGCCGGCCATGAACGATTCTTCCATGGTCGACAGCAACACATGGCGACCCGGAGGATCGGACAGTTCGGCAACGAGCAGCCCGTGATATTTTCGTGTATTGCAGCCAATGAGCGTGCTCGACGCATAGTCGCCAAGGCCGTTGGTTTCAAGCCACTCCCGGCGCAGCGAGCGACGAATGTTCTGACAGCTCTGCTGGTCGAACAAAAAACGCATGACCATCCTCCATACATCAAGCGGCGACGCGCCCTGTCTGACGTGTGCTATCCGTCAATTTCTCTGTAGCTTTACTGTCTTCCCCATATACGCTTTTGCTGCCTACACGTTTCTTATACTAAAATCCAGCGCCTGTAGTCAAGCGTACCGGCATTCAGTATTTCTGTTACACTACTCTTTATTTAAATTATATATAAACCGAT
>DVMI01000018.1 GCA_018715085.1 Candidatus Avidesulfovibrio excrementigallinarum | reverse complement strand
TTCTGAAGGCTCTGCTGTGTGTGCGCAAGGGGATTCCATGACGTTTCGGGGGCGGCCACGCTTTTGGTCTTCAACTCGACGATCTTTGCCTTTTTCTCCGCCACCATGGCGGCCACGCTGTCCTGCCTGTGCAAGAGATCTGTCAGCGATGAATCGGCCAGAATAGTGAAGCATTCATCCAAGATTCTGGGAAACCTGGCTTCTCTGAAGGTCAGCACGTCCGACAGGGTGCGTTCTCCAAGCTCCTTCCCCGAGGCGATCAGTTCTGCCCCTTCCGTCAGCAGCGGCAGGGCGTCGTTCCACACGTCCCTAAATGACGATTCGGCCTGCGCCGGAGCCGTCTGCAGGCACGCGGCCAACAGCACCGCAACCATGGCAGCTCTCATAGGTATCCCCCTTCTGCATGCGTCAGCCGCATTGCAGTGTGCCGCAGCGGGCACGACACTCTCAAAAAGACCGTGGCCTGCCCCCCGGAAGCCCGGGGAGCGTGTACGCCAAACAACGCCACGGCGTTGCGTTCCTGCTTTTCCTCAGGTGTCCGGCCAAAGCAAGCGCTATGCGCCCTGCCCTTCGGCAGCGCCCTTTTCTTCGCGGTCTTCCGGCTGAACCGGCGTAGCCGCCGGCTGCGCCTCTGGCTTCTGTACGTCCGGTTCGCTCACTGGCTGCGCAGGTTCTGCCGCTCCGGACGGCGCGGCTTCTTCCCGAACGGCCGCCTGCCCGCCCTCTGCCGGCTGCACCTGAGGCTGTTGCGGCCCGGCCTGCTGGATCTCGACCTGCCGCGTCTCGACCTGCCGGGTCTCGGCACGCTGTGCGGCCTTCTCTCTGGCCGAGGATTCCTTTTCCTGCCGGCGGTATGCGCGGACATCCTTATTGTGCCCGGCAAGCGAGGCGTTGAACCGGTGGGAGCCATCGCCGCTGGCGACAAAATACAGGTAGTTGTGCTCTTCGGGGTTCATGGCCGCCTGAAGGCAGGCCAGCCCGGGCGAGCAAATGGGGCCTGGTGGCAGACCGGGATGTTTGTATGTGTTGTAGCGGTTGTCGGCGTTGTTGAGCTGACTGCGCCTCAAGGGAGGCACAAACTCCTGCCCGACGCCGTAAATGACTGTTGGATCCGCCTGCAGCAGCATGCCGCGCCGCAGGCGGTTTTCATACACGCCGGCCACCCGGCGGCGTTCGGAAGCCACGCTGGTCTCTTTCTCCACAATCGAGGCCAGGGTCACGATCTTCCGGACCAGCTCCCGCCCTCCGGGGCCTGGGCGCCGGCCATCGGGCCAGATCGCGGCACTTTTGCGCCAGAATGTATCAATAAGACGGCCGACCACCGATCGAGCGGAGTCAAGATTCAGCTCCAGCGGCCGCATGATAAGATATGTGTCAGGGAACAGGAAGCCTTCAGCGCTGTCAAAGGGGATGCCCCAGTGACGCAGAAACGCCGGATCGTGGATCAGCGTCACAAAGTCGTCATAGCGGACGTAGCCTGCGGCCTCAAGCCGTCTGCCCACTTCCCACCAGGGCAGGCCTTCTGGCAGGGTGATGCGCTCAAGATACGGGCGGCCCTTTGTCAGCTGGTCGAGCACGCGATCCGGCGTCCAGCCCGTATTGACCAGAAAACGCCCGGTTTTGACGCTGCCTCCCGCCTCGCGATACCGTGCAAGAAGCAGAAAAGCCCGCGCGTCAAGCACCACCTTGTGCTCTTCAAGCTGTTCGGCCAGTCGGGCAAGGGGATAGCCGGACGGAATAAGCACTTCCACATCGCGCCCCGGCGTTTCGGGCGGCGTGTGCAAAAAGTAGTAAACCGCCGCGCCAGTGCCCCCAAGGGCAGCCAGCACGCAAAAAAGCAGCACCAACAGTACGGCCCGCCACCAACGACGTTTTGGCCGGGGCGGCTGGAGGCAGGGAGCTTGCTCGTTCATGCGCGTCTCCGTTTATCAGTGGGTTGGTCCAGGAACGACTGCAGAATGCGCACGGCCGCCTGCTGATCAAGAATCGAACGTATGCCCGGCCCCGTGCGGCCTGCCGCACGGAGATCGTCCTCGGCCTCATACGAGGACAGAACTTCCTCCATCCAATAGACGGGCAGCTCCGTGCGGCGCTTGAGCCGCTCCACAAAATTCATGGCCTGCCGTGTCATCAGCTGGGGCGTGCCGTCCGTATGCAACGGCATCCCTACGACAACCCCCTCCACACCTTCCTGTTCCATCAGTGCAAGGAGCTTGGCAAAAAACGCCTCCCGCGTGGTCATGACAAGCGTGCAGCGGGGAAAGGCCATCCGCCCTTCCGGATCGCTGGCCGCAAGCCCTGTCCGTTTAGTCCCATAGTCGATTCCCAACCATTTCATAATGCTGCTCCTCAAGGCCGCGCGCCACAAAAAAGCGCAGCCGCTCCCCCGCATCCGGGCCCGGCATGCGACGCACGTCAAAACACCCTGTTTTTTCACTGTAACCTGCCCCTGAAGTGGTGGCAAGACACGGCTACCCGGCAACCGCCGCCGCAGGCCGGCATGAAGGCAGCCCGAAGCCGCCCGCTGCGCCGGGCTGTTTTCCGCAGGCCGCATTGGAAGACAGCAAGGCGTCCCTCTCCCAGCATGGCAAGCAGGCTGCCATATACCCCCCGCAATACGTTTTCCGCCGGGTAGCAGACACTTTTTTGTACAAGATACGGGCGCACATCCCGGAGCGCGTAAGGCGTGCGCCGCACGCGCATTGCCTTCCTCAACGCACTCCGCGGCAACCCATGCTGCAAAAAAATTTCTGTACGGTCAGAACAGCGCCCGGCGCGGGCATACGCCCGCGCTGGCAGCCGGCGTTCCCGCGTTGCGGAAGTCTCGCGCCGGGCGTGACGTGCCCTTACAGAGGGCACAGGGAATGCCCGGCTCTTCTTCTGCTGCATCGCCTCTGGCGCATCCCTTTCCACGGCGGCGCTATCCGGTACGGGATTTTGCCGGAGACGGCGCACGCGGCAATGCCGCCCTCTTTTCTCCCCGCGCCGGATCGTGTAGTTTCGGTCCACATAACAGCCTGTATAAGGAGGTCGTATGGATTTTCTGCAACTGGTCAAAGACGCCCGCACCTGCCGGCGTTTCGATGAAGCGGCCGGGTTGCCGCAAGGCATCCTGCCCTGGCTTGTGGACTGCGTCCGCCTCTCCCCCAGTGCCAAAAACCAGCAGGCGCTGCGCTTTGTCGCCGTCAGCTCGCCTGAAGCCCGCAAAGCCCTGTTCCCTGCACTGCGCTGGGCCGGTGCGCTTCCCGACTGGAACGGGCCGGAACAGGGCGAGCGCCCTGCCGGATATCTGGTCATGTGCGCGCCCAAGGACGCCGGCCCCACCGTGCGCATCGACATGGGCATTGCCGGCCAGACCGTGCAGCTTGCCGCAACCAGCCGCGGACTGGCGTCCTGCATGTTCCTTTCGTTTGATCCCCATATCATTGCGCCGATCATCGATCTGCCCGAAGACATGGCCATCGTGCTTGTCATCGCGCTGGGCAAGCCCGTGGAAGTCCGGCGTCTGGCCGAAGTGCCCGAAAACGGCTGCCTCAATTACTGGCGCGACAGCGAAGGCGTTCACTATGTCCCCAAGCGGACGCTGAAAGAGATCCTGATCCGCGAAGTGTAACCGCGTCATAAAGGGTCCGCCAGCGCGGAACTTCCGGCAGCCGGAAGAAGCCGCGCTGCTTTTGAGGGCCCCAGGCAAACGCCTCACGGGGGAAGGCCGCGGGAATGTCGCCGTTCCCCCGCGTCAGGCGGCACCTGCGCCGCAAAAGTCTTTCTTTGTGCATGGCGCTGTCAGGACACGCACCACCTTTCCAGGCATCGCCTTTTTCCGCAGTATGCGCGGGATGCCTGCTGCCAGGCACGCCTCTGGCAGAGGACCTGCTCCACTTCACCCCGGGCCTTCGGCTTTCGGAATCCACTTTCCTTTGCCCCTGCAGGTACACCGGCCTCTTCGCCACAGCCCCAGAAACCCGTTTCCGCCCGGGGGAACCGGAAGGCGCTCTCTTTTCACAAAATTCCGCCTTGCGCAGAGCGTGCAACGCTCAGCCAGGCACAAAAAAACCGGAGAGGCAAACCTCTCCGGTATCGGGAGCCGGCCTGTAAGCCGGGTTCTGTACCCTTGCGGGCGGCTGTCATTCATCCAGGCCGCCGGTTGCCCGACGGCTCAAGCAACCTACCCGGGAGCGACTGGCCGGGCCGGCCCGCTCCCCTATTTGGTCTTGCTTCAAACGGGGTTTGCCTGGCTCGCCGTGTCGCCACGACGACCGGTGGGCTCTTACTCCACCCTTTCACCCTTACCAGTACGGCGCAAGGCCGCCTGGCGGTCTGCTTTCTGTTGCGCTTTCCAGAGATCGCTCTCTCTGGGCGTTACCCAGCGTTTTGCCCTGTGAAGCCCGGACTTTCCTCTCCGCCTCAATGCCTTGCGGCCTGACGCGCGGCGACAGCCCGTCCGACTCCCGAAATTGCATCCTGACTCTTACCGGCTGCTGGCTTACGCCAGCAGGCAGGGCCATCCCCCTGCCTGCAACGGCCTTTGCAAACGCCATGGCGTCCGTCCCGCCTCCCGAAAGAGGGACAGGCCCCACGATTTGCCGGCTATGCGTCGGCAGTGCCCTGAGCGGCGTTATTGCCGGCGGTGTAGGAGAAATGTTCGCTCCAGTAAATGAGGCGCTGACAGTTGGGACAGTTGAGGATTTTCTGACCGCTCTGCAAGTCGATGAACGCCTGCGGGGGAATGGCAATATGACAGCCGTCGCAGATGCCGTCGTGCACAGGCACGATCACCGGATGGGCCAGGCGGCGGCGGATAAATTCGTAACGTTCAAGCACAGGACGGGGGATTTCGCTGCCGGCTTGCGCGCGCCGCTCCTCAAGCACATCCAGCTTTGCCTGCGCTTCCGCCATGCGGGCGTCAAGGCTCGTGCGGGCTTCTTCCAGCTCCTGCTTCAGCGTTTCCCAGGTGCTGTTTGCCGCTTCGACGTCTTCTGCGTGGCTTTTGATGGCTTCCTTGATGCGGGCGCGTTCTTCCTCCCGGGTATGAATCATCTTCTCCATGCTGTCCATTTCGCGGGCCATAGCCTGATATTCGCGCGAATTGGCCACCTGCATGAGCTTGTTTTTGCTTTTATGAATGCGCGCGTCGTCCTCTTCAATTTCCAGCGAGACGCGTTTGTCCTGCTCCAACAGGAGCGTCATCTTGTCGTCGCACTTGGCCTTTTCGGCTTCAGCCGCTGCGAACTCGGCGGTCAGACGCTCGACGGTCTGCGGCGCCTTGCTAAGTTCCTGTTCCACGGCATGGATTTCGTCATCCACTCCCTGAAGCTGGACAAGCTTTCGGATTTGTTCAAGATAAAGGCTCATGTTGATCCTCCGGAACGGAAGTTGAAAAAGGTTGGCACACAGTAAACGGATCTGTTGAGGGCACAAACGAGACGTCAATCTCTGGCAGCGCCTCATGCAGCTCCTCTGAAAACAGGCGCATCATGCGCTCTTCGAGTGAAAAATGGCCTACGTCAAGAATAGGCAGCGGCGCGTCAAGGGCGTCGTGATACTTGAGATCGCCCGTGACCAGCAGCTGCGCGCCGGCCGCCGCCGCAAGCCCCGCCAGCGAACCGCCTGATCCGGGACAGACGGCCACGCGCTCCACACGGCACGCGGGATCAGCCCCCACAAGGCGCGCGTGTTCCACGCCGGCGGCCGCCAAAATCTCTGCAATTGTCCGCGGGGCTGGCAGCCGGCCCGCCAGACCGAACCCGGCTTCACGCTCCTGCCCTGCACTGTCGTGAAATACGCCTGTCGTCTCAAGCACGCTGACGCCGGCAAGGCCCAGTTTTCTGACCAGCCAGCCGGACGGCCCGTCAGGATTGGCGTCAAGAGAGGTGTGCGAAGCGTACAACGGCACGTCGGCCCGCAACAGCAGGCGGAGCACCGCGTGATAGTTGTCGAGCCGATCGGGAAATCGGGGCGAAAGGCTCAGAGGGTGGTGGCTCAGCACCATGTCCGCACCCAGATCCAGCGCCCGGCCTATGGAGACCGGTGTCGGATCAAGGCACAACGCAAGATGGCGGATCTGCGTGCGTTCCGCCGCCACCTGCATGCCGGAATGATCCCACCCGGCCGCAATGGACAACGGTGCTGTTTTTTCAATAACACTAATTATCTTAGCAAGTTCCATACATCTCCCCTAAGCATGAAAGAGGGCATCGCCGCACTTTGCGAGATGCCCCCTGAACTTTTGTCGATGCTGGATACGCATACCGTCAAAGCCTCTGCCTCTGAAAGAGGCGCTACTATACGCAGGGGGGCTGCCGCGGTCAAGCCCGGAGGTTTGCCCCTTTCTAAAACTCCTTGGAATCCAACATGATTGTCACAGGTCCCCAGTTGGTAATGCCCACCCGCATGGCCGCGCCGAACTCGCCGCACTGCAAACGCTCTCCGAGGCGATCGCGCAGATCACAAACCAGCCTGTTGTACAGCACTTCGGCCGGTCCGGGCGGCAGCGCGCCGTCAAACGAAGGACGCCTGCCTCTGCGGCAATCCGCATACAGCGTAAACTGCGACACAAGCAGCAGCCCGCCCTGTGCGTCGTCAAGGGAACGGTTAAACCGGCCGTCGCCGTCAGGAAAAATGCGCAGGCCCAAAAGTTTGTCCAGCATGGCCGTCCACAGGCGCGTCTGCGGCAACCCGGCACTGTCCTGCGCGCCAAACCCCGCAAACACAACCAGCCCTTTGCCGATGCATCCGGTCAGGCGCGACGTGCCGTCGGGATCGTCCACCGTCACCTCGCCATGCAGCACGCGCTGAACAAGCAACCTCATGCGTTGCCTCCAGACGAAGAGGCCGCATCGTCATCCTGAGCGTCTGGCAGATCGGCTGCCTGTGCGATGCCGTCCGCACCTGCCTGACGGCGCTGCTCTTCCTCCTCGCGCAGAGCACGGCGCAATACCTTACCCACAAAACTCTTGGGCAGTTCGTCGCGGAATTCGATAATCCGCGGCACCTTATATGAAGCAAGCTTCTGCCGGCAGTAGGCAACGACCTCAGGCACCGTCAGCGTTTCGCCTTCCTTGGGCACAATATAGGCTTTGATGACTTCACCACGCGAGCGGTGCTGCACCCCCATGGTGACGGCTTCGCGGATCTTGGGATGCTGGTGCAGCACCTCGTCGACTTCGCGGGGATACACGTTGTAACCACCCACGATGATCAGATCCTTCTTTCTGTCCACAATGGTGAAATAGCCATCTTCATCCATGGTTGCGATATCGCCCGTATGCAGCCAGCCGTCGCGGATTGTGTTGGCGGTTTCCTCGGGCCGGTTCCAATAGCCGAGCATCACCTGCGGGCCGCGGATCACCAGCTCGCCGGGCTGTCCCAGGGGCATGGGCGTCACACCGTCTTCAAGATCCACAATACGGGCGTCAGTGCCGGGCAGAGGACAGCCCACCGTCCCCGGTTTCTTGAGGCCGTACGGCGGGTTGACGTGCGTCACAGGAGAGGCTTCGGTCAGACCAAACCCCTCGGTGATCGAGGTGCCGGTAACCTCTTCAAAGCGACGCAGCCATTCCCCGGGCATGGGCGCGGATCCAGAAATGCAGAACCGGATGTGGTGCAAATCGTAATTGTTCAAGGTCTTCTGCTGCAACAGCGAAATGTAGACAGAGGGCGCGCCGGGGAAGAATGTAAAACGGTATTTGCGGCAGGCCTCGAGCATGTCCCCCTGCACATAGCGCGGCATGGGCACAACCTTGCCTCCGATGCGTGGCGGCAGGATGAGCGTCAGTGTGAGCCCGAACACATGAAACAGGGGCAGCAGCGCCAGCATGACCTGCTGTTTTTTGGCTTCGGGCCCCAGAAGGAAAAAAATCTGCTCCACGTTGGCCCTGATGTTGCGATGGGAAAGCATGGCGCCTTTAGACAGCCCTGTCGTGCCGCCGGTATACTGAATGACGGCAGGCTCCTCGGCTGGACGGTCGCTCGGTTCTGAAAGGCGCTCGCTCGTGCGGAACAGATCCTTCCAGCGCACGACCGTTTTGCCGTCAAAGGGCACATCGACCCAGGTGTGATGACGCCGGGCAGAAAACGGCTGCAGCAGATTGAGAGGGAATTTGAGTGCGTCGCCCACACGCGTCACATAACAGGTCTCAAGGCCAAGCTGGTCGCGCAGGGCCGCAATCTTAGGCCAGAAAATGTCAAGCAGGATCATGTGCCGCGCGCCGGAATCCGCCACCAGGTGCGTCAATTCGGACTCCATGTACAGCGGATTGGTCATCACCACGATGGCCCCGGCCTTAAGCACACCCCAGAAGGCAATAAACGTCTGCGGCAGATTGGGCAGCATGATGGCCACCCGGTCCCCCGGGCAAACCCCCCGGGCGCGCAGCGAGGCCGCCAGCGTCTCGGCCTTTTCCTTCAGTTCCGCGTAGGTGATGTCCAGATTCTGAAAAGTCACAGCCACGTTTTTCGGGAACGTGACCGCCGCCGTATCCAAAAGCTCCGTCAGGGGGCTGTCGGGCACGGTAACGTCATGGGGCACGCCTTCATCATAGAACGTGAACCACGGGCGGGACTGGACAGTATCGGAAGGGGAGGACGGGGTCTGACGCATCATGATGTCTCTTCGTTTATAAATCCTGTTTCTAAGGGGATTCCCAAAGCGCGCCCATGCCGATAAGAGAAGCCGGCATTCCGCATGCACACGCCGGGGATCGGATCCGGGTTGACGGATCCGGCCTGCCTCACGCGGGAGCGTTCAGTCTGCGCGTCGAACAGCTCCCTGGTGGTCGCGGGAACAAACGTCCGCGCCCAGCCATAACAACATCTCTCCACTGACTTGTGGATAACGGCGCCTTTGACAAGCGCCCTTCTTCAAAAGCAATATGCCTGCCCGCCATCGCTGCAGGAAGATGGCGGCGCCTTCCCGCTGCGGCTGAAGGCCCTACCCCGCATAACGCCGTTGCCGGCACGCCGGACTGTACTGCTCTCAAACAAAAAATGCGGCGCGCAGCGGTATTGTCTGGCGATTTCTGCTTCCGCCAAAAACATCACGTCCCACAGCTTCGGAAAACAGCGTCCCGTTTCCCAAAAGCATCCGCAGCCTCACGACTGGGGGAGGCTTGCCGTCACCACGGCCACAGCCTTGATCCCAAGGCCCTGACCGGTAAACCCAAGATGTTCCTCTGTCGTGGCTTTCACGCAAACCCGCCCGGCCGCCAGACCGAGCAGCCTGGCCACATTGCCCCGGATGGCTTCACGGTGCGGGCTGACGCGCGGTTTCTGCGCCACGACGGTCAAATCGACATGCTCAATCCGCAACTGCCGCTGCCGGGCGCGCTCGAGCACGGCGTCAAGCAAAACGCACGACGACACGTTGTCCAGTGCAGGATCCGAATCCGGGAAGAGCTGGCCGATGTCGCCTTCGCCAAGGCAGCCCAACAGCGCGTCCATCAAGGCGTGCAACAGCACGTCACCGTCGGAGTGGGCCTGCACGGCCATTCCCCCGCCGGGGACGCTCACCCCGCCCAGCCGCAGCGGCCTGGCCCGGGGTTCGTCCGGATCCACATACCGGTGGACATCGTATCCGTACCCGACGCACGGCCGCATGGGTGACGCAAGCCTTTCCAGCATGTGCAGATCCTCCGCCCTGGTGATCTTGATGTTGCCGTCCGCGCCAGGCACCGTGCACACCGTGTGCCCGCAATGTTCAAGCAGCATGGCGTCGTCGGTCACGTCCCAGCCTTCTGCCGCAGCCCGCGCATGGGCCTCGCGCAACACGCTGACGGAAAAACCCTGCGGCGTCTGTACTGCCGCCAGCGAGGCGCGATCAGGCGTCATACTCACCACGCCGTCCCGCACGACTTTGATCGTGTCCGTCACCGGCACTACCGGAATCACCCCGGCTGCGCCGCCCCGCAATCCGTCAAGCACCCGTTCCGCCAGCACGACAGACGCAAAAGGCCGTGCTGCGTCATGGATCAGCACGGCATCCGCCTCGTCAGGCAACGCGTCAAGACCGTGCCGCACCGAATCCTGCCGCCTCGCACCACCTGCCACGCAACGGCAAGGCAGTCCCAGATCGCCGGCAAGCCACCGCACTCTGCAGCTCTCATCTTCCAGTGCCGTTTCCGGAAACACAAATACCAGGCCATGAATCCCGGCGCATCGGGCAAACGTGCGCGCTGAAGCCCAGTACAGAGGATGCCCCTGCCACTCCAAAAACTGCTTGGCCACGCCCCCCGTCGCAGACAACAGACGTTCTCCGCGGCCCGCCGCCACGATAACGGCCCACGCGTACATAGGCTTCCTCCCGGCACATAAAAAAACGGACTGGAGTCCGGCGTCTCCAGTCCGAAAACCTACCGTGCAAGCAATGCCGCGGCCACTCCGTCCATAGGCAAAGCAACCTGCTCGCCGCTGTCCATGTTCTTGACCGTCACCGTGCCTGCCGCAAATTCGTCCGAACCCAGCAGCAACGCATGGCGCGCGCCGGACTTGCCGGCCTGGCGCATGGAGCTTTTCATGCTTCTGGCAGCAAAGCCCATTTCTCCCGTCAGGCCCGCGTCGCGCAGCGTCTGCACCAGCAGGAATCCTGCATCGCGGGCGGCTTCATCAAGAACAGCAAGATAAAAGTCAGGGCGCACCGCCTCACGCTGGGGCAGCAGCAGCGCAAGCCGCTCCATCCCGCAGGCAAAGCCCAGACCGGGCGTCTGCGGACCGCCAAGCTGCGCCACAAGACCGTCGTAGCGGCCGCCGCCGGCCACGGTCCCCTGTGCGCCAATCTTGTCGGAAACGACTTCAAAGGTGGTCCGGACATAGTAGTCAAGGCCGCGTACAAGCCGGTGATTGATGACATACGGCACGCCAGCCTTGTCCAACAGACGAAGAACCGTTTCAAAATGCGCGCGGCAGTCCGGGCAGTTGGCGTCGAGAATGCGCGGCGCGTCGCGGGTCAGTTCCTTGCAGCCGGGGACCTTGCAGTCCAGCACCCGCAGAGGATTGGTTTCCATGCGGCGGCGGCAGTCTTCGCACAGTCCCTCCTGCGGCAGGGCGCGCAGCCAGGTGTGCAGCTGCTCACGGTAGGCCGGACGGCACGAGGGGCAACCCAGCGAATTGATTTGTAACGACAAATCCGACAGGCCTATGGCTGTCAGAAAACGCATGACCATGATGAGCATTTCTGCGTCAGCGGCAGGTTCGACAGGCCCGAGGCATTCGCAGTTCAGCTGATGGAACTGACGCAGGCGGCCTTTCTGCGGGCGCTCGTAACGGAACATGGGGCCGCAGGTGAACACCTTGGTTACCGCGTCAGGAGCGCAGCGGCCATGCTCAATGCAGGCGCGCATGACACCGGCCGTCGCTTCGGGCCGCATGGTCAGCGACCGGCCCTTGCGGTCGGGAAACGTGTACATTTCTTTCTGCACCACGTCGGTCTCGGTGCCGATACCGCGGCAAAACAGTTCGGTATGTTCAAGCACCGGAGTGCGCAGCTCGGTATAACCGTAACGGAAAAACACGTCACGGGCCACACGTTCAATGTAGGCGAACTGATCGCTTTCGGGCGAAAAGCGGTCTTCAAACCCTTTGATCGCACTAATATTGCTCATATGTCATCCTTTCGGCTCGCCGGCTTCAGGCAAAAGTCTGTTTAAAGAGTCAAGATTAGGCCAGAGGGCCGCGTTTGTCAAAGCCTTCACAACGCGCAACGCCATTCCTCCATCAAGAAAAACAACTGGTCAGAGCCTGCCTGCCCCCTCAAGTTCTGCCAGAAACGCCTTCTGAAACAGGCGCTTCACTGTTTTGTCAACCCATTGAATCTGCACACGTTTACAAGACATCACCCGGTTTGTCCGATAACGGCGCTGCCTTCAGCAAAAACGCGGCCGCGTACAAAGGGCGCAGTCTGCGCAGCTTATCCGCCGGCTGCTTCTTGCCGCGCCGTGCGGCTGCGGCGCCTGCCGATCTTCTCTGCCTGCTTTCCGCCATGCCGGGATGCAGCGTCGTCCTCCGCATTGCCAGGATACAGCCTGCGCCTCTGTACGATTGTGTGCGCCGCGTAGCCATGGCTGAACACGACATGATATTGCCGGCAGGTCTTTTGCCGTATCGTTGTGGCGGCCCGCATGTCCCCCGCGTGCTTCAATA
>DVMI01000017.1 GCA_018715085.1 Candidatus Avidesulfovibrio excrementigallinarum | reverse complement strand
GCCTGACGCTGCGCGTCGTTGAAGTAGGCAGGCACGGTGATGACAGCCTCGGAAACGGTTTCGCCGAGGTAGGCTTCCGCGTCAGCCTTGAGTTTGGCCAGAATCATGGCCGAAATTTCCTGCGGGCTGTATTCGCGGCCGTCAATCTTGACCATGGCGTCGCCGTTGGGGGCGGCCACGATTTCATACGGCGCGTGTTCTTCCCAGTGCTTCACTTCCGAAGAGTCGGCGCGGCGGCCCATCAGACGCTTGACCGCGAACACGGTGCGCTTCGGGTTGGTGACAGCCTGCCGTTTGGCGTTTTCGCCAACAAGACGTTCTTTATCGGTGAAAGCGACGACTGAAGGCGTGGTCCGGCCGCCGTTGGGGTTGGTGATGCACTTGGGATCCTTGCCTTCCATGACATACACACAACTGTTTGTTGTGCCAAGGTCGATACCAATAATCTTGCCCATAGTCTGTTCCTCCCATATATGCCAATGGCGACGGACGCCATCGTTATTATTATGTGGACGGGGCGGCGTTGGACCGCCGCCGTCTGACGAGAAACTAAATAAGACACACTCAGGCTGCGTCCAGAGGGTGAGGCTGATTTTTTTACCCCATTGCCAAAAAGTTCTTGCTCTGCTAAGGATGAAACCGATTGGCAACAGTACGTGAGAGTTCTTGTAACAAGGGGAAAAAAAAGGTTTTTCTGCAAGATCTTCTTGCGGGTCAGCTGCCGCGCTCCAGCATCTTCCGGGGGGGCGGGCGATACACTTTATAAGGAGCAACACATGGAAACCCGTCGAGAACACGATTTTCTTGGCGAACTGGAGATTCCCGCAGACATCTATTACGGGATTCAGACTTACCGCGCGCTGGAAAACTTCAAAATTACCGGGCACGTCATTTCGTCATTTCCAGAAATGATCCAGTCCCTGGCGTACGTCAAAAAAGCCGCAGCAACGGCCAACATGCAGATTGGCGTGCTGCCGGAAAACATCGGAAAGGCCATTTGCGCGGCCTGCGATGAAATCATTGCAGGCAAACTGCACGATCAGTTTCCGGTGGACTGCCTGCAAGGGGGCGCAGGCACGTCGACCAACATGAACGCCAACGAGGTCATTGCCAACCGTGCATTGGAAATCATGGGACATAAAAAGGGCGAATACGAGTACTGCCACCCCAACAACCATGTGAACTGCTCGCAGTCGACCAATGACGCCTATCCTACGGCGCTGCGTCTGGCGCTGTATATCAAGCTCACCAAGCTGATGGAGGATCTGCTCTATCTGCAGCAGGGCTTTGCCGAAAAAGGCAAGGAATTTGCCGATGTGGTCAAAATGGGCCGTACCCAGCTGCAGGACGCCGTGCCCATGACGCTGGGCATGGAGTTTTCGTCCTATGCGACGACATTGGGAGAAGACATCACCCGGCTTGAAGAGGCGCGCAATCTTGTGCTCGAAATCAACATGGGCGCAACAGCCATCGGCACAGGCATATGCTCGCCCATGGGCTATGCGCCGCTGGTGGTCAAAGCCTTGCGCGAGATCACAGGAATTCCCGTGACGAGCTCTAGCAACCTTATTGAGGCCACCTGGGATACCGGAGCGTATGTGCAGGTGTCGGGGGTTCTCAAGCGCACTGCGACAAAAATTTCAAAGATTTGCAGCGACCTGCGCCTCTTGTCGTCAGGACCGCGCACGGGCTTGAACGAAATCAACCTGCCCCAGCTGCAGCCGGGATCCTCCATCATGCCGGGCAAGGTCAACCCGGTCATGCCGGAAGTCGTCAATCAGATCTGCTTTGATATTATCGGCAAGGATGTGAGCATTTCCATTGCCTCCGAAGCCGGACAGCTTGAGCTTAACGTCATGGAACCGCTTATGGCGTTCTGCCTGTTCACCGGAGTTGAACGCCTCGGGCGCGGCGCGCGCGCTCTGCAGGATCGCTGCATCCGCGGCATTACGGCCAACCGCGACCGGTGCCGTCAGATGGTGGAACACAGCATCGGCATTGTGACCGCGCTCAATCCGTATATCGGGTATGAAAGCTCGGCGGCCATTGCCAAGGAGGCGCTGGCGACCGGCGCTTCCGTATACGATCTCGTCCTTCAGCACAAGCTGCTGACCCGGGAACAGATGGACGAAATCCTCTCGCCTGAGAACATGCTGCATCCGCGCAACGCGTAACGCGATTCAGTCTGACCTTTTCGCGGGCCGGGGGCATCATCCCCCGGCCCGCAGAGTTTTTTGAACGTCTCCCCTCAGCGTTCATGGCCTCAAAGAGCGCAGGCGTTGCGCAAAGCTCGTGCATGGTGCAGCGGAAATGCTGGCCTGGGGAAACTGCCCCGGCATGCCAGGGGCAAGACGTCTTGTTGCAGAGTTTTTTTGACATGCGGCAGCGCCGGGTGCGGCGCTGTTTCAAGAGCCCCTGAGTCCACCCCCAGCGCCGGTGTGGCGCCGGAGCGCCTGCCATTGACGCGGGCCTCAGACAGCCATACAAAAACAACGAAGGAATGGCGCCTGGCCCGGGCGGTGTTTCCACTCTCTTCGCGCGCAGTTTTGCGGACGGGCAAATTCCTGTGCGGACGCATGGAAGGCCGGTGCTGTCGCTCCTGATGCTCTGTGTACGTTCGTCCCTGCCGTTGCGGTGCCTTTGATCACGTCCTCACAGAGCGTCTGCGGTCAATTGCCGGCGGCATGCTGTATGGGGGGGCATCGGGAGGGCGGGCCCTTTCAATAACCGCCTGGACATGCGCCCTGTTCTTGAACGTGGCTGCTTGCCGGTCTGCTTCAGGTGCCCGTTGCGAGAAGGTTCTGCGCAGCGCGCATGGCTGGATTCTGTCTGTCCCTGATAAAGTCTTCTGACTGGGAGCTGCAAGGCAACAGGCCGTCTGTCGCTTTGTGGGAGGAGTCTGTTCGGGGGCACTGGCGCAAGCGTTCCGGGCATGAAAAACCGGTTCCGCTGGCCGGCAGCGCGTTGACGTGCGCCGGGGCGGCGCCGCGGAGTGGCCGGCATGCCGGGTCAGGCAGCGAAGTTGCGGCAGACACGCCCGGAAGGCGCTGTCTGCACGGAGCGTCAACACTGGAGAATGCCGGGCAATTGCGCGGCGTTTCTTTTTCTATTGTAACCTGCAAGGGGGTTTGCCATGCATGTGCTTTTGATCAACGGAAGTCCGCATAAAGAGGGCTGTACGTTCACCGCGTTGAGTGAAGTGGCCGGTGCGCTTGAAAAAAACGGTATCAGCACGACGCTGTTCCATATTGGGACGCGTCCTGTGGCCGGTTGCATTGCCTGCGGCAAATGCAAGGGGACGGACAGCGGCTGTGTGCTGGCTGGCGAGCCGTATGCCTCCTGCCGCGAACTTGTAGCCAAGTCGGACGGACTGGTTGTGGGATCGCCCGTGTATTATGCCGGTCCGACGGGGTCATTGTGCGCGCTGCTTGACCGGCTGTTTTTTTCATCCAAGGCGTTGCTGGAAGGCAAGCCCGCAGCCGCAGTGGTAAGTTGTCGGCGCGGCGGGGCCAGCGCGACCTTTGACCGGCTGAATAAGTATTTTGGCATCAACCAGATGCCGATAGTCACCTCGCAGTACTGGAATTCGGTGCATGGCAACACGCCGGACGAAGTGCGCCAGGATCTGGAGGGCATGCAAACCATGCGCGTGCTGGGCAATAACATGGCCTGGCTGCTCAAGACCATGGCAGCCAGCCAGGAACCGCTGCCGGCACAGGAACCCTGGCAGAGAACGAACTTTATCCGCTGAATGAACCCTGTCTGCCGGCGTATACGCCGGCAGACAGGAGAGCCTGCATGTCATGCGGCTGCTGAAGGACCGCGGGGGTTGCCCGTCACAGAGGATGGAAGTGTTTTACGGTGTGGCGGCGCACAACGATGGCGTCTGCCTGCCTTTTAGAGCGCTCCACAGCGCTGCCGGGTTGATTTTAGGCGCTTGTGCCGTGTGCCGCTTGAGGCGTCTGCCTGAGACAGGACGCCGGTGCAGGAACGGGGAGAAACGCGTGCTGACCAAGCGGTTCCTGCCGGGGATTGTCTGTGCGGCGCTTGCGCCGAGGGCGTTCTTTGTCTGTTCGGGCCGTTACATCGCGCGCCAATTCCGCTGCATGACGGGGCCGCCCCCACGAAGGAAGAGTGCAGCCGGGGGAAGGGGAGAATCTTGCAACGAGTCTTTCTTTTCCCCGGGAGACGGCCGGTTGTCACGCCGGCATACGCCGGCCAGGGGGGCGTTTCCTGGAGGGCGGACAGAGGCCGGCCGCCGACACCGTATTTTTTCTCTGGTAAAGCGTCCAGTTATGTGATAACGAGAATCGGCTAAACTGAGCGGGGTGCCATGAAAGAGTATCGCGATCATTACTTCCTGAAGGCCAAGCGTGAAAATTATCCGGCGCGTTCGGTCTACAAGCTCAAGGAAATTGACAAGCGCTTCCGCGTGTTCCGGGCTGGCATGAAAGTGCTGGATCTTGGGGCAGCTCCGGGATCCTGGTCGCTTGGCGCGGCGGAGCGCGTGGGTGAAAAAGGCCTTGTGCTCGGGTGTGACATTCAGAGCACGCAGACCGTTTTCCCCCCCCAGGTCACCTTCTGTCAGGAAGACGTGTTCAACCGCTCGGAAGCCTTTGAGGCGGCGCTTGCCGCCACTGGTCCCTTTGACGTGGTCATGAGCGACATGGCGCCGCAGACCACGGGCACCAAGTTTACCGATCAGGCCCGCTCGCTGGAACTGTGTCTTGAGGCGTTTGCCGTGGCGCAGCGGTACCTGGCCCCGGGAGGGACCTTTATCGTCAAGATTTTTATGGGGCCCGACATCATGGAACTGCTCGGCCCCATGCGTCGTTCGTTTTCCCGCGTGACGGCCTTCAAGCCGCAGAGTTCACGGGCGGAGAGCAAGGAAACCTTTTATGTGGGGTTGGGCTTCAAAAAACCCAATCCGGACACTAACGCAACAGTATAAGGAGGACGTATGTCCGGGCACAGCAAATGGGCCAACATCCAGCATCGGAAAGGCCGTCAGGACGCCAAGCGGGGAAAGGAATTCACCAAGGCGGCCAAGGAGATCATCATTGCCGCCAAGGGTGGCGGCGATCCTGCCGGCAACTCCCGCCTGCGTGCCGCCATTGCCTCTGCCAAGGCCATCAACCTCCCCAAGGATAAAATTGAAGCGGCCATCCGCAAGGGGACAGGGCAGGAAGCCGGCGGCGACCTTTCTGAAATCATGTACGAAGGGCACGCGCCCGGCGGCATTGCGGTGATTGTGGAAACGGCTACAGACAACCGCAACCGCACCGTGGCCGAAATCCGCCACATCATGACCAAGACCGGTGGCTCCATGGGCGAAGCCGGCTGCGTGGCCTGGATGTTTGACCGCAAGGGCGTGATCACGTTCAGCAAGGAAAAGTACACCGAAGAAGCGCTGATGGAAGCGGCGCTTGAAGCCGGTGCCGACGATCTGCACGACGAAGGCGACGTGTGGGAAATTTACACCACCATGGGCGATTTTACGGGCGTGCGCGACGCGTTTGAAGCCGCCGGGCTGGAAATGCTTTCCGCCGAACTTGAAATGGTGCCCCAGAACCTGATTGCCGTGGATGTCGAAACCGGCACCAAGGTGATGAAATTCATCGAAGCGCTGGAAGACAACGACGACGTGCAGAATGTCTACACCAACGCCGACTTCCCCGACGAGCTGATGGATGCGTAATGGCGGGTCTCACCGTCATCGGGATTGATCCGGGCTCCAGAAATACGGGCTGGGGCGTGGTGTCAGAACAATCCGGCGTTTTGTCGCTGGTGGACTGCGGGGTGATCCGGCCGTCCACCAGCGGCGCGTTTTCAGAGCGCCTGGCGGTGATTTTTCGCGAGCTGCGCGCCGTAATTCTGCGCAATGCCCCTTCTGAGGCGGCTGTCGAACAGGTCTTTGCCGGCATGAATCCTGCGACGGCGCTCAAGCTTGGCCAGGCCAGGGGCGTGGCCTGTGCCGCATGCGCGTCGTGCGATTTGCCGGTCAGCGATTACGAACCCCGGGTGATCAAAAAAACGCTCGTGGGTGTGGGCAGTGCAGAGAAGGAGCAGGTTGCCTTTATGGTGGGCCGGCTGCTGAACCGCCGGCCGGATTGGGCTCTCGACACCTCTGACGCGCTGGCTGTGGCGATCTGCCATTTGACCATGCGGCGTCTTGAAGAGCGCCTGCAGCACACGCGGCGCTGACGGATCTTCCCTTTGCCGGGGCAGAGACGGTCCGGGGAGCGGGCCGGCCTGCTTTGTCAGGTCGTGTCCTGAAAGGCGGTTTCGGGGCGCCGGAGAGTCACAGGCCTTTTGATACGCTGTTCAGGAAGCTGCGCATTGCGGGCAGCTTCTGCTTTTTCTGGCATGCGCGGCCCGGGAATGTTCTGTTGTACTTTGGGGGAGCGCTCCTGAATATGGCGGAAATGACCTGCGGGCCGCGTCGCGCCGGTCAAAAAAGGGCAGCAGGTCCATGCGTCAGCCCTCTTGAAAAAGGCAAGACGCAGGGCAGACGCGGCTCCTGCGGGCTTCGAGACCGCCCGTGCGCAAACGGCACGGGCGCGGAGTCAGCCGGTAAAGCGTTTTTGAGTCGTTCAACAAGTCAACGGAGTCGGCCATGGCCCTGAGTATCGGCATTGTGGGGCTGCCCAACGTGGGCAAGTCCACCCTGTTCAACGCGCTGACCCGCGCCCAGAATGCGCAGGCGGCCAACTATCCTTTCTGTACCATCGAGCCCAACAAGGCGACGGTGCCCGTGCCGGACGAGCGCCTTGTGAAATTGGACGAGATCGTCCATCCCAGAAAGAGCGTGCAGGCTACGGTCGATTTCATCGACATTGCTGGGCTGGTGCGCGGCGCGAGCAAAGGGGAAGGGCTGGGCAACCAGTTTTTGGGCAACATCCGCGAGTGCGCAGCCATTTTGGAAGTTGTGCGCTGCTTTGAGGATGGCAACATCACGCATGTGGACGGTTCGGTAGATCCGGTCCGCGATGTGGAAACCATCGAAACCGAACTGCTCCTGGCCGACATCCAGAGCGTGACCCGCCGTATGGAGCGTTTTCAGAAGATCCGCGGCGACAAGGAAGCACAGGCGGCCGGCGCAGAGATGGCGCGGCTGCTGGAACATCTGAATGGCGGTCAGCCCGCTTCGACGTTTGTTGCGCGCGACAACGAGCTGTTTGCCGCGGCCTGGAAGGAACTGGGGCTGCTGACAGCAAAGAAGACCATTTATTGCGCCAACGTGGATGAAGAGGCGCTGGATGGCGGCAACGAGCAAGTGGCCCGGTTGCAGGAGCTGGCAGCCGCGCGCGGCGCCGAATGCGTGACCATCTGCGCGCGGCTTGAGGAAGAGCTGCAGGGACTGTCTGACGCAGAACAGCAGGAAATGCTTGCAAGCTACGGCATTGAAGAAAGCGGGCTTGTGCAGGTGATCCGCCGTGGCTACCGCGCCCTGGGGTTGATCAGCTTCTTCACGGTGGGCGAAAAGGAAGACCGGGCCTGGACCATCGGCGTGGGCTGGAAGGCCCCGCAGGCCGCCGGCGTCATCCATACCGACTTTGAACGCGGGTTTATTCGGGCGGAAGTCATTTCGTATGAGGACTTTTTGAAATACAAGAGCGAAGCGGCCTGCCGCACCGCCGGCGTCATGCGCACCGAAGGCAAGGAGTACGTCGTTGCCGATGGTGACATCATGCACTTTTTGTTCAATGTTTAGGATGGCGGGGATTGCGGCGCCGCCTGAACCTGCAGCATATGCGGCAGGTGGGAATCGTTTTTAAGCCTGTGATGGTTGCGGAGCACAAGTGGCTTTCAGCTCCAAAGCGGCAGGTGTCATGATTATGCCGGCTCTGGCTGAGGCGGCGTGCAGGATGCTGCAGACTTTTTGCAAGGAGCCCGGCGGATGCTGTGGCGCTTGCGAACATATGGAAAAACTTCAACAAAGGCGCCACCTGTTGTTGCCTGCCGTCTGGCACAAGGCAACGCAGAGTGGCGCTTTTGCATAGGCGCGGTGGTGCCGGTTCTTCCCGGCACCCCCTGGGGCCGCGGGTGCAGCTTGCTCGATGTCATGCGGCAGGAAGCCGGTGGGCGCTTCACCGCTGGATCCGATCAGGCAACTGGCCTGCGCCGTTGGCAGGACGCATTCGGCGACGACAGGCAGAGGTTCAAAGCGCATCCCAGGCCTCCTGCACACAGGATGTCTCGTTCTGCACATTCAGGGGATTCACATATATTTGAGGACTTTTGCCTTTCTTATCTCCAGAAAAGCCCTCTGCCGCATTCGGACGTACATCCGGATACGCGGGACGCAGAGTCTCCAGCACGGCATCCCAAAGTCCCATAATACGCTCAGGCTCAGGCGTATTGCATTTCAGGTGGAGCTGCATCGCAGGCAGGCGCACGTCATGTTCATTGCCGTAATGGCACCACCAGGCGCTGATGAAGCACAGCCTGTTGCCCTTTGAATCCGTGTACCACTTGTAATATACTGTTTCCGCGCCGGGCATGCCGTTGACTTCACGCAGGCCCTTTCTGCCTACGGAGGCATCGCTGTTGGTGGCTATATCATGCGCCATGTCAACAGGATTCATCAGGATCCAGAGAACAGCCCCGAACATACGGCCGTCCAGCCAGGGATTTCCGTCATTTACAGGCGGAGGATTAAGGTACCTCCTTTCTGCCCAGCCACCGTGACTGGGCCAGGAACTGAGACAATACTCAAGGGAGAGCTCCAGATTGTCTTCCGGCCGGGTAAATCGGAAGCAACCCTCCTGCCAGCTGTCCGTAGGTCGGGCGCGTTCATCCACGGTGCCGTACAGAGTCCGGAAGAGGTTCCCCCCGCTGCGGACGGAAGCCGGCTGCCAGAGCCGCACAAAATCCGCCATATCCTGCAAAGCCGCCCTCACCGGAGCCGAAGGCTCGGGCAGAAAATCCCGCTCCTTCAGGGAGCCGCTCAGGGGAATGCTTTCGTCATACGCAACGCTTTTGACAAGCATGATGAGATGCAGGAAAAAACCGTCCTTCAACACCAGCGCATGAACCTTGTCAAGAACGGGAGAACGATTGTTGCGGTCATAGGGGCAGAAGCCGAAACGCGCCGGCGCGCCGAAAATATGGGATGCGTCACCTGCCCAGGTACGGCTTTCCTCTGCCGGCCATGAGCTGTGTTCTGCATGCAGTGCTCCCCAGACGAGGGCAAACTCTTCTTCAGCGTTCTCAGGATTGCGGCAGGGTTGTTCCACAACGACAAGTTTGCCGTGATCCATGGCCCAGGCATAGGCTGAAAAGCGCGCCTGCGGCTTCAGTTCTTCGGGCAGCCCCATTTGCAGATTTCCCATGCGCTGTACATGCAGGGGCTCCTCATACGGGATGCTGTGCAGACCGCAACCTGCAAGACTTGAAAGCAAAAGCAGAACACATGCCAGCTTCCACGGTCTGAATGATTGCAGAGCGGCGGCATCTGTTTTTTTGCATGATCCCTCCGAAGAATATCAGAGCTTCTCTATTTAGCAAAAATACTATTAACTCAATGGGTTGAACACAATCTCTGATCGTGTTCGCGGCACGATACGGCA
>DVMI01000016.1 GCA_018715085.1 Candidatus Avidesulfovibrio excrementigallinarum | reverse complement strand
AGAGGGAAACCCTTTTGGTAAAAGGGTTGTCCCCCTTCCCCCCATACCCCCCTTTCCCCTTCCTAAAACGCTTACTAAAGCGTTGTGTAAAGAGGCGGCCCGGGTATCCGGGCCGCCTCTCTGCTGTATGTCGTTGCCGGAAAGCGTGGCCTCTGCTTAACAGAGTGCGTTCTAAGGGACATTTGTGTGCACAAAAGACCGCAACGGCGTGTTGTGCGTCGTTGATCTGCTGGCAGGCATGCCAACAGGCCTGCCCTGAAAAGACCGGACCGGCACGGAGTTTCTTTTATGCCGGTTTTAAGGCAAGCAGCGCGGCGGCGCATTCAACGCCGCCACCGTTCGTGCAACGCTGTTTTGGCAGAAGTTTTGGGAAGGCGAATAAGGGGGAAGAGGGAAACCCTTTTGGTAAAAGGGTTGTCCCCCTTCCCCCTATACCCCCCCTTTCCCCTTCCTAAAACGTTTACTAAAGCGTTGTGTAAAGAGGCGGCCCGGGTATCCGGGCCACCTCTCTGCTGTATGTCGTTGCCGGAAAGAGCGGCCTTTGCTTAACAGAGCGCGGTCTAAGGGGCATTTGTACGCACAAAAGACCGCAACGGCGTTGTTGTGCGCCCGTTGATCTGCTGGCAGGCGCGCCAACAGGCCTGCCCTGAAAAGACCGGACCGGCACGGTGTCTCTTTCATGCCGGTTTTAAGGCAAGCAGCGCGGCGGCGCATTCAACGCCGCCACCGTTCGTGCTACGCTGTTTTGGCAGAAGTTTTGGGAAGGCGAATGGGGGGATCGGGGGGAAAGAGGAGAACCCTTTTACAAAAGGGTTTCCTCGTTCCCCCCGGTTCAGCATTGTGTTGCAATTTACTGGCAGGTCTGGCGCACAACAGCGGCCAGCCCGGCGGCCAGTTCGCGGACTTCGTCGATGTCCGGGCCTTCCACCATGACCCGGCAGAGGGGTTCTGTGCCCGAGTAGCGCAGCAGGACGCGTCCGCGGCCGTGGAGCTGCTGTTCGACGCGGGCCACGGCGTCTTGTACGGCAGAGTTGTCCTTCAGATCCGGCTTGTTAGGGGCGGGCACGTTGATCAGTTCCTGCGGATAGGGTGTGAGCAGTCCGGCCAGTTCGGAGAGGGGTTTTTGTTCCTTGCGCATGATGGCCAGGATTTGCAGTGCGGCGAGCAGGCCGTCACCGGTGGTGCTGTACTCGCGGAAAATCAGATGGCCGGACTGTTCGCCGCCCAGAGTGGCGCCGGTTTCGCGCATGGCCGCAACCACATGGCGGTCGCCGACGGGCGTGCGCAACAGCGAGCCGCCCTGTTCGCGCATGAACACTTCCAGCGCCATGTTGCTCATGACCGTGGCCACAAGCAGGTTGCCAGGCAGGCGGTTCTGGCGCATGAGGTCGCGCGCGCACAGCGCCATGATCTGGTCGCCGTCCAGAACAGTGCCTTTTTCATCCACCACAATGAGGCGATCCGCGTCGCCGTCGAGGGCAAGGCCGATATCGGCGCGGGTTTCGCGCACCTTGGCCACCACGCCTTCAGGATGGAGTGAGCCGCACTGGTAGTTGATATTCAGTCCGTTGGGTTCGGTGCCCATGCGGACGACGTCGGCCCCGAGCTCTTCAAGCGCCATGGGTGCAACCAGGTAGTTGGCCCCGTTGGCGCAGTCGATGACCACGCGCAGTCCTTCCAGCGAGAGGTGCGCCGGAAAGCTGTTTTTGATGTACACGATGTAACGGCCCGGTGCGTCCTTGATTTTGTAGGCGCGGCCGGTGTGCGCGGGATCGGGGTAGTCCCAGCGGTGATCGGGGTTGAGCACCAGATCGGTCATGCGCTGTTCGGCTTCATCGGGGATTTTAAAGCCTTCCGCGTCAAAAAATTTGATGCCGTTGTCGTGATAGGGATTGTGAGAGGCCGAAATCACAATGCCGGCATCCGCGCGCATGTTGGTGGTCAGAAACGAAATGGCCGGCGTGGGCAGAGGACCCACAAGGAACACGTCCATGCCGGCGGCCAGGAGCCCTGCGGTCAGGGCGTTTTCAAAAATATAGCCGGACAGCCGTGTGTCCTTGCCGATCACCACGCGGCCCCCGCGGCCATGATGGTGCCGGAACAGCGTGCCGGCCGCAAGGCCAAGGCGCAAAGCCACATCCGGTGTCATGGGTGCGGTGTTGACGCGGCCGCGCATGCCGTCAGTTCCAAATAAACGTTGCGTCATCGATCGTTCCTTTGTGGTTTGAGACGTGGCCTCTCGGGTTTCCCGGCCGTTGTTGCGGGTGCTGTGCCGGAAGGAATGCCGCTTTCTGCCGTAAGGCACGGCGTTGCTTCGGCCCCCGAAAACGGCGCGTAAGTGTGGCAAGGGGCTTTTGCCCTCTGGATCCTGTTCCTTTTTCCGCTACGGCTGCATGCAGGGCTGGCAGCCGCGCGAGGGCCTGTTGCGAGCCGCTGGCAGCAATTGGGTGAAGGCTGCGGAGCGGGCGTTTTTGCCTGTCGTACAGGCGAAATATTGTCTTGCGCCGGGCACAGGCGCGTGTTGCGCGCTGCAGGCGGCAGTTCTCCCGGCGCATCCGGCTGCAGCCAGGCGGGCGCGGCGCAGCCCAAAAAACAGACCAGGCGTTTCCTCCGGATTTTCGGAGGCGCTGTCCGGCGTGCTGTGCGGCCGGAGAGGACAACACGGCGTAATTGCGCGTAGCCGTGCTTGCAGGCCGCCGGATCGGTTTGCTGTGTCAGGCGTTCCGGGGGACGGCCGCCGGAGAGGGGGTGCAGCTGCCAACCATCCGGAGCGTCCGGGCTGTGGCCGTGACATCGTGCACGCGGTGATAGGGCACTCCGCGTGCAGCCATGAGCGCCGTGACGACCTGTGTGGCAGTATCCCGCTTGCCCGCGGGCAGGTCAAGCAGCCAGCCAAACAGAGACTTGCGCGAAAGGCCCAGGTACAGCGGGCGGCCCAGCGTGTTCAGCTGTTCGATATCGCGCAGGATCTGCCAGTTTTCCTCTCCGGTTTTGCCAAAGCCGATTCCTGGATCGAGCACAATGCGGTCTTCTTTGAGCCCGGCGCGGACGAGCCTGTTCAGTTCCCTTTCAAAAAAGCGGACGAGCTGGACAACAGGGGCGACGCCGGCAGCGGGCTGCATGCGCATAAGACCGGCAAAATGTTCTTTGCCGCCGTGGGTCAGCACATAGCCCGGCTGGCGCCCGGCAAGCACGTCCGTCAGTGCGGCGTCGCGGCAGCAGGCCGACACGTCGTTGACGATCTGCGCACCCGCATCCAGCGCAGCCGCGGCCACGGCGGCCCGGCAGGTGTCGACAGACACCAGCGCGTCGGGGCGTCTGGCCTTGACGGCGTGCAGAACGGGCATGAGCCGGCGCAGTTCTTCGTCTTCCGGCACGGGCGCAGAGCCCGGGCGGGTGGATTCCGCACCAAGATCAAGCATGCCGCAGCCTGCCGCATCGAGTTCGTCGAGCATGGCAAACGCGCGGGCCAGCTGCTTTTCCAGCGGGGGCAGCGCGCCTGTGCCGTCGGAAAAAGAGTCCGGAGTCAGATTCAGGATGCCTGCGATGCAGAAGGGGGCAGGTTGAATAACCCGCCCCCCAAGCACCGTCCATGCGGTGCGTTCACTCATGCCTTATCGTCTTTGCGGGGTTCCCCGGTCTGGCCGGCGTCTTGTCCGCCTGTGCCTGTTGTGTCCGGCGTTGCCGCAGACGCCGCGGGGCTTTCACCCGCGGGGGTGCTGCCCGCGGGGTTTTCCTGCGCGGGGTGGCTTTCAGCCGGGGCGCTTTGCGGCGCTTGGACTGTGCCGGCCCCCGGTACGCCGGTTCCGGGGGTGCCGGTTCCGGGGGTGCCGCTTGCAGGCGCTGTTCCGGAATCAAGCGTGAACGTCTCGCCGTCCCCGGCGGCGGGTTGCGCCTGGGGCGCGTCGCTTTTGGAGCGCTCCACGTCAAAGGGGGGCAGGGGCTCCCCTTTGATCAACAGGTCGATGTCGTCGCCGCTGATGGTTTCGCGTTCCAGCAGTGCGCCGGCCACGGCGTGCAGGACGTTCAGATTTTCGGTCAGCAGGCGGGTGCATTCTTCGCGGGCGCTGTCTACAAAGCGCTTGATTTCGTCGTCAACCGCGCGGGCGGTTTCCTCGCTGTAATTGCGGCTGTGTCCCCAGTCGCGGCCGAGGAACACCTCGTCATGCTGGTCGCCCACAGCCATGGGGCCGATGACGTCGCTCATGCCCCATTCGCAGACCATCTTGCGGGCCATGCCGGTGGCGCGTTCGATGTCGTTGCCTGCGCCGGTAGTGATGGTGTCGAAAATGAGCTCTTCGGCCACGCGGCCGGCCAGCAGCACCATCAGATTATTGGTAAGGAATTTTTTGGAATAGCTGTGCCGGTCAGATTCGGGCAGCTGCATGGTCACGCCCAGGGCCCGGCCATGGGGGATGATCGTCACCTTGTGCACGGGATCCGAACCCGGCAGGAGCTTGGCCACAAGGGCGTGGCCTGCTTCGTGGTAGGCGGTGATCCGCTTTTCCTCGTCGGAGAGGATGAGGCTGCGCCGTTCCTTGCCCATGAGCACCTTGTCCTTGGCGGATTCAAAGTCCTTCATGGTCACGTTGTCCTGGTTGCGGCGTGCGGCCTGCAGTGCGGCCTCGTTGACCAGGTTTTCGAGCGCGGCCCCCGAGAATCCGGGAGTCCCGCGGGCGATGACGTCAAGATTGACGTCGCCGGCCAGCGGCGTGCGCTTGGTGTGAACCGTCAGAATGGCCAGACGGCCTTTCACGTCCGGGGTGGGCACGACAACCTGGCGGTCAAAGCGCCCGGGGCGCAGCAAGGCAGGGTCGAGCACGTCGGGGCGGTTGGTGGCCGCAATCAGAATGACGCCCTCGTTGGATTCAAAGCCGTCCATTTCCACAAGCAGCTGATTGAGGGTCTGCTCGCGTTCGTCGTGGCCGCCGCCGAGTCCTGCGCCGCGCTGGCGGCCCACAGCGTCGATTTCGTCGATGAAGATGAGGCAGGGGGCGTTCTTTTTGCCCTGAATGAACAAGTCGCGCACGCGGGAAGCCCCGACGCCCACAAACATTTCCACAAAGTCAGAACCAGAGATCGAGAAGAAGGGCACGCCGGCTTCGCCGGCCACAGCCCTGGCAAGCAGCGTCTTGCCTGTGCCTGGAGGCCCGACAAGCAGCACGCCCTTGGGGATGCGTCCGCCGAGCCTGGTGAATTTCTTGGGGTTCGACAAAAAGTCAACAACTTCAGAAAGCTCTTCCTTGGCTTCGTCAACGCCGGCCACGTCGTCAAACGTCACGCGGGTCTGATCCTGGTTGAGCATCCTGGCTCTTGAACGGCCAAAGGACATGGCTTTGCCTGCGCCGCCCTGCATCTGACGCATGTAGAAGATCCACACGCCAATGAGCAGCAGCATGGGCACCCATGACGCCAGCAGGCTGATCCATGGGGAGTCCTCGACAGGTTCGGCCTTGACCTCCACATTGTTGGCCAGCAGCTTATCGATAAGGCCGGCATCCCGTGGGGCAAAGAACTGGAACGACTTGCCGTCGCCGGTACGCCCTTTGATGGTGTTGCCTTGCAGTGTGACGTCAGAAACCTGTCCGCTCTCCACCTGGCGCAGGAATTCGCTGTAGGTCAGCTGAGTTCCGGACACCGACGACTGTTGCGGGCTGAACAGGTTGAAAACGAGCACCATCGCCAGGGAGATGACACCCCAGAGAATGAGATTCCTTGTATTCAAGATGACCTCCGAAAATAGCGCGCCCCTGTAGGGTCCCGGTAACCGGTTGATCGCGTCAGCCTTACTGTAAGGACTCTTTTCGGGTTTGACAATTCCTGAACCGGAAGGTTTGTCGTCATACTTCAGCTCTCCGGCCCGCAAGAGGAGGGACAGACGCCGTTCTTCAGCCTGGCGCGCCTTTTTTTGTGCGGCGTTGGCGTGCAGTTTCAGGGACAACGGACTTCGGGCGATCGCCTTTCCAGAGACCGGACGGCAGTCCGGCAGTCCGGCTGCAGCGCACGCGGCGTGTTGCCGTATCCTTAAAAGGTTGGGCAGCCCTGATTTTGCCTGGCGTTTGGCGATGTTGAGGGCCGGCAGAGGCGCGCGGCCGGCCTGCGGGCACGGCTGGAGGAAAAAAACGTCCGCAATGCCGGTTATCCCTTGCAGCACGGACTTTTTTACGAAATAATATCACGTTAGTGTGCGACGATGGAAAGCGTCTTTCGCTGGAAACTGTCCGGTTCCAAAGGACGCGCCGCCCGCGTTCCAGGAAGAAACGCGGTGTTTCCCTGCCATTGAAAGGCGTCTGCGTGCGCAGCCACCGGGGGCGCGTGCTGACTGGCACCGCCTTCCCAAGGGGTCGTTGCGCGTCTGGAGGCCAGGTTTCAAACGGCGTCACGCTGCCGACGCCACCCTAATGGAGAGTTTTTGTATGGAAGCAACCTTTTTCCCGAACATTGCCGCCTTCCTCTGGATCGGCATCATGCTCATGCTGGGGACGTTCATCCGCGCCACGGTGCCGTTTTTTCAAAAAATTCTGTTTCCCGCCTCGCTGATCGGGGGGCTTATCGGTTTTGTGCTCGTCAATGCGGGCCTGCTTGGCATTCCCACTACGACCGGCTGGAAAGTCATCGATCAGGCTCCCTTTGGCCTGCTGACCTTCCATCTGTTTGCGTTCGGGTTTGTGGGCATCGGCTTTATGGAGCCCGCCAAAAAGAGCAACAACAAGGTGATCATGCGCGGCGCACTGTGGATCGCGCTGCTGTTCACCATGATGTTCAGCCTGCAGGCGCTGCTGGGCAAGGGCGTGTTCACCCTGTGGCAGAGCCTGTTCGGCGGGACGTTTGAAACGGTCAACGGCTACCTGCTTGGCGCAGGCTTCACCCAGGGCCCCGGCCAGACGCTGGCCTATGCTTCCATCTGGGAAAAGGCCTATCATACCTCCAACGCCATCAACACCGGTCTGGCCTTTGCCGCCGTGGGCTTCCTTGTGGCGGGCCTGGTCGGCGTGCCGCTTGCCCTGTATGGCATCAAAAAGGGCTGGGCTGTGGCCGAAGACAGCAAGGGCCTGCCCCGCGCCCTCCTGCGCGGCCTGCGCGATGAAGGCGACAGACCTGCCTGCGCCTACAGCACCACCCATCCGGCCAATATCGACTCTCTGGGCTTCCATATGGGGGTCATGGCTGCCACATACGGCGCCGCCTATGTGTTCGGCGTGATTTGGACCATGTTCGCTCCTGCCGCGCTCAAGGCCTTCGGATTCGGCATGATGTTCCTGTGGGGCATGCTTGTGGCCATGGGCATCCGCAAGTTCATGGTTGCCCGCCACATCGACAACCTGCTCGATAACGAAACCTGCCACCGCATCACCAACATGACGGTAGACTTCATGATCTGCGCGGTGTTCATGGGCATCCGCCTCAGCAGCCTGCAGGATGTGCTCATTCCGTTCATCATTGCCATCATTCTGGGCTCGATCCTGACCTTTGTGCTGTGCCTCTGGTTTGGCCGCCGCTCGCCCGAATATGGCTTTGAGCGCTGCCTTGCCCTGTTCGGCTACTGCACGGGCACCGCGGCTTCCGGCCTTCTGCTGCTGCGCATTGCCGACCCGGAACTGCGCACGCCGGTGGCTGTGGAAATTGGGGTCATGAACATTTTCCTGATCTTCCTCTTTGATACGACCATTACGCTGGCCATGCCGTTTGCTCCGGCAGAGGGATTCCCCATTGTCTGGATCTTTGTGGCCATCGCCGTGGTCATCCCTGTGGCCATGTACTTCCTCAAGCTGATCAAAAAGCCTATGATGTAACCGGGCGCGCACGCCGGCGGACACCGTGCCGGCGGCGTGCGCCCATTTTGCCGGCGGCTGCCTGACAAAGGCGGCCCCGGGCCGGAGAGCATGAAGCGCGGCGTTGCGGCCTGTAAAAAGCGGTTGAAAAAGGCCCCGCTGCGCCGCACACCACGCACACCAGGGCCGCCGTGCAGCCGGACGGCGGGGCGCCTGCATCGCTGCAGCACAGAGGCGAAACGGCACAGTCTGTCCTTGCCGGGCAGCGCCGGTGCTTTTCAAAGAGCCTGCTCCGGCGGCGCAGGACGCTGCCGGCCGGGAAAGCGCTTTGCAGCGCGGGACACGTCTGCGGCCCCCTGCAGCCAGACGGCGGGGCGCCTGCATCCCCGGGGAATCCGCCCGGCGGAGCCCGGCCGGACGCGGCGTTATGGCCGTCATCCGCGTCAACCCCGTGGCGGCGTTTTTCCGGCACTGCCGGCGGATTGCCCTGTCCTGGCAGGCCGCCGCAAGCCCTGTCTGCCAGGGCAATTCTGCGCGTTCGTAACGCAGCGGCACGGTGCGCATTGCCGACAACCCAAAGACCGCCGGCGCGCCGGCCGCGAATCATTCAAGGAGTCCTATCCATGACCTATGCCAGCCAGTTGCTCTGGAACGCCAACATTCTGACCATGGACGACCACGATACGGCCGCCTCGGCCATCGCCCTGGATGGCGACCGGATTCTTGCCGTGGGCGACCGCGAGTCGCTTGCGCCGTACGTCGGCCCCGAAACCCGGCTGCGCGACATGGAAGGCCGGACGATCATGCCCGGATTCTGCGATGCGCACGGGCATATCATCCTGCTGGCCTCCATGCTCGACTGGGAAGATCTCAACGCGCCGCCCATTGGCGAATGCCGCACGCTTGAGGACTGTCTGTCGCGCCTGCGCGAGCGCGCCGCCCGCACGCCGGCCGGCCAGTGGATTCTGGCGCGGGGATTTGACGACACGCTCATGCGCGAAAAGCGTTTTCCTACAAGGCAGGAACTGGACGCCGTCACCTCGGATCATCCCGTGTTCGTCCAGCATATTTCCATTCATCTTGGCGTGCTGAACAGTGCGGGCTTTGCCGCGCTGGGCATTGACGAGCATACGCCGGATCCCGAAGGCGGCGTCATCCGGCATATGGAAGACGGGTCGTTGCACGGCGTGGTGGAAGAACGCGCCATGTTCGATCTGGTCTCCCCGCGTCTGCCCGTGTTCCCCCTGGAACATCAGGTTGAGAACATCGCCCGCGCATCGCGCGAAATTTACGCCGAACAGGGGGTCACCACGGCGCTGGACGCCGGCGTGCTTGACTGCGAAAGCGCCGAAGCGCTGCAGGAGGCCAACCGCCGCGGCCTGCTTGCCGTGCGGGTGCATATGAATCCCTACTATTATTTGGATCGGAGCGATCCGCGGCTGCAGCCCGGCGGCATGATCAGCGTTGGCGGCAGCAAGATCATGAGTGACGGCTCCATCCAGGGCTTTACGGCGTATCTTTCAAAGCCCTATCACACGCCGTATAAGGGCGACGCCTCCTTCCGCGGCTATCCCGCCTATTCCCGCGAGGAGCTGTTCAGCATCATTGAAGAGGCGCACAGGCGGGGGCAGCTGCTCATTCACACCAACGGCGACGGCGCCGTCGACGACGCCCTGGACGCTCTTGAGGCCGCCCAGGCCAAGTATCCCCGCAGCGACTGCCGGCACATCATCATCCACGCGCAGACCATCCGCGACGATCAGCTCGATCGCCTCGACAAGGCCGGATTTACGCCGACATTCTTTGTCCCCCATGTGTATTACTGGGGCGATCGGCATCGCGACATCTTCCTTGGGCCCGAACGCGCGGCGCGCATGAACCCCATCCGCTCGGGCATGAAGCGCGGCCTTGTCTGCACCTCGCACTGCGATACGCCCATCACTCCGGTGCGGCCGTTTCTGTCCATCTGGGCCTGCGTCAACCGCCTTACCTCGTCGGGCAAGCCGCTGGGCCCGGAAGAGCGCATTTCCGTCAAAGAGGCCCTGCGGGCTCATACCATCAATTCCGCCTGGCAGCATTTTGAGGAAAAGGACAAAGGTTCGCTTGAAGCCGGCAAGCTTGCCGACCTCATCGTGCTCGACACCAATCCGCTGGAATGCGCGCCCGAAGCCCTGAAGGACATCCGGGTGCTTGAAACTGTCGTGGGCGGCGAAACCGTGTTCCGCCGCTGAGGCGGAGAACTGACAGCGCGAAGGCGGGGGAAAGAAGGAAGCCCTTTTGGAAAAAAGGTCCCTCCTCTTTCCTCCGCGCCCTCATTTTTTCCTGAAACGCGTGCTGTGCGGGACGGGACAGCTCCCCCGGCGCATTTCCCCCGCGCTGCTTATGCCGTGGGCAAAAGCAGGCTCAGGGGCGGCCGGGAACCGTCTCAGGCCATAAGACATGGCGCGGTGAACACAACGGCGGCGCAGGCAGAACGCAGCCGGACCGGGCGCGCGGACGCCGGTGCAGGCGTGTTTTCTGCCCCGGGCTGCGGCAGAGCCGGCAGCAAAGCGGCGCAGTCCTGAAGAAGGTTTTGTGGCTGCGGTGCAGGGCAGAGCCTTTTGCGCCGTCCCGCACACGCCCTGTGCTTTCCCCGCGGTGCGTCGCCGGTTGTCATGCCGCCTTTCCCCAAAAAGGGCCTGTGCCCCAACAGGGCAAAACGCGGTTTTCTCCATTTCTGGTCTTGACGGTCAGACAGGGACAAGCGCAATATCGTCCGCGCGCACGCGCTGCCTGCCGCAAAATCAACGTGCTGCCGGGTTCGGTTGCGAATGCCGGCCTGCTGGAGCGTTTCCCATGCGATTGTTTTTGTCCACTCTGCTTTGCCTGACACTGTTCTCTCTGAATTCCATCCTTTGCCGCATGGCACTGGTGACCTACAACATGGATGCCATCCTGTATACGGCCATCCGGTGCTTTTCGGCTGTGGCCATGCTCGCGCTGCTGTGCATGGTGCATGTGATCAAGCCCCGGGGCGGGCAGAGCAGTATCTGGCGCGACGTCTGGCAGGAAAGTTCGTGGCCCGGCGCGTTCTTTCTGTTCATGTACATGTTCTGGTTTTCCATCACCTATATTGCCATGCCGTCTGCCGCCGGCACGCTCATTCTGAACAGCTGCGTTCAGTTCAGCATGCTTGGCTGGGGGATTTTCCAGGGGATCTATCTTACCAGGCAGCAGCTTGTGGGGCTGATTGCGGCCTTTGTGGGGCTGGTGTTCCTCATGATGCCCGGCCTTTCCACGCCGCCGTTGTGGAGCGCCTTTACCATGGCGGTTGCCGGTCTGTCCTGGGGCGCCTATACCCTGTGCGGCCGCTCTGCGTCTTCGGCAGCCCTGGCTACGGCCGGCAACTTCATGCGCTCTGCCGTAATCATGCTCCTGGTGCTCATTGTGGCGCCGCTTTTCCATACCTTCTCGCTGGATGTCCCCGGTCCGGCGCTGGCCTGCGCACTGGCTGCGGGGGCGCTGGCTTCGGCCTTCAGCTATATTCTGTGGTATATGGTCGTGCCCAAGTATAACCTGGTGGCCATATCCATCATCCAGCTGGCCATTCCGATCATCACGGCGGTGCTGGGCGCCATGTTCCTGTCCGAAGCCATCACGCTCCGCCTTGTCGTGTGCACCGTCATCATCCTGGGCGGCATTGCCCTGGCCGTCAGCGTCAAACGGCACAGTTGAAAATGACCTGCTCCAGAACCTGGAGCAGTGTTCCTTACAAAGCGCACCCCGCGCAGTCCGGCGCGCCCCGACATGGGGCGCGCTGTTTTTTTGCGCCGTTCCATCACCAGAGAACACAGGCGGCAGGCACCTTCTTCCGGGGCTGGCAGGGGCCGGCGGAACCTTGCTGCGCACAGCGCGGAGAAACGGAGAGGCCATCGGTGCAGCCTGCTGCCGGATTCTGCCGCGCGCATGTGGCGGCAACAAAAAGACGTGCGGTCATGGCGGGTACAGGCTGTTTTTGCCGCGTCTCCGCCGTGTTGTCTTTAAGAAAACGCGGGAGAGCGGCTCCGGGGGCAGGTGTTGCCCTGCCCGGCAACGCAACAGGAGAGCTGCAAAGGGTGCCCGTCCTTACAGCGCAGGCCGCCGTCCGAAACGTTGCCGGGGGCGTCTTTTGGAGACTGCGGCACAACTTGCGGATTGGTGTCGGTCAAGGCCATGGTTTTGGGTGGGGCCTGATGTGCCTGTGGGCGTCAGTGACGCTGCGCCGGCAAGGCATGCCGGCGCGAGAGGGCCGGGCAGGAAGGCGGACGGCTGAAGCGCAAAAACAAAGCCCCGCGAGGTGTCATTCTCGTGAGGCCGTATGCGCTGCATGCTGGCGGAGACGCATAGGAGTCGAACCTACCTCAGACCTTTCAGCCTGACACTGGTTTTGAAGACCAGGCGCCACACCGGTGACGACGCGTCTCCCCGACAGGGTCCCTGTTAGCAGAGAGGCAAGCCTTCTGGCAAGAGCCTGAGGCCGGAACTGCCGCTGTGGAACCGGGGGCCGGGCCAGAGTCCGGCGCCGTTGCTGCAAGCGGCTGCCGGTCTGAAGAAAAGGAAGTCGGCAAAGGCGGGCGGACTGCTGGCCGTTGGCACCGCACCGCGGGGCACGCCGGAACAAAAAGGCGCTGCGTGCCGGAGCCAGCCCGCGTTTTGCAAAACGCCGCCTGCCGCTTTGGGGATGGAGGAAAAACAGGACGGACCGGGCAGCGCAGGGAGCCGCTGGCCCAAAGGTTTTTCTCCGGCGGTGCGGCCAAAGGACCGCCTCAGTTTCGGGCCGGCCCGGCCGCCGGGAGACTGGCGCACGTCTGCCGCGCGGCTTCTTCGGCCTTGCGGATAGCGCGCATCCGCCGTTCGATGGCCATGACGGTCTGATGCTTGGTCAGCGTCCACTCGGGGGCAAGCAGTTCGTCGGCTGTGGGATCGGCCACCACGCGGTGGACGATGATGTCGGGGCGCAGAAGGCAGAGCGCTTCGACCACAAGATCCACATAGGTTTCCCGGCTCAGGGGCGCAAAGCGGCCGGCAAGAAAGTCGTCGGCAAGCGGCGTGTTCTTGCAGACATAGACGTTATGGAATTTGATGCCATGGACGGGCAGATCGTTGACGCGCCGTACTGCCTCCAGCATGTCTTCGGGACGTTCGCCGGGCAGGCCGGCCATGAGGTGCACGCAGACCGAAAGTCCTGCCCGCGCGGCAAGGTTGATGGCCCGGATTGACGCCTGCGCGTCGTGCCCGCGGTTGATGCGCCGCAACGTGGCGTTGTTGAAGGTCTGCACGCCAAGCTCAAGCCAGTTTTCGCGGCAGGGCGCGGCGGCAAGCAGCGCGGCCTTGCGCTCGTCAAGGCAGTCCGGGCGCGTGCCTACAGAAATGCCGGCCAGCCCCGGCAGGGGAGCCAGCACGTCCAGCAGCCGGGCCAGCCGTTCGGCCGGGCCGTAAGTGTTGGAAAACGACTGCAGGTAGGCCACAAACAGATCGGTGCCTGCCGAGGCCAGAAAGTGCGCCCGCCAGTAGTCCCACTGGGCGGGAATGTCCATGCCGGCCAGCCCCAGCCCGGATCCCGAACCAGTGGCATTGCAGAACGTGCAGCCTTTGAACGAGAGGGTTCCGTCGCGGTTGGGACAGGTGGCCCCGGCGTCCAGTGGAATTTTCTGCACGCGGCGTCCAAAGATGCGCCGCCAGTGGGCAGCCAGCGAATTCCAAAGAATCACAGGATATTTCCTAAAAAGGCAAGTCAGTTTGAAGAGTTGACAGGTCTGCTCTTTTCCATGATACTAGGCGGTGAATCTTTTCTATCCTTCCGACCCCAAGTGAGCAAGCATACATGGCAAAGATTATGGATTTTGTGCTGGGCATGTTTTCTACTGACCTGGCCATTGATCTGGGCACCGCCAACACCTGTGTCTATGTGAAGGGACAGGGCATTGTCCTGCGTGAACCGTCCGTTGTGGCTGTCAAAAAGGATTTTCGCGGCAACAGCGTTGTGCTGGCCGTAGGGCAGGACGCCAAGCGGATGCTGGGACGCACGCCCGGAAACATTCAGGCCATCAGGCCCATGAAGGATGGCGTCATCGCCGACTTTGAAGTTACCGAAGCCATGCTTCGGCATTTTATTTCCAAGGTTCACAACTCCCGCCGGCTTGTCCGGCCGCGGATCATGATCTGTGTGCCCACCGGCATCACCCAGGTGGAAAAGCGCGCTGTGAAAGAGTCGGCCCAAAGCGCCGGCGCCCGCGAAGTGTACCTTATCGAAGAGCCCATGGCTGCGGCCATTGGCGCAAATCTCCCCATTCAGGAACCCACGTCCAACATGGTTGTGGACATCGGCGGCGGCACGACGGAAGTGGCGGTCATCTCGCTTTCGGGCATTGTGTATTCGCGCTCGGTGCGCGTGGGCGGCGACAAGATGGACGAATCCATCATGACCCACGTCAAGCGCAAGTACAACATGCTGATTGGCGAATCCACCGCCGAAGAGATCAAAATCAAGATCGCGTCGGCCTATCCCATGGATCCCGAACAGCAGATTGAAGTCAAGGGCCGCGATCTGGTGACCGGCATTCCCCAGAACATCATGATCACCTCTGAGGAAATCCGCAAGGCCATCTCTGAACAGGTCGACCAGATTGTGCAGGCTGTGCGCACCGCCCTTGAGCAGACGCCGCCCGAACTGGCGGCGGACATTGTGGACCGCGGGATTGTGCTGACTGGTGGCGGCGCGCTGCTGCGCGGGCTTGATCAGCTGCTGCGCGAAGAAACGTCCCTGCCGATTTCTGTGGTGGATGATCCCCTTTCTGCGGTTGTGCTGGGCACCGGCCGTGCGCTGGACAACCTCCATGTGCTCAGCGACGTCTGTGTCGAATAGTCCCGTTCTGCCGGACGGCGCGCCGGGCATGTGCCCCGCGCCGTTCCTGACTGAGCGCCGGCGTCCCGCTTTTTTGCGCTCCGCGCGGCCACAAGGAACAGGTCCCGGCGGAGCGCGCTGCGTTTGAGGGGGCGGCTGTCCCCCGGCGCCAGCGCCGGGCAGTCCTGGCGCAGGCCGCGTACCGTCCTGCCGCGTTTGCAAGGAGTGCCTGACGGGAGGCGCTGCATCCCTGCTCTGCGCCACGTTTTTTGTGTTCCGGTTCTGCGCGGGCCGCTTTTGCCGGTTGCACTTTTCCTCTGAGTCTACGGATGGCCCATGATACCCAAGCGTCTTCTGCTCCTCATCGCCTGTATCCTGCTTTCCTTCCTGGGCCTTTACAGCTGGAACCAGCGCACAAGCACACTGGACAGGATTGCCACGGTCACAGGGCTGGAAGTGGCCGGTACGGTGCTCAAAGCCATCCATGGCGCACAGGACACGGTTGCCGGAATCTGGAAGAAGTATGTCCATCTGGTGGATGTTCAGGCCGAAAACGAGCGGCTCCAGGCCGAAAACGAGCGGCTCAGGGTGCTGCTGACGCTGGCGGCCGAAGACAATGCCGAGCTTGTGCGCCTGCGCGAACTGCTGCGCCTGCCGCCGCCGGAAGGCTGGCAGACGCTGGGGTGCCGGGTGCTTGGCCGCCGCATGGGACCCACTTCGCCCCTGATTGCCGTGACCATCGGGCGCGGGTATCTGACGGGCGCAGATCCTCAGACGCCGGCGGTCACGCCGGACGGTGTGGCCGGCGTTGTGTACAGGGCAGGCCCCTATACGTCGACCGTGCTGCTGCTTACCGACCCGGGCATGCGCATTTCTGTAGTCAGTCAAAAAAGCCGCACGCAGGGCATTCTTGCCGGCACGGGCGCCTTCCGGCCGTTGGAAATGCTGTTTGTGCCGCACAACGCCGGCCTTGAAAACGGCGAACTGCTGGTGACTTCCGGCCTTGACGGGGTGTTTCCCAAGGGCGTGCCCGTGGCCAGGCTCACTTCCATCCGTCCTTCGTCGCAGACGTCGTTTCTGTCTGTCTGGGCCGAACCCCTGGCCGATTTGAGCAAACTTGAAGATCTGCTGCTGCTTGTGCGCATGCCGGGGACCTCGTGGGCCGGCCTCATCGATCCGCCCGCACCGGCAACCGCCGGCACGGCGGCGGACGCGAACGCCGGCGACGGCGCGTCGAGGCAGCCATGACATCGCGCAACCAGGTCTGGTGGGTGCTGTTCTTTGTTGTCGGCATCTGGCTGCAGATGGTGCTGCCCGGCGTGGACATGCTGATCCCCGGGCTCATTCTTGCCATGCAGGAGCGCCGCCCCATGCAGCTGGCCTGCGTCTTCCTGATCACCGTGCTCATTCAGGAAGGTCTTGGAACGCTGGCTTTTGGGGCGTGTGTGCTCTGGTACCTTTCGGTGATGCTGCTGGTGGTCATCGGGCACTGGCTGTTTTCAACGCGCAGTCTGGTTTTTGTGATTTTGCTGGGGCTGGCGGCCGGTGTGACCCGCTATGCCGTCACCCAGCTGATGGTTTCGCTGCAGGATGCCGCGCTGGATAACGCTGTGCTGCTCAAGGAATGTGCCATACAGGCGGCGGTGATTCCCGTGTTCTGGAAACTGGCGGAACTGAGCCGCCGCTGGGGGCTGCTGCATGGCCATTCAGCTTGAACACGACGATTATCAGCCGCCGCGCGCAGGGCTGATTCTGTTGCAGTGCATGGTGCTGCTGCTGTTCTGCGTCTTTGTCATGCGCTTTTGGTACCTGCAGATCCACAAAGGGGCAGAGTTTGCCCGTCAGTCTGTGGAAAACCGCATGCGCTACGAGCGGGTCTATGCCTCCCGGGGGCTGATTCGCGACACTCACGGGCAGCTGCTGGCCGACAACCGCCCGGCCTTTGCGCTGTCGCTCAAGGCCGAAAACTGCGCAGACCTGTCCGCCACGCTGGCGCAGATCAGCGCCTGGAGCGGCGTGCCTCTGGCTCAGCTGACCACCAAGTACCGTCAGGACAGCGTTCGCGGCAAGCCTTTTGAACCCATCATCATTCTGAACGATCTGACTTACGAGCAGATGGCGCGCATCGAAGCCCAGCTCATCCACTGGCCCGAGCTGGAAATTGTCACGCGCTACAAGCGTTTTTATCCCTACCGCGACGTGTTTGCGCACATTCTGGGCTATGTGGCCGAAGCCAACGAGCGCGAATTGAAAGACGACTCGTGGCTGGCCCTGGGCGACAACGTGGGCAAGCAAGGCCTGGAAAACGTTCTTGAAACGACGCTGCGCGGGGAAAAGGGCTGCAACAGCCTTGAAGTGGACGCCCTGGGCCGCGTCATGGGCAAGCAGCCCATTGAAGAGCCCCAGAACGGCCAGAGCGCCACCTTGAACATCGACGCCGATTTGCAGCGTCAGATTTTTGAGATCCTCGGCAAGCAGACCGGCAGCGTGGTGGTCATGGATCCCCACACAGGCGCCATCCGCGCGCTGGTCACCACGCCCGCGTATGACAACAACCTCTTTGTCAGCGGGCTTTCGGTGCAGGATTGGACGGCCATCCGTGACAATCCGTATCATCCTTTGCAGAACCGCGGCATTCAGAGCGTGTACCCGCCCGGCTCCATCTGGAAGCTCATGATGGTGGGCATGTTCCTTGAAGAAGGCGTGTCGCCCGAAACCACGGTGTTCTGTTCCGGTCAGGTCAAGGTGGGCAACCAGACATTCCGCTGCTGGAAACGCGGCGGCCACGGCGCTGTTGACATGGCCCAGTCGCTCAAGGCTTCGTGCGACGTGTATTATTATGTGCTTGGCGAGCGGTTTGGGATCAACAAAATCGAAGACTATGCCAGGCGTTGCGGCTTTGGCCGCCTGACAGGCATTGACCTGCCGCACGAAAAAGCCGGACTGGTCCCCTCCCGCGCGTGGAAAACGCGCCGCACAGGCGAACCCTGGTACCGGGGCGAAACGGTCAACGTGTCCATCGGGCAGGGGTACACGCTTGTCACGCCCGTGCAGATGGCCGTGTTTGTCAGTTCGATTCTGAACGGCGGCAAGCTCCTCAAACCCCAGCTGCTGGCCGGCAGGCCGGTGGAAGTGCGCGGGCAGACCCCCATGAATGCCGCCGCGCGCAAACTGGTGCGGGACGCCATGATCGAAACGGCCAGCGTGGGCACCGCGCGCGTCGTCCGGCGCTCTGACGCGATCATGGGCGGCAAGACCGGCACGGCCCAGGTCGTCAAAATCCGCATGGTCGGCGACCGCCGCCAGCGGACGGAAGAAATGGAGCACTTTGAGCGCGATCACGCCTGGATCGCCACCTGGGGCAAAAAAGGCGACGAAGAGGTCGTGGTCATCGTCATGCTCGAGCACGCCGGTGGCGGTGCGGCACAGGCCGGCCCTGTGGCGCGCAAGGTCTATGACTGCCTGTTCGGCATTGATCCCGAGGAATTCAATCCCGGCGTCACCAAGCGCCAGCCGCAGGTGCAGGTCGAATCCGGCCGCTCACGGAGGCGCTGAGCGGGCAGGCGTCCGGCAGAATGCCCGCGGCAGGGCGTTGTGCGCCGCGCCCGGGGCTGCCTGCCGGGGAGGGGCCGGCGCGGCCGCTGGCGCCGGACAGCGCGTCTGCTCTTCCTGCGCAGCCTGTTGAAGGTTCTTTCTCGGATGGTGCAGGCGGCTTAAGGCGTGTGCGCGCCTGCTGCCGGGCGCGGCGCATGGCGTCTGTCCGGCAGGCGGAAGACGGCGCTTCCCCCTCCGTGTACGGGCTTTATTGCGAAACCTTTCTGGAACGGTAACGGTTTTTTGCATTCTCCCTCCGCCGTGCGCGGGCGGCATTGTGCCCGGGCGCGTCCTGTCACGGCAGCGTTGCCCCCGGACGCCTGCCTGCGCGAAGAATGCGGAACTTTTTTTCCCCACGGCAGAAAACGTTTTTTGTACTGTGCAACCCTCTTACCGCCGCACCGAAGGAACGCGTATGGTCCTGTCCCATCCCCATGTCATGGAATTGCCGGCCCTGCTGGATTGGCTTGCCCCCCTGCGCGCGGCAGGCAAGCGCATTGTGTTCACTAATGGCTGCTATGACATCCTGCACCCCGGCCATGTGGATTTGCTGGAACGCGCCCGCGCGCTGGGCGACGTGCTGGTGCTCGGACTCAACAGCGACGATTCCGTGCGCCGGCAGAACAAGGGGCCGGAACGTCCGGTCAATCCCTATCCGGCCAGGGCCTTTGTCCTTGCCCATCTGGCCAGCGTGGACGCCGTGACCGGTTTTGACGAAGACACGCCTGCGGCGCTCATCCGGGCCGTTCAGCCGGACGTGCTGGTCAAGGGCGGCGACTGGACGCCCGATCGCATTGTGGGCCGCGACATTGTCGAAGCCCGCGGCGGCAAGGTCGTCAGCCTGCCGCTGCTGCCCGGCTATTCCACCACAGCCATCGTCAACAAGCTCCTGGGGCGATAGCAGGGCCGGGGGCGGCGCAGGCTGAGGAAGGCCAGCCCCTCTGTCAGCAAGGATTTCCTGCCGTCCCCCGGAGCGTATCTTTTGTGCCTGGATGCGGCGCGGACAGCGCGGGCCTGCGAACGGGCGCGGCGGCCTGCGCTGTTGCCCCAGGCAGGCGCGGCCTGCAGCACGTTCCCGTGCTGTGGCCTTTCTGCGGAAAGATCGGACGGTGCGGGCACAAACAGCACGCGGTCTCTTCCTTTGTTGCCTTTTTCAGAAGGCGCGTCCCTGTCCCGGAAGCGGTGCTCCGGGACAGTTTTTTTCTGCCGTGCGGCCTGCCTGGCCCCTTTGGCGGCAGCTCCCGGCGGGTAACCGTGTCAGAAAGGCGTAAGGGAGCACGGGGGAAGGAAGGCGTCCTTTTTCCAAAAGGGGGCCTGCCTCCTCCCGCACGGTTTTTCAGCTGCGGGGTTTGGCCCGACGGGTGGGGGCGGCGGCAAGGGGATCGTCCGGCCAGGGGTGGCGCGGATAGCGGCCGCGCATTTCTGCCCGGACAGCGGGGTAGGCGTTGCGCCAGAACCCGGCCAGATCCGAAGTGATTTGCAGCGGGCGCCCGGCGGGGGAGAGCAGGTGCAGGCGCACGGGGATACGGCCGCCGGCCACGCGCGGCTGTTCGGTCTGCCCAAACAGTTCCTGGAGTTTGACGGCCAGGATCGGCGGTTCCGGCAGGGCGGGCAGAGTATCGCAGGTCAGCAGCGCCCGGGGATAGGCCAGGCGGATGCGCGAGCCTGTGGGCACAGTAAGGTGTGTGGGCGCAAGCCGGTCGAGCCGGGCGGACAGTTCGCGCTGTGCAAGCGGGGGAAGCAGTCCGTGCAGGGCTGCCTGCAAGGGAATCCGGTCAAACTGGCTGTGGCGGGAAATGCCGCCAAGAAAAGGGGACAGCCAGTCGTCAAGCCCGTCCAGCAGGGCGGCGTCGCGGACATCCGGCCAGGTGTCGGGTTCGAGACAGCGCAAAAAGAGCACCCGGGCCCGCCATTCCAGCAGCTCTTCCGTCCAGGGCAGACAGGCCAGGCCGAGCGCACGGATGCCGGTCAGCACAGCGCTGGCCAGCGCGTCCGGATCGGGCGTCGCCAGCGGACGGGTTTCCAGCGTCAGCGTGCCCAGGCGGAGTTTCTGGCAGGCTTCCACCGCTTCTTCCCGGGGATTCCAGGTGACCTCGGCAGAACGCTGGCAGCGCGCGCCGAACAGTGTGTCGATATCCGTCCGATCCAGCGGGGCCGCCTGAAAAACGCGCACGCAGGCCGCTGCGCCGTCCACTTCGCCCACGGCCAGGAATGGCGAGTCTGCCAGCGGGTCTGCGGGGTCGAGCATGGCGCCTTTTCCGTTGACCATCAGGTATTGGCCGCGTCCGGATCCAGGACGCCGCATGGCCACGCGTTCGGGGTAGGCCGCAGCCAGAGCCAGGCCGGCCAGCTCCAGCCCCTCGCGCAGAGGAAGCTGTTGCGGCCCCCGGGCGCGTCCGGCCAGCAGGCGGCGCAGACGTCCGGCCATGGTGCAGATCCTGTGCTGGGGCATGCCGGCCAGCCGGGCCAGACGCAGCCGGATGTCGGTGACGCGTGCGGCCTCGCCGCGGAAGATGTCGCGTTCGCCGGCCATGGCGGCCAGCAGGCAGGCAGGTTCTGCCAGACCTTGCTGAAAAGAGGCCAGCAGCATGTGCGCCAGTCTGGGGTGCAGGGGCAACGCGGCCATATCCAGACCGTGGGGGGTGGGACGAAGCCTGTGCGGCTGGCGCGCGTCGGGCTCCAGCGCCCCCAGATCGCACAGCAGGCGCGTGGCCTGGCTGAAGGCTTCCTGCGGCGGAGTGTCCAGCCAGCGTAATGCGGCAGGGTCGTCAAGGCCCCACAGGGCCAGTTCGAGGCGCAGATCGGCCAGATCCGCTTCGAGAATTTCGGGGCGGGGAAAGGCGCGCATGCCCTGTTCTTCCTCTCTGGCCCACAGCCGCCAGCAGACGCCGGGTTCCAGCCTTCCTGCGCGGCCGCGGCGCTGTTCGGCTCCGGCCAGCGAGACGCGTTCTGTCACAAGGCGGCTCATGCCTGTGGCCGGATCAAAGCGGGCAGTCCGGGAAAGGCCGCCGTCAATGACCACGCGCACGCCTTCGATAGTCAGGCTTGACTCTGCAATGGAGGTGGCCAGAACCACCTTGCGCACGCCGGGTGGGGCAGGGCGTATGGCCTCGTCCTGGGCGGCGGGCGGAAGGTCGCCGTACAGGGGGTGAATGCGCACGCCGGGCGGGGCGGGCTCAAGCAGGGAGGCCACGGCGCGGATTTCACCTGAACCGGGCAGAAAAACAAGCAGGCTGCCGGTTTCTTCGTGCAGGGCCTGGCGGATGACGGCGGCCAGCCAGGCCGGCTGTGCGCGCGGGCCGTCTTTGGATGGCGGGGGCAGGTAGCGCACGTCCACGGGCCATTGCCGGCCCTCCGAGCGGATCAGCGGGCAGGGCGCGCTGCCGGTTTCGCCAAGCAGCGTTGTCAGCGGCGCGATGTCCAGCGTGGCGGACATGACCAGAAGGCGCAGCGGGTTGCCGGGTTCGCGCAGGGTTTCCTGACATTCGAGCGCCAGGGCAAGCCCAAGATCGGCCTGAAGGCTGCGCTCGTGGAATTCGTCAAAGATGATCCAGCCGACATCGGGCAGGTCGGGGGTTTCGCGCAGCATCCGGGTCAGCACGCCTTCGGTGACGACAAGAACGGCGGTTTCCGGGCCGCAGCAGCGGTCCATGCGCATTTGGTAGCCAATCCGCCTGCCCGGCGCTTCGTCCAGCAGGCCGGCCATGTGCCGTGCGGCGGCGCGGGCGGCCAGGCGTCGCGGCTCCAGCATGAGCACGCGGCGTTTGGGGGAGGCATAAGGAAGCAGCGCCAGCGGCACGCGGGTGGTCTTGCCTGCGCCCGGCGGCGCGCTCAGCACAACCCGGCGGGCGGTTTGCAGGGTTTTGAGCAGTTCCGGGAGGACGTCGAAAACAGGCAGATCAGCGGATACGTCTGGCGTGGCAGTCATGGGATGGCGGCTGGGGGTCGGAAGTCTCAAGCAGGCGCAGCGCCTTGTCCAGATGGTCGATCCAGACGTCGGCAAAGCAGGGCATTTCGGCCATGCCGGTCAGCACCGGGATGCAGGTCAGGCCCTGGGCTTCAAGCAGGGTGCGCCACGAGTCGGGCCTGTTGCCGGCCAGATCTTCGAGCGCGTGCCGGCCGATGACCGCAAGCAGCGGCACAAGCCAGACATGCCGGACACCTTTGGCCAGCAGCAGAGGCAGCGCCTGATGCAGCTGCACTTCGCCTTTCATGGTTGCAACAAAGGCCAGGGGGTCGATGCCGGTGACGGCTCTGGACAGGGCCGCGTAATAGGCGGCCGAGTCGTGCCGGCTGCCGTGGCCGGCAAACAGGACGGCGTCGCCGGCGGCGCGGGAGGGGGGCAGCCCGGCAAGCAGCGCGCGGGCCAGTGCGTCCATGTCTTCGCCGCCGGCCAGAAGCGGCGCGCCCGCGGCAAGGGCGCTGAACTGGCTGGCCACGGCCGCGCATTCGTCCAGCACGTCGGTATATTCGATGCCCGGCACCACATGCAGGGGCTGAACGGCAATGCTCTCGTAGCGTTCAAAGGCCATTTTGCGCAGGGCCTTGCCTACGGAGTCGGATTTTTTGCGCGCGCCGGCAAGACGCTCGCGCATGGCCGGCGAGGTGAAGGCCCAGCGGACGGGCACGTCCGGGTACCGGTCGCGGACGCGCTGGGCAAAGCGGCGCAGCGTGGCTTCGCCCTGTGGTGTCGCAGTGCCGAAGGCGGCAAGAAGAATGCCCGTTTTCATGGATGCCGTCCGAATAAAAGGTTGCCGGGAGAGGGCCGCAGGCCAGGCAGGCGCCGTGCATGGCCGGCCGGATCCGGGGCGTGCAGGACGCCGGGGAGGCTGCCGCCTCCGGGGTGCCGGTGCAACGGCCGCCGCACAGAGCCTGATTTGGCGGTGCGCGGCCCGGGGAGCGCATTTGGGCCTGCCGGTGCGCGTCCGGCGTGGAGAGGCCTGCACGGCAGCCCCCGCCGCACGGAAAGAAGGCGTCTGCGCACAGACTGCGCCCGTATTGTTACAATAGCGGCCGGCCATGGGGCTGTCAATGTTGCGATGGCAAAAAAAGATTATTGATTTCGCTATGCTGAAGGCAATATGCAGCCTGTGCGTTTGACATTCGGCCAAGACTGTGGAAAAAGGCAGCAAGATACACAGCCAACAGGAGGCGCTATGGCGAATAACGAGCCGGACAAGATCATCTATTCCATGATTCGCGTGGGCAAAAGGCATGGCCAGCGCGAAGTGCTGAAGGATATTTCCCTGTCCTATTTTTACGGAGCCAAGATCGGAGTCCTGGGTCTGAACGGAGCGGGGAAATCGTCGCTTCTTAAGATTCTGGCCGGCGTGGATCAGGCGTTTGAAGGCAAGACGGTTCTCGCGCCCGGGTACACCATCGGGTATCTTGAGCAGGAACCGCTGGTTGACGAAACGCGCACCGTCCGCGAAGTGGTGGAGGAAGGCGTCAAGGAGCTGGTGGACATTGCCGCCGAGTTCGAGAGCATCAACGCCCGCTTTGCCGAACCCATGGAGCCTGACGAGATGGACGCCCTGATTGAACGCCAGGGCAAGGTGCAGGAGCTCATGGACGCCAAGAACGTCTGGGATCTCGAATCCCGGCTGGAAATGGCCATGGACGCGCTGCGCTGTCCGCCTGCGGATACGCCTGTTTCGGTCATTTCGGGCGGCGAACGCCGCCGCGTGGCGCTCTGCCGCCTGCTGCTGCAAAATCCGGACATCCTGCTGCTGGACGAACCGACCAACCACCTGGATGCGGAATCGGTAGCCTGGCTGGAACATTATTTACAGCATTTTCCCGGCACGGTCATTGCGGTGACGCACGACCGCTATTTTCTGGACAACGTGGCCGGCTGGATCCTCGAGCTGGATCGCGGGCGCGGCATTCCCTGGAAGGGCAACTATTCCTCCTGGCTGGAACAGAAGGAAAAGCGCCTTGCCCTGGAAGAAAAGGCCGAAGGGGAGCGCCAGAAGACCCTGGCCCGCGAGCTGGAATGGATCCGCATGTCGCCCAAGGGCCGCCACGCCAAGAGCAAGGCGCGCATCAACGCCTATGAGGCCATGCTCAGCCACGAAAGCGAACGCCGTGCGCCGGATCTGGAAATCTACATTCCGCCGGGACCGCGTCTGGGCAAGACGGTCATCGAGGCGCAGGGCGTCAGCAAGAGCCTTGGCGACAAACTGTTGGTCAGCGACCTGAACTTCATCATTCCCCCGGGAGCGGTGGTGGGGATCATCGGCCCCAACGGCGCAGGCAAGACGACCCTGTTCCGCATGCTTGTGGGGCAGGAAAAGCCCGATACCGGCACCATCCGCATTGGCGATACGGTGCGCTTTGCCTATGTCGATCAGAACCGGGCTTCGCTGACGCCGGACAAGACCGTCTATGAACTGATCAGTGAAGGGTCCGAAACCGTCCGTCTTGGCAACCGCGAAATCAATGCCCGGGCGTACTGCTCGCGGTTCAACTTCATGGGGCAGGACCAGCAGAAAAAGGTCGAAGTGCTTTCCGGCGGCGAACGCAACCGCCTGCACCTGGCCCGGATGCTGAAGTCGGGGGCCAACGTCATTCTGCTTGACGAACCGACCAACGACCTTGACGTCAATACCATGCGCGCGCTTGAGGACGGGATCGAAAACTTTGCCGGTGTGGTGCTTGTGGTCAGCCACGACCGCTGGTTCCTGGATCGTATCGCCACGCACATCATGGCGTTTGAAGGCGACTCCAAGGTGACGGTCTTTGAAGGCAACTTCAGCGAGTACGAGGAAGATCGCCGCAAGCGTCTTGGCAAAGACGCCGATCAGCCTCACCGCATCAAATTCCGCAGGCTGTCGCGCTGACGCCGGTCTGCCGGGAAGAAGACGGACCGTCTCTGCCGGGAAAAGTTCCGCCTTTTGCCGGGATGGCTTCCGCGGTTCTGTGCACAACATGCAGGCGGGACGCGGGAGCGGCCGCCGGAGGCGCGGCCCGTTGAAAGCGTGAAGGAAAAGGCCCCTGCCGGAACACGGCGGGGGCCTTTTGGCAGCAAAAGCCGGACTGCCCGTGTGCCGGGCCGGTGCGGCCGGGCGGAAGATCAGGCGCGCAGGCAGCCTTGTTGCGAGCCTGCCGCACCGGCATGAACGCGCACAGGCCGCAAAAGCCGGAAGCCGGCACGGCCGAAAAACGGCTGCCTGGAGTGGCTGTCAGGAACAAGCGGCAGCGCCAGCTCTTTTCCGGGCCGTCTTGCCGGGCCTGCGGCAGAGCTGGCCGGCGCGGCAGGACGCAAACAGAACACGCCCGCCGGACAGGCACGGGGGCCGTTCCAACAGCGGCCGGGCGCGCGTCCGGGGGCAATGCCATATCGGATTGGGGGCGACATGCTGATCAGCGCCAGCAGGCGGACGGACATCCCTGCCTATTATGCAGAATGGTTCTGCAACCGGATCCGGGAAGGCTACGTTCTGGTGAGGAACCCGCGGAACGCCCGGCAGATCAGCCGGATTCCGCTGCGGCCCGATCAGGTTGACGGGATCGTGTTCTGGACAAAAAATCCCCTGCCCATGCTGAACAGGCTGCATCAGCTTGCCGGTTACGCGCACTATTTTCAATGTACACTGAACGCCTACGGCCAGGACGTTGAACCGGGCGTTCCCTCCAAGGAAAGGACCGTCATTCCGGCCTTTCAGCGCCTGTCTGATCAGCTCGGCCCGGACCGCGTCCTCTGGCGCTATGATCCGATATTTTTGAACGCCACATACACCATGGCGCACCATCTTCGCTATTTTGAAGTGCTGGCCAGGCGGCTTTCAGGCTATACAACAACGTGCACGATCAGCTTTCTTGACAGCTACCGCAGCACGGCAAAAAGCCTTGCCAGCCTTGGCGTCCCACCCATCTCCCCCGAACAGCAGACGCTTCTTGCCCAACAGCTGGCAGCCATTGCCCGCAGCCACGGAATGCAGCTGTATGCCTGCGCGGAGGCGATCGATTTGCGGCCCTGCGGCGTCCTGCCCGCACGCTGCATTGACGGCAGCCTTTTTGCGCGGCTGTCGGGCCGCACGCTCAACGTCGCGCGGGACAGGAACCAGCGGCCGGCCTGCAACTGCGCCGAGAGTGTGGATATTGGCGCATACAACACCTGCAGGGGCGGCTGCCGCTATTGCTACGCCACGTCCAGCCCGCGGCTGGCGGCGGCCAGCGCCGGCCTGCATGACCCGCAGTCGCCGCTGCTTGCGGGCGAAGCCGGTCCGGAGGACGTGATTACAGATCGAAAAACGCGCTCCTGCCCGATGACCCAGCTGAAACTGCGCCCATAGGCAGGGACGGGCGTGCCCGCAGCTGGAGGCGGAACGTGCCCCTGCTGCCAGAAGGCCGGTTGCAGGACCGTGCAGCGGCAGGCCCTGTGGGGCGGCCCTTCCCGGCGGGCGAGGCTGCTTGCCGTGATTCCGTTTGATGCCCCGCATCGGGCAGCCCCCCCTTGCGTGAAAGCGGCCCGCAGTCCGGAGCATCCACCCCCGAAAACGTTGACAGCCTCCGCACCGGGGAGGCCTTTGTCCACGCGGGGCAGGAGCAGGCGCGCTGTTCCAGCTGCTGCGCGCGGGAAAGTTGAAAGCCTGCCTCCGAAAACAACGGCCGGTCAGCGCTGTGCGCGCGAAGACGCTGGCAGGCCGCCCTGTCTGGCGTGCGGATCTCCGGCGGCGCATACGGCGAAGGCAGAGGATGGCGTCTGAAAGAAGCGGCAGGGCTTTCCGGCTAGGCGTTCGGTCTGTGCGCCGTGCGTGCAGGCTGAAAAAGCGGTGTTTGGGCGGGCTGGCGCGGGCGTGTGTCCAAAAGCGTGCCGGGGCTGACCACAGCGCAGAAAAAGCCGTCGCGCCATCCGGCCGGGCAGGCCTGCGGGCGTGCCCGCGGCTGGCGGCTACCCCGGTGTGCCGGAGCAGCCTGGAGTTCATAAAAAAACGCGCACAGGATCCGGTCATATCCGGATGCTGTGCGCGTTTTGCAAAGGCGGTTGTTGTCCGGCTAGGCCTGCGCGGCCTTTGCGGCGGCCAGTTCCTTTTTGAGCTGGCGCGTGCGGCGGGACACTTCCTTGCGGACCTTGCGGCGGCACAGGGCGATGAGGCCGAGGCAGAGCAGGATGGCTTCCACAGCAAAGAAGAAGATCCACTGCAGATGGCGTTCCTGACCGGCGGGGCGTTCCTGGATGAGCCACTTCTGGGCCAGCAGCTTCTGTTCGGCGGGAGTGATGTTGTCCAGGGCCAGCGCGATGGCGTTGAACAGCGCGGGGCTGTCGTTGCGCACCGCGACGGAATGCCCGTAGCTTGAAGCGACGGTGCCGGCCGTCTGGATTTGCAGAATGCCGCCGACCTGGATTTTTTCAAGCAGGTTGAATTCGTAGTCGATGATGGCGTCAACGTCGCCATTGGCCACCATCTGCAGGGCGGCCAGGGTGTTTTCGGCCGGGACGGCGATGATTTCGGGGTGGTGTTCCTTCAGGAAGTCGTGCCACGAGTAGTTGTTGACCACGGCGACCTTTTTGCCGCTCAGATCGTCGATGGTGACGTTGTCCATGCCGTGTCCGCGCCGGGTCATGATGACGCCGGGCATGGTGATGTACGGCTTGGTGAAGTTCATGTATTCGCTGCGGCGTTCGGTTTTGGCGGCCGCCATGAAGATGTCGATATTGCGCTGTCTGGCCTGTTCTTCCGTGGAGGCCCAGTCAGTCAGGCGGCGCACCTGGAAATCAAGCCCGGTCATGGCTGCAAGCAGGCGCATGTAGTCGCCGCCAAGGCCGGTATATCTGCCCCGTTCGTCGAACATCTCGAGCGGATAGAAGTTGGGGTCGACACCGACGACGACCACGCGATGCGCGCCGATCCAGGCTAAGTCTTCAGGGGAGAGCCTGTCCAGTACGGAGTCCTTTTTTTCAATGATTTCGTCCACAATATCCTGACGCGAAACGAGGGCTTCGGGGAAAAAGACCCGGGCGCCCAGGAGGACCTGGACGGCAATAATGCACAAACCGATAATGACTTTGAGCAACAAACGCATAGGTGGCTCTCCGCTTCTCGTTGTTTCAGGCCGTGTCCGCGGGGCGCGGCGCCTGCACGCGCCGGCCCCGGGAGAGGAGGAATTACTTCTGAACCGCTGCCGGATCAACCATGTTGAGGTACTTGGCCGTCACCTGGCTGCCGTTTTTGAAGGCCTCGAGTTCCTTGTCCGTCAGCATGCCTGCCGAGGCAAAGAAGTCCGCCAGTTCGTTTTCCCACTGCTGGACTTCGCTGACGCCGTTCGAGCTGTCGAACAGCTTTTTCTGTTCTGCAAGGTTGAAGAACTCGTAGGTTTCAAAGTTCATGTTGATGAGATCAAGGCTGTAGTCCTGGCCGGCCCAGTCCAGATAGAACTTCTGGAACATCTTGACGGCGTCCTCGCGGGGCGCGTTCTGCAGCCAGTGCACGCCGCGCATATACAGCGTAAGGAACTTGGCGGCCACTTCAGGATACTTTGTGGCATAGGCCGTGTTGGCCACCAGCACGATGGGCAGGTGCTTGCCCATGTCCTTGGGGGTGGCCACGGTCTTCCAGTTGCGGTTGCTGCCCACAAAGGTGAAGGGCGCCCACAGCACCACGGCGTCGCCGATGCCATAGTCAAAGGCGGTCAGGGCAGAAGCCTGTTCCAGGTTCTTGTAAACGATGTCCTGTTCCTTGAGTCCCAGGCTCTTCAGCCACAAGTGCAGCGTGTAGTCGGCAGAAGTCACCTTGGTGGTGAGCACCGTCTTGCCCTTGACCGTGTCGGGGCTGCCGTACACGTCGGGGCAGGCGGGGTTGTGGCCTTTGACCTTGAAGATCGGGCTGTCTGCGCGGACGAGCACGGCGTTTGCCATGGATTCGTCGTTGCCCAGGCCGATGATGCTCATGTTGTAGCGGGCGGCGCCCATGAGGGCCGGCACCGCGCCAAGGCCGCCAAACATCCAGCTCTGGGCGGGGAAGGCGCGCAGGGCTTCTGCGCCGGAGTCAAAAGCATAGATCTGCAGGTCAAGGCCTATGGCCTTATCCCAGCCCTGCTGCTTGGCGTACCAGACGGGAAAGGCTTCCTGCCCCGGCAGCCAGGCCGTGGGGACCTTGATGAGCTCCGCGGCTTTGACCGGCAGCACAGTTCCAAGGCAGAGCAGGATCGCCAGCATGAGGCGGAGGAATTTTTTGGGCGCCATAGGCGTCTCCTTGAGGTAAAAGGTTCGCATGAAGCAGAGAGTCTGACTAGCGCGCCGTGGCGCTCAATTCAGCTTCGGATTCAACGTCTTCGTCATCTTCGTCAAAGAGGACAGGGTAGTCGCTCTTGCCAAACAGCAGGTAGCGCAGCGTGGCGTGCGGCGTATTCAGCAGTTCGGCACTGCGGTTGTAGTAGAAAAGTCCTCCAAGGCCGACCCAGATGAACAGCATGATCCAGGACGGAACGGAGATGGCGGCCGGCGAGCTGGGGAAGATGAGCAGCACAAAGCAGACGATGGACGTGGCCGCGCCAATAAGGCAGATCGGCTTGCCCCAGCCGGATTCGGGGGCGCCGGGATTTCTGAGCAGATACTTGTAGGCGGTGAGGCTGGTGTAGAGGTACGCCAGCGCGGTGCCGATGGCCGACATGTCCACAATCCACGAGAGCGCGGCGCGGCCGAACCAGGGCACGAGCAGACAGAGGATCAGCGTGAAGAGTACGCTCTTCCACGGGGTGTTGTAACGCGGATGCACCGCGGCAAAGAAGGAAGGCAAAAACTTGCTGCGACCCATACTGAACAGCAGGCGCGTCGTGGCCATGAAGAAGCCGTTCATGCCGGTCAGGATGCCGGCCAGCACCGGCACGGTCAGCGCCACGCCGCCCCAGCGTCCGAAAATCTGGTCAGCCACCCAGCCCGTGGCCCAGGCATGGTTTTGGGCCAGCAGTTCCTTGTAGGGAATGAGGCCTGCAACGCACAGCGCAACAAGGCTGTAGATGATGCCGCCGCAGACGATGGACCAGAGCATGAGCGAACGGGCCTTGTGCGGCGAGAAGTTGAATTCTTCCGCCGTCTGCGGAATGGTGTCAAAGCCCACATAGAGCCATGGCGTCAGAGCCAGGACCATGAGGATACAGGCCAGGGGCGAGCGGTCTTCGGCAAAGAACGGCCGGAGGTTGTCAATGCTTGAACTGTCGGCCTGGATGGTGCCCACTGTCAGCACCAGCACGCCGATGGCCAGCGCAAAGGCCAGAAAAACCTGAATCGTGCTTGCTGCGCTCATGCCCCGCAGGTTCATGAAGCCAAACAGCAGCAGCACTACCGAGACAAAGGCAAGCTCACCGATGTTGATGTCCCATCCGGCGATGGTGTAGAGATAGCCCACGTCAAAGACGCCGGGGATAAGGTAGCGGGTCAGCAGGATCAGCGCCATGGCGTTGGCCGCAATGACGCAGATGTAACTTAAGACCAGCGCCCAGCCGCAAATGAATGCCCCGTTTGTGCCAAATCCTGCATACGCGTAGGCAAACGCGCCGCCAGCCACAGGATAGGGCTTGATGAGCACGCTGTAGCTCAACGCAACGATGCACTGGAAAAGCGCACCGATGAAAAAGGCGATGACGGTGCCAAGAGGGCCGGCGTCGGGCAGAAAGCGAATTCCCGGCAGCACGAAGCAGCCCCAGCCTACGATGGCGCCCAACGCAAGAGCCAGCACTTCGATGGGGCCGAGCGTCTTTTCCAGCTCTTCACGCACTTCACTGATCAGAGGCTGCTTGTTCAAATCATCCATGAACTCCTCCACCTGTTGTCTATCGTGTTGGGGGTCAGCAGGCATCCGCAAGAACGGACAAAGCCGTTCCGGCCAGACCGTGACCTGTTGCTGAAGCCGGCAGGGAGCAACTCCCCGGCATATGACGTTCGGTGTCAGACTGTGTATCCCGGCCAGGCGGCTGGCAAAGGCAATCCGCCGCGGCAGAGCGCCCGTGCGGTACTCTTTGTTGTTTTTGGCGGCACTCCAGGCCCGCCTGGAGCGCAATGCGCCTTTTTCCAACAGCCAGGCTGTCGCGCGTCCCTGCAGACACGGCGCCTTGCCGGATACACAACTTTCGGTGCACTGCAGCAGAGAACCCATGCGCCAGTCACGCGCTGCACAGTGCATTTCTCTTATATAGCAAACCTTGTGCCATAAGGAACATAGCGCGGAAGATCTGTAAAGGCAACTTGTTTTACAAGCCCTTGTCAATCATGACGGCCTTGCTATGACAGGTTGTCAATGCGGATCTGACTTGTGCACAATCCAACGTTGTGAAATTGCCTAAGTCAAAACCGACTTATAAGTCAAAAAAGACTTGATAAAAACCGGGTGCTGAAGAAGCCTCTGCCGCCTGTCGCGGCAGGCGGCCCGTCTGTGAAAAACCGTCAGACGGGCAATATTTCCTGATAATACAGGAAAATAGCTGTTGCCATGCCAGCCCGGACCACCGGCCTGCGGCACAGTGGCGGGGGAGATTGTTGCAAAGTGGTGCATGCGCGGCTGAAGGCCCGGCGGCTGCTGAGGCGGCGAAAACCGCCTTGCAGGCCTTAAGGATGGTGCCGCGTGCGGAAGCGGCCGCACGCGCCGCAATGCCTGTTGATGTCCGATCCGGCCGGCGTGCAGCCTGTGCGGGCACCGGCCGTGTTGATTGTACAGATCCAAAAATCATGCCGCCATGGGCAAAGCAGACCGGGAGCGTGCGCGGCCTGCAAGGAAGACGCGTTACGAAGAAGGGGCGGCCGTCTCTTCGTCTGGGGGCATGCCCTGTGCCGGGCATGACGGCTAGCGTTCAGTGAGAATCGTGTAGCAGTGGGGACGGCGATCCCGGAACAGGCCCCAGCCAAGGCGCTTTTCGGCAATTTCGGTCAGATCAAAGGTGCGGGTCAGCACGCCTTCTTCCTCGCGCCCGGCCGTGCAGACCAGCGCGCCCGTTTCGTCGGCAATGAACGACGAACCATAGAACGCCAGCGCGGAACGCTGGCCGCCGTTGGCCTCGCAGGGTTCGACCTGCTCAAGGCCGGTACGGTTGGCGGCAACCACGGGCATGATGTTGGCCGCCGCGTGGCCCTGCATGACACGCTGCCAGTGGGGCATGCTGTCGCAGTGCAAAATGGGCTCGCTGCCGATGGCCGTGGGATAAAGCAGCATTTCTGCGCCGTTCAGGGCCAGGGCCCGGGCCGTTTCGGGAAACCACTGATCCCAGCAGATGCCGACGCCCACCCGGCCAAAGGCGGTCTGCCAGACGCAGAACCCTGTATCGCCGGGGGTGAAGTAGAATTTTTCCTGATAGTAATGATCGTCGGGAATGTGGGTCTTGCGGTAGACGCCAAGCAGGCGGCCGTCGGCGTCAATCATGGCTACAGAGTTGAACAGGCGGTTGCCGTCGCGTTCATAGAAGCTGACAGGCAGCACGACGCCCAGTTCGCGCGCCAGCGGGGCAAGCCGCCGCACCGCGGGGTTTTCGTCCGCAGGCGTGGCGTAGGCGTAATACTCGTAGCGCCGCTCCTGGCAGAAATAGGGCCGCTCGAACAGCTCGGGCAGAAGGATCACCTGTGCGCCGGCCGATGCAGCGTCGCGCACGAGCCGTTCGGCCGTGTCAAGATTGACGGCAGGGTCGGTGGCGCAGCGCATCTGCACGGCGGCAAGAGTCACCTCAGGCATGGGGACCTCCGGAAGGGATCTGCTGGGTGATGCAGTGGATGTTGCCGCCCCCCACAAGAATGTCGCGCGCGGCAACGGGCACGACGCGCCGGCCGGGGAACAGCCGGTCCAGCAGGCTGACGGCGACGCGGTCGTTGGGATCGCCGAACTGGGGGACGATCACGGCCTTGTTGGCAATGTAGAAGTTGACATAGCTTGCGGCAAGCCGTTCGCCGGCCTCGCGCCGGTCTTCGCCTTCCTCAAAGACAAACCCCTGCAGGTCGGCTTCGCTGACGCACACGGGGCTGGCCGGAATGGGCAGCTTGTGGATGACGAACCGGCGGCCCCGCGCGTCCGTGGCGTGTTCGAGCGTTTCCAGGCAGGCGGCGGAACAGGCGTATTGCGGGTCGTCCTGGTCGTCGGTCCAGGCCAGCACGACTTCGCCGGGCCGGACAAAGGCGCAGACGTTGTCCACATGTTCGTTGGTTTCGTCGCCGTCAATGCCGCGAGGCAGCCAGATGACGGTTTGCGCGCCCAGATACTCGCAAAGGCGCGCCTCAATTTCCGCGCGGTCAAGATCCGGGTTGCGGCCGGGGCTGAGCAGGCAGGGTTCGGTGACCAGCAGCGTGCCTTCGCCGTCGGCATGGATGGAGCCGCCTTCCAGCACAAAGGGCCTGGCGTCGTAAGCGTCCACGCCCAGAGCCTCGCAAAAGGCCAGGGCCACGGCGTCGTCGTTGTCCCAATGGGCATACAGGCCGTCGTAGGTGCCGCCCCAGGCGTTGAACTGCCAGTTGACGCCGCGCAGTCCTCCGCGGCCGTCGACCACAAACGTGGGGCCCACGTCGCGGGCCCAGGCGTCGTCGGTGCGCAGGGGCAGCACGCGCACCGAGGCGGGCAGCATGGCCCGGGCGCTCTGCATTCCCTTGTCGCTGGCCAGCATCCAGACAGTTTCGCTTTCGGCAATGGCCGTGGCCACGGCCGCAAAGGCCCGGCGCGCGGCAAGCGCGCCCGCGGGCCAGGAGCCGGGGCGCTCCGGCCAGATCATCAGGCAGCCCTGATGCGGCTCAAATTCGCCGGGCATGCGAAATCCGTCGGCGCGGGGAGTGCTTGCGATGATCATGAAGCCTCGCTTCAGGAAAGCCTGCATTTGAAATCGTTATATTCAAAGGTGCGCACAAGGCGGCACTGCCCGTATTCGTCCATGGCGGCAATGGCCGGCAGGGGGATGCCGTTGAACGTGTTGTTTTTGACCATGGAATAGATGGCCATGTCTTCAAAGCAGAGCCGGTCGCCCACCTTGACGGGCGCGTCGAACGAATAGTCGCCGATCACGTCGCCGGCCAGGCAGCTGCACGACGAAAGCCGGTAGGTGTGCGCCTTTTCGCCCGGCAGCCCCGCGTCGCGCAGGGGGGGGCGGTAGGGCATTTCAAGCACGTCGGGCATGTGGCAGGCGGCGGACGTGTCCAGAATGAGGATGGTGACGCCGCCGTTCGTCACGATGTCCATGACTTCGGTGATCAGGTAGCCGGCGTTGAGGGCGATGGCCTCGCCGGGCTCCAGATAGACCTGGACGCCGTAGGTTTCCTGGGCATGGCGGATGCAGCGCTCAAGCAGCGCCAGATTGTAGCCGGGCTTGGTGATATGATGGCCGCCGCCCATGTTCAGCCACTTCATGCGGTGCAGCCACTGCCCGAAACGGGCTTCCACGGCCTCGAGCGTGGTGGCCAGATCTTCGGCGCCCTGCTCG
>DVMI01000015.1 GCA_018715085.1 Candidatus Avidesulfovibrio excrementigallinarum | reverse complement strand
CGCAACGAGACTTTCTTGAGGAGAGGATTCATGCAGGACGATAAGCTGAGCGTATCCCCCATCCATGCTAAAGGACGTCGCTCCAGACGCTATTTTTCCACGCTGTTGTTGTTGGTCCTTCTTCTTGTTGCAGCCGGAGGTGGGTACTGGTGGTTTGACAGCCTGGACAAGGGCAACGTCACCTCAGCTGTTCGAGGCAGCCTTTCCGGGACGACAGAGCTGACTGCAACCGAGGAGAAGGAGATGACTGGGGGGCATGCAGCGCCTCTCGACAATACGGCCACGTTAACTGGCGGGACGCCCAGTCAAAACGGTGAGGTAACGCCCGGGAACCTGTCCAGCGACGTCAGCCAACGCATGGAAGAAGCACCTGCTCAGACGGCTGCCGCAGAAGCTGACATGCAGCATGCTGAGGCCGCGGCCGTTCAGTCTCAGGACGGCAAGGAGGGCAGCGAAGAGGCTGTTTCTCCTGCCAGTGCAGGCGCTGCCGAATCCTCTGACACTTCCAGGACAGAAATGCGTTTCGCGCTTGACAGACAGAGTCCCATGCCGGCTTCTTTTGAAGGAAGGCAGGATGATGCGGTTGTCAGTTCGCGATTTACGGGGGATCTGGCCAGGTGGATGGTACAGGGATATCGTCCCGGCAATAATGGCAAAGGTTATCTTGCCATGGGGATTCAGGCTGCCAACATACGCTATGGTACAAGCCTTCAGGGGTTTAACTGGAGTGGCGACGATTTGCGTTCCGGGCGCAGGGATATTTTAAAGTATGTTTTTACCCCCGGTATGATTAACGGACTGTACCGGCTTTATGTCGATCAATTTTTTCAGAATCTTGATGCAGCCGCAGCAGCGCGTGGCTTGACGGATGTTCAGGTGCAAAACATGTGCGATCTGTATGCCAGGCAGTTCAAGGGGCTGGCTGGGGCGCTTGACGGTCTAGCCGCCACACCAGATCTGTCCACTCGTCTTGCTTCACTGACGAAGTTGACACATGCCGTTGCCGAGGCGGATAGGCGTTATGGCATGTTGGCAGTGGAACGTGAACGTGCCAAGACGGCTGGAGACACCGCCCGGGCGCGGGCGCTGAAAAAAGATGTTGGCCAGGCTATGCGAACCTATCGTCAGGCAGTTCAGGCGCAGGAACGTGGAACGCGGGAGCTGGTCAGGACTGTAAAGCGCAATACAGATGCCAGACTTCTGGACGACAGCACTCTTTTGTTCGTATCGTCATGGATAGGACGGCGGTTTGCCCGGCATGAGGATGTGCAGGCCGTTCGGGCTGCGGCAGAGGTCACTGCCGATTTCGCACGTCGTCTGGCAGAAAGGGGGCACCCATGAGCACTATCCTGTTTACAGGAGGGTGCCGCAGCGGCAAAAGCACCCTTGCCCAGCGCTGGGTGGAAGAAGCTTCGCCAAGCCGTGCATATGTGGCTACGGCAAGATGCCGCCGTATTGTGGAAGAGAGCGGATGCACAACGGGAACTGATGACGAAATGAGGGTTCGCATTGCCCGGCATCAGCAGTTGCGCGGAAAAGGGTGGTGTACGGTGGAAGCCGATGAGTTGAGTCCGCATCGTCCACTTGATGCCGTCACTGCGCTGGAAGTTGCTGCCTGCCGAGCGGAAGCCATCCTTTTTGACTGCGTGACGCTCTGGTTGTCTGAGTGGGTATGCTGCAATGCAGATGACGTTCGAATTTTGTCGCAAGTGGACGTACTGGCAGACTGGCTCAGATCTGCAAGCCGGCCCATAGCGCTCGTGACCAACGAGGTTGGCTGGGGCGTGGTTCCGTCAACGCCGTTGGGGCGGCGGTTTCGCGATATGGCGGGCCTTGCCAATCAGCGCCTGGCCGCAGCCTGCGACAGTGTCAGGCTCGTAGTCTGCGGATTGCCTTTGACGTTAAAGTGAGGAGAGGTGTGAACGAACTGCCGTTCATGGAAGTCCGCCTGGCGTCCAAATCCTCTGGGCGCATTCTGCATTTGCCCGTTAGGGCAGGTGAAAGCATAGCCCGTACCGTGTGGCTCAGCGGTATGGTCGAGCCTGCCGCCCTCTGTTCGGGGCTTGGGCATTGTGGGCTGTGCCGTGTGCGTTTCATCTTTCCGCAGACAACGCCCGCGCCGTTGCCTGAAGAATATCATGTTCTTGGTGAATCAGCGATTAAACAGGGCTGGAGACTTGGTTGCCGGCATGTTGCACAGCCAGGAATGGTGATTGAAGTGCCGGCTGAAAGCCGCTGTGCAGAGGCCAATGCGAGTCGTTCCGAACAGGCTGAAGGCGCCCTGGTGGCTGTTGATCTTGGTACAACCAGCATACAGTGGAAAGCCGTCACTCCTGCAGGGGCGGTACTTGCCAGCGGCCATTGTCTCAATCCCCAGCTTGGCGCGGGAAGCGACGTTATGTCCCGGATTGCCGCGGCGCTCAATCCAGAAACGCGTGGGCTTCTGCGTGACCTCGTCGTGAGGACGTTGCGCGGAATCGTGCAGCAAATTCCGGCCAGAGTCAGCGCACTTTGTGTTGCCGGCAATACAGCCATGACTGCCATTTTCCTAGACAGGGATCCTTCAGGACTTGCCGGCGCGCCATACACGGTTCCTGATGCTGGCAGCCGCTTTGTCGAACTTCCGGATCTTCCCCCTGTATGGATTCCGTTTCAGCCTGCGCCCTTTGTTGGCGGAGATATTGACGCGGGTGTCACCGCATTGCTTCATGCTGGAGTGCCATGTCCGTTTTTGCTGGCTGATATGGGCACCAACGGTGAAGTTGCCCTGGTCGTTGACAGGCAGACGGTTTTTGCCGGCAGCGTGCCTCTTGGCCCGGCGTTGGAGGGCATTGGGCTTCGGTATGGCGTCATGGCCGGTCAGGGAGCTGTTGTAGAGTTTATTTTGTCACCTCAGGGATTGCAGCCGCGAATGTACGGAAACGAGCAGGCTACGGCAGAAAGCGTTGCCGGTATTGCCGGAACAGGCTATCTGTCACTCATAACACAACTGCGCCTGTGCGGTGTGCTGAATGCGCAGGGGCAGCCTGTTCGAGATACGCGCCTGCCTCTTGCCGCCCGCGTGCTGAAGGGGCTGCACTACCCAGAAAAGGCGCCCTGGAGACTGGATTTGCCGTTTGGTATGGCTTTGACCGCTGAAGATGTCGAGGCACTGCTGAAAATTCGGGCAGCCTTTTCGTTGGCTGTCAGGAAAATCATTGAGGCAGCCGAACAGGTGTCAGGCGCGGGTGCTGCCCCTGCTGTCTGGGCACTGGCCGGCGCACTTGGTGAACACGTTCCCAGGCAGGCCTTGGAACTGCTTGGATTTGTTCCACTGGGGCTGGGTTCCAGATTGCGCTGCATGGGCAATACGTCACTGCAAGGCGCGCTGGGACTGCTGCATGAGCCTGCCCTTAGAACCGAACGGCGCAACTGGCATGTGGTGGACGTTACCGCGTCAGCAACGTTTGCGGCGGACTATCTGAAAGCCATGCGTTTTGAAAGCTGGAATGCCGGTGTCGGAACTAACCGTTTGTGAGGAGAACTTGTATGAAACATTTGCTGTTTTTCGGCGATTCCATTTTGCTTGGCGTAGGAGAACCCGGCCGGGGAGGCTGGGTTGGCAGACTGGCAGAGGGACTTGTTGCCGATGGCCGGCTTTCGCCAGCAACGTCAAGCATCTATAACCTAGGTGTCCGCAGGGCCTCCAGCCGTCAGATTCAGGCCCGCTGGCATCAGGAGTTTGCAGTCCGCCGCGGACTGACCGAAGTAGATTGCGCGCTGTTGCTTTTTTCGTTCGGAGTTGTGGATATGGCCGCCCCCAAAGGAACGCCCAACATGCGTATGGAAGAATCGGTGCAGACTGCAAAAGAGATCCTGATCTCCGCTCGCGATGCAGCACCCGTTTTGCTGGTAGGACCCACGCCTGTAGCCGGTCCCGAGCATGCACAGCGGATTGAGACATTATCTCAAAAGTATGATGAATTGTGCGCCCAACTTGCTGTAGGCTTCGTTGATTTGTTCACGCCCCTGGCGCGTAGTGAAGCGTTCATGGGCGACTTGCCGGATGGCGTTCATCCTGGCAGCGTTGGCAACGAGCTGATTGCCAGGCAGGTATTGGCAAGCGACGGGCTTCGTGCCTGGCTGAATGCATAGCCGGCGCGGCTGTTGCAAACATGGCGACATTTGTTTGAAGGGGCTGACAGCGTCAGCCCCTTTCTTTGCGCTTCTAATCGAAATCGTTCATCCCCGCGAGCGTGAAGAAGCTTTTTTTACGGCAAGGTGGAATTTTTTTGCAT
>DVMI01000014.1 GCA_018715085.1 Candidatus Avidesulfovibrio excrementigallinarum | reverse complement strand
GTCAGCACCGGCCGCGGCGCGGGGGGCGGCGCCGTCAGAGCCGGAACCGTCCGCAATCCGGCTGTTCTGGCAATTCCGGCCGTTCTGGCCGTCCTGAAGCGGCGCGGCGTCAGGCAGAACAGGATCTGCCTTGAGCAGGGGCATGGGTTCGCCCACCCACTCGCTGGGATTGTGAACGGCAACGTCCTGCTGGGACAGTGCGTTTTCTGCTGCCGGAGGCGTTTTTTTGCCGCTGAACAGACCTGTCAGTCTGGCAACAAATCCCTGTTTCTTTTTGGTCCCGGCGGCAAACGCGGGCAGCGTATCTTCCTGTCCGGGAGTCAGGGACGCGGCCGGAGAAGCGGCGTCAGCCGCAGGCGCGGCGCGTCCGGCCAAGGACTGGCGCGGCGCTGGCGCGGACGGAAGGGGTTCGGCCGCGGCCTGGGCAGCCGTGGTCTGAACAGCCGTGGTCCGGGCAGCCGTGGTCTGGACCGGCGGGGTCTGTGCAGGGGCGCTGCCGGCCTGGGGAACAGCCTTTCGGGTGGCCGTTTCAGACGGCGCATCGGGGCTGCCGGCTGGCGTTGCACCGGCGGTTTCTCCGGTAGTGGGCGCATTCTGCGTGGCGGCAGGGGTGCCGATGGGCACGGGATCGCCGACCCAGTCGCCGCTGCCTCCGGTCCAGGGGGACAGTCCGGAGGTGGCGCTGCCGGGCTGGTAGGGCACGGCGCGCATGGAACGGGGCTTGGCCGCACTGGAATCGGCCGCAGGAACCCGGCTGACGGCCTGAATGCGGACCGGTCTGATGGGCGGAACGCTCACGTTGCCGCCGTCGGGCCTGGCGCTGCTGGCTGGAGCGTCTTCTGCGGTGGCGCTGCCGGTCGCCCCGGCGGCCAGGGCGGCGTTGGGCAGGCTGTCTTCTTCGGTGTCCGCCGTGGCGTTGCCGGCCCCGGCCGGTTTGGAAACCGGCATGGGTTCGCCCACGTTGGAACGCACGCTGAGGGTGGGCGGCTGCAGGAAGCGCAGGGGCGCGCTGTCGGCTGCAGAGGCCGCGGCCGGCGCAGCATCCGGCGCGTCGGGTTGCGGCGTGTCGTTCTGAGAGGCAGCACGTTCCTTGTTCAAAACATCCTGCTCGGGGAGCAGCCGCCATTCGCTGTTTTCGGCAGCGGGATCCACGGTGATGGACGTGGCAGACAGCTTGCGCCTGCCGTCGGGCCTGGGCTTTTCGGTGCGGGGGCGGGGCGCGGCGTTGCGCTGGCGCGGCAGCGGCGCCAGCCGCAGGACCATGTGCCGCAGTTCTGTGCGTTGAACAGGCCTGCACAGCGTGTGCGTGCACCCGGCGCGCCGCAGCTGTTCGGCCTGGGCTTCCGTGCCGGTCAGGCCAAGAATGGCGGCCGGCGGCAGCGCGTGCTCGCCTTCAAAGGCGCGCAGCTGGGCAATAAAGCGGACAAGATCGTCTTCGGGCAGGTCGCCGTCCAGGATGATGAGCGCGCCTGGCGCCTGGGCGTACATGGTCAGCGCCTCGCCAGTGCTGCGGGCTTCGCGCAGTTCGTGGGGCAGCTCGTCAAGATAATAGGCCAGCAGCTGGCGGCTGGCCGGCACGCCGCTCACAATGAGCACGCGCAGGGCGCTTGAAAGGGCGGCCTTAAGCTCGGGCTGCTGCTCGGTTTCGGGGAGAGGCGCCGTTTCTGCGGCGGGTTGCAGGCGCAGGACAACGGTCACCGTGGTGCCGGTCGGCCCGCTAGTCAGCCCCAGCGAACCGCCAAGACGTCCGGCCAGTTCCCAGGCGTGCAAAAGCGCAGCGGGATCGCGCTTGTCCGGCGACGTGCCCGAGCCTGTATCGGCAATGGTGAACATCAGCAGCCCCGGATCGTTGCTTTCGGGCAGGCGCTGCGCGCGCAGCTGCACGCTGCCGCGTTCCGTGGCCCGGATGGAGCTGGCAAGCAGCTCTGTCAGCGTGCGCGTCAGCGCGGTGCGGTCGCCGACATACTGCCGCGAAAGCTGGGGGGCGACATACCAGGTCAGGGCCAGATTCTGGCGCTCTGCTGTGGCAGACACGGTGTTGTGCGCTTCCAGAATGACTTCGTGCAGGCTGAAGCTTGTTGGCTGCGCCGTGCCGGAGGCCGCGCGCATTCCGTTGGTCAGCGCGTCGGCAAGAAGCCGCACGCGCATGCGCAAAGCCGGCTGCAGCGGATGTTCAAACAGCGTGTTCAGTTCCTTGTTCAGGGCGTTCAGGCGCTCTGTGAGGGGATCGGACGCCGGTGCTCCGGCCCGCGGCGCCGACAGATCCTGGATGACGAGGGCAGGGGAGGGCGCGCCTTCGTCAGGCTGCGCCGGCACGCTGGCACGGCGCTGCACCGCGCGCGGCAGATGGCGCGGCGAAGGAAGCAGCGCAAGCCCCAGAGCACTGAGACAGGCGGTAAGGAACGGCAGCAGCTTGATAAAGTCCGGGCTGCCCGGGATGTCAAACCACAAGGGCAAAAAGCCCAGCGGCGGCAACAAGACAGCCAGGGCAAAAACGCGCGAACCGGGAACTTTTCGCAACAGCGCGGCAAAGGCAATGGGCCAGCACAGCAGCATTCCGAGCGGCCACAGCGCCAGCAGGCGGACAAACCCCTCGGCGTGAGGCACAAGTGGCGTCAGGGCCAGCAGCAGTCCGCCAATGCCGACGGAAATCAGTGCCAGATCCAGATTTGGCATGACATCCTGCGTCTGCATCATCTGACGGCCCGCGTGCGGCAGCAGCAGCAAGGCAACGCCCGGAGCCAGCAGCCCCGGCAGAGACTGCGGATCAGGCAGCCCGCCAGGCGTCCCCGGAACGCCCCAGGCCAGAGAAACCAGCGCCGCCACCAGGTACAGCCCGGACAGAAGACGCCATTCGCGTCGCTCCGTAACGCCCCGCACCAGGCACAGCGTCAGCAGCAGTCCCAGGACGATTTGCGGCCAGAACAACCCGTCGAGCCCCAGGGAGCTTATGTCGTCCCGGTCGCGGATGGCAGGGGCAAACCCCGGGGAGGGCACGCCAGGCACCCTGAGATAGATCATGGTGCCGGACTCCGAAACCTTGGGCAGCAGATACAGCCCCGAAACCAGCGCGTCGAGAGCTTCCGGCAACGCGCCCGTGGCCTTGTTGGACGGACGGCGCACAACCCAGACTTCCACACCGTCAGGAAGCTGGCCGGCAAGCCGCTCGTTAAGATCCAGACAGGGGGTGCCTGTCTGGTCGGGGGGCAGAGCAAACCGGAGCCAGACCGTACCGGCCTCGTTAGGGAACCCGCCGTCCGGGACAGGCTCAAACAGCTGCGCAGACTCCGGCGTCAGGATGGCGTTCAGGGTGCGGGCGCCGGTCTCATCCAGAAACCACTCCAGAGGGACAGGACGGGAGGACGAATCGCCGCCAGAGGTGGAAGCCTGTTCCGCAAACAAGGGAAAAGCCGCGGCAAGCAGGCCGCACAGCAGAAGCAGCACAACAGCATGACGGAAGAACAACGGGCGTCGGGCGTGTTTTGGCATGTCAAAAGGGGGGTCAGGGTTGCGGTCAAAGTGGGAGCCATGGCGCCGGGCCATAGGCAGGGACCTTGGCAGGTCTGCCGATACTAGCCTTTTTTATACCGGTAGGAAAGCCTTTTGCCCGCCTGAGAATCTCCCGGCCGTCCGCGCCGTTTTTTGCCGGTCTGTTCCGGGGGGGAGCGGCCGGCTGTACAAGGCAGTGTAAAAAAACAGTAAAGGAAAAAAGTGTGTTAGAAACAGAGTGTGAAGAAAAGGCAAAAAAAAGTAAAAAAGTTGTTGACAGGGAGTAGCAAAAGGCGCATAACCCGACCTCGCCGCTGCGGTGAACGAGTTCGCCGAAACGGTTTGACAAATCGAAATCGGGGTTTTGAACCGGCATAAAATGCCGGTCCGGCGAAAAAAAGCGCTTGACAACGAAGTGACGCTTCGGGTAAGAAAGCGCAAGATACCACTGTATCGCTTTTTTGTTTGCCGGGTCGAAAAATTTTCGATTCGATGAAAAAAACGCTTGACAGCGAATGTGAGATTCGCTAAACAATGCGGGTTGCCCGTTGAGCGGGAAAGCGAAACGGGAACGGTTCTTTGAAAAGTGAAGAGCGAACGGGAACAAAGACTTTGAGTTTGTTCGCAGGCAACTGCGGACAATGCCAGTGAGTTTTATCAATCAACTGGAGAGTTTGATTCTGGCTCAGATTGAACGCTGGCGGCGTGCTTAACACATGCAAGTCGAACGTGAAAGTCCTTCGGGATGAGTAAAGTGGCGCACGGGTGAGTAACGCGTGGATAATCTACCTTCAAGATGGGGATAACGACTGGAAACGGTCGCTAATACCGAATACGCTCCTGATATATCGTTGGGAGGAAAGATGGCCTATGCTTGCAAGCTATCGCTTGGAGATGAGTCCGCGTCCCATTAGCTAGTTGGTGGGGTAAAGGCCTACCAAGGCAACGATGGGTAGCCGGTCTGAGAGGATGGCCGGCCACACTGGAACTGGAACACGGTCCAGACTCCTGCGGGAGGCAGCAG
>DVMI01000013.1 GCA_018715085.1 Candidatus Avidesulfovibrio excrementigallinarum | reverse complement strand
CACGGCCACGGGCGTTTCCATGGCCGCAAAGGCGTCGCACCCCTTTCATTCGTTCTGTACACACCTTCTACTTCCAATTCAATGGGGACTGCGAAAATGGACAATGCATTTTTGAAAAAGCTGAATAGCCGCGACCCGATGTGGGGAAGCCTGCTGTTCAGCGGCAGCGACGTCGTCGCCGAAATGATGGCTCACATGGGTTATGACTTTCTGGTCATTGATGGCGAACATGCGCTCAACAGCCTTCCAAACATGCGATCCATGGTGCGTGCGGTACAGGCCGCCGGCACGGGCTGCATCCCCCTTGTCAGGGTCCCTACCCATAATCCCGACTACCTCAAGCAGGTTCTCGATGGCGTGGGCGTTGAGACGCTGATGTTCCCCTTTGTCGAATCGCGCGAGGAGGCCCGGGCGATTGTCGACGCCTGCCTCTATCCTCCTCACGGCAAGCGGGGGTTTGCCGCCACTGTCCGCCCGGGTTGGTACGGGGTGTTTCCGGACTACCTGCACGCCGTAACCGAACGGCTTTGCCTGATCGTGCAGATTGAATCAGAACAGGCCATGAAAGATATCGTGCACATCGGCACCACGCCGGGTATCCACTCGGTGTTTCTTGGCCTTGGGGATCTGGCTGTTGCCCTGGGCGTTGACAAAGGACTGCAAGATCCCGACTTCCGGGCCTACATCCAGGATGCGCTGGCACGCTGCGCCGCGGCTGGCATTTTTGTGGGGTCGTTCCAGTTCTTCACCGATCAGGCCGCATGGTTCCTTGAACAAGGCGGCCGCTATGTTTCGTTCTGCTCCGACATGTGCTACATTTCCAAAACAGGGCGAAGCGACCTGCACACACTTCGCCAGCTTGTCCAGAACCCTCTCAACGTCAAGGAGTCCCTGTGAACATTCTGCAAGATTCTTCGCTGTTCAGGACCAGGAACTATATCGGCAACGCCTGGATTGACGCCGATTCCGGCGCCACCATCTCGGTGACCAATCCCGCCACGGGAGAACTCCTCGGCACCGTGCCCCGTTGCGGAGGGGCCGAAACCCGCCGTGCCATTGACGCGGCCCACGCCGCCCTGCCCGCCTGGAAAGCTCTGACAGCCGCAGAGCGGGCCCGTTATCTTCATCGCTGGCACGATCTGATCCAGGAACACAAAGAAGACCTGGCGCGCATCCTTACTGTGGAAGAAGGCAAGCCCGTTGCCGAAGCGCTGGGCGAAATTGCTCAAAACAGCGCCTATCTGCCCTGGTTTGCCGAAGAAAGCCGCCGCCTGTACGGCCAGAGCATTCCTTCACCCCGCTCCGGCGCGCGGCTGCTGACCCACTGGCAGCCGGTAGGGGTGGTGTTTGCCATCACGCCCTGGAACTTCCCCATGGGCATGATCCCCCGCAAGGCTGCGCCAGCACTGGCCGCAGGATGCCCCATTATCGTCAAGCCCGCCTCAGCCACCCCCTACTCGGCCCTTGCCCTGGCCGTACTGGCCGAGCGTGCGGGCATTCCTGCCGGCGTGTTCAATGTGATTACCGGCAGCGCCACGGCCATCGTCGACGCCATGACGGCAGATCCCCGCGTGCGCAAAGTCACCTTTACCGGTTCCACCGTCGTGGGCAAAAGCCTCATGGCGGCCTGCGCCTCCTCCGTCAAACGGATTTCGCTGGAACTGGGCGGCAACGCACCTTTCATCGTGTTTGACGACGCCGATCTTGACTCTGCGGCGGCCGGCTGCGTGGGAGGCAAATTCCGCAATGCAGGCCAGACCTGCGTGTGCGTCAACCGCATCTTCGTACAGCGGGGCGTCTATGACGCTTTTCTCGACAAGTTTGTGAACAAGGTGCGGGCGCTGCGCGTGGGCAACGGCCTTGAAGAAGGTGTGAACATGGGGCCGCTCATCAACGAAGACGCGGCCCGCTCTACGGATGCTCTGGTCAAAGATGCCGTGGAAAAGGGAGCCATTGTCAAAACCGGCGGAAAGCCTCATGCCCTGGGCGGCTGCTTCTATGAGCCCACCGTGCTGGCCGGAGCCACGCCCGACATGCGCGTATTCAACGAGGAAATCTTTGGCCCTGTAGCCCCAGTCTATGTTTTTGACACTGAAGAGGAAGTGATCGAGCTGGCCAACCGTACGCCGTACGGCCTGGCTTCGTATGTCTACACGCGCGATATCGGCCGTGTGTACCGGATGATCGAAGGGCTGGAATACGGCATGACCGGTGTCAATGACGTCACTCTGGCCACGGCGGAAGCGCCCTTTGGCGGTGTCAAGGAAAGCGGCATGGGTCGGGAAGGCGGTTGCGAAAGCCTCAAAGACTTCATGGATCCTAAACTCGCCGTCCTGGGCGACATCCGCGCATAACTCCGCGTTTCCGGGGCCCCTGCCGCAAAGCCGGGGCCCCTTCTTCTGAATCTTGTCCACCTTCCCCGGCCTTCCCGCCTCCTCTGTCCGAATATCCGCACTACAAACCGCACAACGCTGTAACATTCTGACAAAAACACCTTTCAGCTTTGGCAGCAACTCCGCACAGTCGCCTCCCGCAGGACGCACTGCACCAGAATTTGCTTAAACAGCAGCCTGTTGACGCCCCTGCCTGCGCTGCTTGGCAAGGCAGCCACTTCAGACAGCTGTTTTTTTGCTTCTTCTGATGGTGGCGCAGAAGCCTTGTTGTCATGCCTGCGCGCTGTACATACGGCAGACAGCCCTCTCAAAATACGCTCCCGGGTCCAGGCGTTCGCTTTTCTCAACCGCGCCGGTGGAAAGGCAACACGCGCACAGCGTCTTCTGTTTCAGGTCGTGCCGTCCGGGCAGGCAACAGTCTTTCTCTGGCCTGCAGCCACCCGTACAACGTACAGCTTGCCTGCCGGACAGCGCGCTTTCTGATCTTCAGGACACGGTTGCGCACAAGGCTTGTACACAGACCGCACAGTCTCCTCCGATCAAGCGATGACCAGGCACGTCAGTCAGACGCTGTCCGCCCCAAAAACAACATAGCGTTGCGGAGCACCCAGAACACCCCCAAAAAGTCTTTGCCGGAATACGGCAGGCTCCCGCACAAACTGACAGCGAGAACCGAAAACCTCCTTTGGAATACTATTTGCAGTAACGGGAGAAAAACAAAGGAGGATCACATGATCTCTACAAAAAACAGTATAAAATGGCTGATATCCATACTTATTCCCGTAATTGTATACTTTATTTCAATAGATGCGTCAGATATATTACATCAAAAAGCTCCGTTATTTTTTGCAATTACAACATGGGCTGTTGTTGCATGGATAGTTGAAGTTATTCCTTCATCTGTTGTCGCATGCCTTTTAACATTGGCATATGCGCTTTTTGTGACTAAACCAAGCTCTGCTTTTGGACCGTGGACAACCTTTATGCCCTGGTTTGTGCTGGCAGGCTTGATCATTGCTGACGTTATGGAGCGTACAGGTCTTGGGAAGCGTATCGCCTTAAAAGGTATGCTCATCATGGGGGGATCGCTGAACAAAACGCTCATCGGTCTTGGCATGGTCGGCATCCTGCTGGCGGTCCTGGTGCCCGCCGGACAGGCCCGCGGCGTTATTTTCATCGCCATCGCGCAGGGCCTGTGTTCCGCCCTGAATCTTGATCCCCGCTCGCGCATGTCGTCCGCCATCATCATGGCGGGTTTCTTTGCCGCCATCGCGCCAAACCTGTTCTGCATGCCCGCAGGCGAAACTAACCTGCAGGTCATTTCTGTGGTCAAAGCCTCCCTTGGAGTAGAAGAAACCTGGTTCAACTTCTTCAAGCTGATGGCACCGTTCAACTTCCTCTATGTGTTTGGCTCCATGTTCCTTGTTCTTGTCATCAAGGGCAAAGAAAACTTTGAAAACGAAAGCAATCTCGGCTACATCCTTGAAATGCGGCTTAAGGAAATGGGGCCGATAACGAAGGACGAACTCAAAGTTTTGGCTGTGTTGCTCATCGGTATGGTCGTCTTCCTTACCGAAAAATGGCACGGTCTGCCTGGCGCCTTCTGCTTTGCTTTTGTTGGCATGCTCTGCTTCATGCCCGGCATCAACCTGTCAGATCAGCAGACAATGAGAAGGATTAACCTTTCCTTCCTGCTCTTCCTTTCCGGCTGTATGTCAATCGGCTTTGTCGCCAATGACATGAACGTCCCCGCCTGGGCGTCCAGCCTCATCATGCCCATTCTTCATGACAGCGGCACAACAAACACCGTCACGCTGTCGTATGTGTTTGGCGTGCTCATCAACTTCCTGATGACACCTATGGCTGCCGTCAGCGCCATGGGAAGCTCGCTGGGCAACATCGCACTCGACCTTGGCCTGAACCCATATGCCGTCATTTATCCCTTCCTGTACGGCCTGGATCAGTACATCTTCCCCTATGAAATCGGATACCTCCTCTACGCGTTCATGACAGGCGCCGTCACTCTGAAGCACATCGTGCCGGCCCTTCTGATACGCATGCTCCTTATGCTGCTGCTCATTCCGTTCCTGCTGCTGCCGTACTGGAAACTCATCGGCTTTGTCTCATCCAACTAGCCTGTTCTGGAAGCGGCAACACGCCAAAACTGCATGCCTGCCGGGACGACATGCCTTCAAGCAACGCCGTCCCGGCGTACAGACAAAGCTCTGAGACCTTCCCAAAAAAAGGAGCTCAGAGCTTTGTCACGGATTTTGAAGCCGCCTAACCGCCCTCCTCCCGCAGAAGTGAAGGCGCTTGAAGACATGGCACCTGAGGGCCTTCTATGCAGAAGTGGCCCACGCCACCCGCTTTGCAGATGGCACAATACCGGCGGCCGCAGAGCCCTTGGCGTATACCGGCAAGCGCTCCCGGACGGCCTCTGGCCGGCAATACAAGGCGCTCTCATTTGCCCCGCCGCACTCCCACATTACCTGACCTGTACGCAGGCAGGTGCCTGTCGGGACAGCACCTCCGCCTGCCCCTTGTGAACGCAAGGTGTTCAGCAACAACTGGAAAAAGCACTCAATACTCTACACGGGACGCAACTTGCTGACAGGCAGCCATGTCAGAATAGCGATTCAGCGGAGTTTACTGCTCGCTGCCTCTCTTCGTATTTCATGAAGATCAATATTATATTTGTGCATTTTATAGTAAAGCGTCGATCGGGAACATCCTAAATCCTGTGCTATTCTTTTAATATTTCCAGAATACTCTTCAATTTTCCTACGCAGCAGGCCTTCATCGTCCGAAGAGGTGTCAATGATATCAGATTGTATTTCAAGTAATGAGCAGACATCTTCATCAGTGACGATGTTATTGTTTGAAATGATGCATAGTCGCTCAAGAAAATTTCCAAGTTGCCGTATATTGCCGGGCCAGCGGTACGCACGCATGAGCTGCATGGCCTTGTCCGAAAAGGACGAGGAAGAGATGGCCGGTTCAAGCCGCCGCTGCGAGAGAATAAAGTCAATCAACAAGGAAAAATCGTCCATCCGCTCGCGCAGAGGCGGCAACGTGATGCTCACAACATTGAGCCGGTAAAACAAGTCTTCCCTGAAATTGCCAAGGCGGACCTCCTGACGCAGATCTCTGTTTGTGGCGGCGATAATCCGCACATCCACGCTTCTGGGCATATGCCCTCCAAGACGCGTTACCTTTCTGTCCTGGAGGACTCGAAGAAGGCTGACCTGAATATCAAGGGGCATTTCTCCTATCTCATCCAAAAACAGTGTCCCTCCAGAGGCTATCTCAAACTGACCGGCCTGGCCGTATTTGCTTGCCCCCGTAAAGGACGACGGTTCATAGCCAAACAGGATGCTCTGAACCAAATCGTGTGGCAACGCACCACAATTGATGGCGACAAACGGTTTGTCTGCGCGCTCGCTTGCGTTGTGAATAGCCTGTGCAAAGACTTCCTTTCCTGTGCCGCTTTCTCCGCACAAC
>DVMI01000161.1 GCA_018715085.1 Candidatus Avidesulfovibrio excrementigallinarum | reverse complement strand
TAGAACAAAGCCCCTTTTTAGAGAGCCCTTTCTCAGGAAGAAGGGGCTTTTTTACGGCTGAAGACCGCAGGCCGGCCCTGGAACAAGATGCGGGGACGGCACGGGGACGAAGCCCGAAAGAGGATGCAGTTTAGAGAAAAGGGGCGCTTGGGCCTGGCAGTTTCTGCGGATGGCGCCAGGAATATACCGTCTTAAGCGGCGTTGTTTTGGAAAAATACTTCAGGGCCGTTGCAGGATGCTGCAACGGCCCTGAGCGTTGTGTGGCATTGACGGGCGGCCTTTAGTAGTCCTTTCGGCATACAGCGTAGTAGGCGTACTCGACAAGCGAATTGATGTCGTAGACAGGCAGACCGACAGCCCGCTGAATGGGCGCGGAGAATGCGGAAAGATCCGTGCACTCCAGCACAAGGGCGTCGAGCGCCTCCTCATGGGCAAACGCTTTGGCGGTTCCGACGATTTCGGCCTCAAGCCGATCCATGTCGAAGTCGTGCCGTTTGCCTTCAATGATGGTTTCCCAGAATTCCGGATTGTTTTCCATCCCGCGGATGCGCACCGAGTCCATGGACACGGCGCAGTTGTCGAAATGGGCAGGCGTCAGCGCCTGGCGGCTGGCCGTCAGCACGCCGATAGTGGCTTTGGGCCCGTGCATGAGCCTTACCAGCGGCAGCTGGAGCAGGCTGGACATGAAGACGGGGACGGTAAGTTCGGCGGCAATCTGCGCCTGGAAACGTGCCATGAATCCGCAGCTGCCAGTGATGGCCTGCACGCCGTCGGCTTCAAGCTCCTGAGCCGCGCGGATGAACGGTTCCAGCAGATCCGGAGTGGGATTGAACAACAGGCGTGGGATGTCTACGCCCGTGACGACGCGTGTGACCGTGGGAAACCGGTAGGTAAGCGGATTGCGCATGTGTCCGCGTGGTTTGGGGAAGAGGGATTCAAGGCACAAAATCCCGATGGGCATGTCGTAATACAGTTTTCCACCTTTCATGATCATGACAGAATCCTTTTCGGGGTGACTCGGGCTCCCAGGCGGGAGGGCCGGCTTCGCCGGGGGGTGCTGCGATGCCTGCCGGTGATTGATGTGATGAGGGGCCCGCGGCGCAGTCCACGGGCCCCGGAAGTGTATGGTTTTAGGAGCGCATCAGGCTTCCTGAGCCAGTTCAGCAATCTTCGAGCGGCGCATGCGGGCGCGGATGATGCTGGCCACCGCGGCCACCGTGAGCAGCAGCAGGACAACCGCCACAGGCTTTTGCAGGAAGATCATGAAACTGCCGTCAGACAGGGTCATGGTCTGGTCAAAGGACGCCTCCAGCAGCGGCCCCAGGATAAAGCCGATGATCATTGGCCCGGCCGGGAACCGGAAGCGGCGCATGGCATAGCCGAGGATGCCGAACAGGATGAGGCACAGGATGTCAAACAGGCTCTGGTTGATCGAGTAGGTCCCAAGGAAGGCGAAGATGGTCACTACGGAGAAGACGAGATGCTTGGGCAGTTCGCCGATGCGAATCCAGATTCTGAAGCCGAATTTGGCGATGATGTAGAGCAGAATATCGCACAAGAACAGCGAGGCGAAAATGCCATAGACCGTAACGGTGTTTTCAAAGAAGATGTTGGGTCCGGGGGTGATGCCCTGGATGAGGAACGCGCCCATCAGCACGGCGGTCACGTCGTCGCCGGGAATGCCGAGCGTGAGCAGGGGAATCATCGCAGAGCCCGTCACGGCGTTGTTGGCCGCTTCGGGAGCAAGCACGCCTTCCACAGCGCCCTTGCCGAATTTTTCGGGATGCTTTGAAGTCCGCTGGGCTTCGGAATAGGCCATGAACGCCGCAGGCGACGCGCCAAGGCCCGGCATGGCGCCGATGATCGACCCGATGATCGACGAGCGGACCAGCAGCGGCAGGAAGCCTTTTACTTCGCGCAGCGACAGCGTGCCGTTTTCGCCCTTCAGTTCAAGCTTCTGCTTGATGACCTGCGTGATGCGCGACGAGGCCTGATGGATGATTTCCGGCAGGCACAGCAGGCCGATGACCATCGGGATGAGCGCGATGCCCGAGATGAGCTGTTCGGATCCAAAGGTCATGCGCATGGCCCCGGTCGTGCCGGAGACGCCCACACAGGCCAGCAGGATGCCCACACCGCTGCAGATGATGCCCTTGATGATTGAGGTGCCGGAAATACTGCCCACTACGGTGAGGGCCAGCAGAATCAGACAGCATTGTTCGACAGGACCGACTTTGAGGGTCAGGTACGACAGAGGAGCGGCCACGCAGACAAGCAGAACGTTACTGAACATGTCGCCAAACACCGAGCCGGTCAGGGCGGCGTTCAGGGCCTTGCCGGCCTTGCCTTGCTGGTTCATCGGAAAGCCGTCCATAGCGGTGCAGACGGCTGGCGGCGCACCGGGGGTGTTGAGCAGAATGGCGGTAATGGAGCCGCCGAACATGCTGGCCTTGTAAATGCCAAGCAGCATGGGAATGCCTACCAGCGGATCCACATAGAAGGTCAGCGGCAGGAGGATGGAAATAGCCATGATCCCGGAAATGCCGGGAATGGCGCCGAACATCAGCCCTGTGAAGACGCCCAGTGCGATGGCTCCTATGGAGAGCGGCGTCAGAATGCTGATGAGCCCTGTAAAGATATCGCCAATCATCGATTGCTCCTTTTCCTAAACAACTCGTTGCCCAATCCGCCACAGGCGGGGAAACTTCCTTTGCCGTAGCAGGCCGTCTGAGGTCCGGCTCCGGCGTGTCAGCGCGGCGGCAATTTCAGGTTCGTCATGCCGCACGGGCATAATCAATGGAACAGCACGCCGGAGGGCAGAATGATCTGCATAAAGTGGAACGCGGCGTAGTCCAGGGCAAGGGTGAAGGCCACATAGCAGACAAAGCCGATGATCCAGCGGCGGATGCCGAGCAGCAGTGCCACGGCAAGCATGATAAGGGGCGTGGAGATGACAAACCCTACATAGTGCATGCCGATAAGATACAGGAACATGATGGCGATATAGCCGATCAGCGCAAAAACCCTGCCGGTGCTTTCAGTCGTCTGTGCAGACGCTTTGCGCTTGTTGTCTGCAGTGCCGGGCTTTTTGTAGAACATGACCCACAACGTGACGCCCACAAGGATAAGGCTGAACCAGAAAAGCAGTTGGGCCGTCAGTGTGGGGAAAAAGGCGGGGCTGATCGTCGAGGGCATGGTCTCGATGACCCAGCTTTCCATGTTGAGATAGGCATAAAGGAACAGCCCGGTTAGGGCCAGACTGATACCCAGTTCGAGCCAGAGACTTCGTGAAGACAGCCGTGTCATGGGCACTCCGCGGGGCGCTGTAGCCGCCCTTGATGGCCTGCCCGAATGTCGGGCAGACACAGTGGTCTGTACCGGGACCCGCACAGGGCGGGAAAGGCCTGAAGCCGGCGGGAGGAAATGTTCCCGCGTAGATCCGGAACCGGTTGCATGCCGTTGGGGCTGACCGGTTGTTTCCGGATGGTCAGAGAAAGCGGGGAGGTGGAGCCGGCAGCGGCAGCATACCGCGAAAATCCGTACTGCGCGGCAGGGCGCTTTCGCAGTGCGGCGCAGCAACGCTGCCGCAGCAGAGATTGTGCGGCCAGGCAACAGCGGCCGACGCCACAAAAGGGCCTGCCGGCAGCGGCGTACCCCGGTCAAGATTTGTTATGGCCACCGGGAAGGAAAGACCTTCGGCCGACAGCAGCTGCGGTCCGGGGGCAGGACGTTCCAGACCGTCCGATGTCTGGATGCATGACGCCATGCAGCCCATGACAAGGAGCAGCAGTGCGGGCAGGCAGGACAGACAGGGACGGCGCATAACAACCTCTTAGAGACAGCCGGTTTATTCGGGGGCGTTCAGATTGCAGTAGTTTTCAAGACTTACCGGCCGGAAGGGCTGGCGAACCTGCAACGTGCCCACGGCAGCGGGGCTTTTGGCCTGAGCGGCAGCGGTCAGCTCGGCCAGAGCAGGCCCGCACATGCGGCCCTGGCACTGCCCCATGCCGCAACGGGTAAACCGTTTGACTTCGTTGACGTTCCGGAATCCTTCGCTGACGGCCTTGCGGATATCTCCGGCCGTGACGCATTCGCAGCGGCAGACCATCGTGTCGTCCGGTACGTTGAAAATGGCCGGATTGGGCGCAAATACATAGCGCAAAAAGCCGCGGGCAACGCGGGTGCGGCGCAGTGTGCGCAGCGTCGGGGCACAACGGTAAGCGGCTTCGGCATCGGTGATGACACCCAGTCGGCGGGCAATCTCAATGCCGGCCAACGTTCCCTTGAGCAGGCTGGCGTCGCCGCCATGCACATAGGTGCCGTCACCGGCGATGTAGATGCCGTCAATGCTGGTGCGGCCGAATTCGTCGGTCACAGGATACCAGTAGCGCTGCACAGCATCCCAGGCGTGCTGTGCACCGAGGGAATTGAGTATGTGCGTGCGGGGAATGATACCCTCGTGACGCAGCAGTGTCTGGGCTGCGATTTCGTGGGTTTTGCCCCCGGCGTCATAGCTCACCGCTTCTACATGATCCGTGCCGGCGGCGCGGATGTTTGTCACACCGCGGATGATCGGCACACGGCCTTTGAGCACGCGCAGGGCCATGCCGATCCCCTTGGCCATGTACTTGGCATCAAGCAGGCCCGCCGGCATGAGCGCGCCGGATTGCAGCCGGCGGCCCCACGTCCCGGTGTCCAGCCAGGCGGCAATGTTGACGCCTGCATCCAGGAGATGTCCGGCAAGCAGAAGCAGCAAGGGGCCGTTCCCTGCAAGGACAACAGGCGCATTGTTGTCTGCGGACAGCGTGCCGCCCGAACGCAGCAGAATGTCCGCGCCGCCGGCACCCATAACGCCGGGAAGCGTCCATCCGGGGAAGGGCACGGGCCGTTCCATGCCACCCGGTGCAATGACGATGTAGGACGCGGTCAAAAATTCGGCCTTGCCGTTGATCGTGCAGGAAACCTTGTGCGGTTCGAGTCCCCAAACGGTAGTGTTGGGGTAGTAAGTGGCGCCGCAGTTGCGAAAACGCTTGACAAGGGCAAGACCTGTTTCCCGATCCTTAGGATCGAGAATGGCCTGAGCCATGGGCGTTTCGATATTGCGGAACAGCTGACCGCCCGGGGCGGCCTGCTCGTCGATGAGCGTGACATCCAGTCCGCAGGCGCGTGCGGCGCAGGCGGCGGACAGGCCGGCTGGACCGGCGCCGATGACGATGAGGTCCATATTTCTGTCCATTATGCAGACTCTCCGGAAAGTTGCCGTCTTACGGTCATGCCTTCCTGAACGGTGACGAGGCAGGACTGAACGTTGGGTTCGCCATTGATTTCCATAAGACATTCAAAGCATACGCCCATGAGGCAGTAAGGCGCGCGGGCGCTTCCGTCCACGGGGTGCTTGCAGGTGTGCCCTGCGTGGGCGTGGCCGAGCACGGCGGCGGCAACGCTGATTCCCGCGGGAACTTCCAGGGGCTTTCCGTCAAGAGTGATGTGGACGGTGGAGGTAGCTGTGTTCTGCATGGCGTGTTCCTTGTTCAGCAGTCGTAGCCAAAGCGTTTGAGCGTCATTCCCCGGGCTGTTTCGGGCAGTTCGCCGCCGAGTGCGAAGTCAGGAAGCAGGCGCGTGTGGGCCGCGGCCATGGTCACGGCACTGTGCGTGTTGATAAGCGTGACGTTGGGGTGACCGGGGAGATGGCTGTAAATGGCCATGTTGTCTTCCGGCATGACGCGCAAGCCCGCCCACGCGCGGATGACCCGTTTTTTGCCAAGTTCAGGCCAGACGCGGATGGCCCACTTGCCTTCTGTAGCCACGGCGGAGGGGACGACCTGCATGTGATGGCCGGAATTTTCGTGACGGAAGCCGATGATGGTGGTGCCGCCAAAGGTCTGGGTGACACCCAGCACGGGGATGGGCATCACATAAGGCATGCGTTCCACAAGCAGCACCTGTCCCTTATCCGGGTAGACGGGCAGGGTGGGCATGGCAAACTGGACAAAACGGCGGTTAGCCAGACCCGCGGCGAGTACCAGGCGTTCGCAGTCGTAGACGCCATCCCGGGTGGTGACGCGATAGCCGCCGCCTGCAAGAGGCTGCACGTCGTAGACCAGCGTCTGCCGGTATGTGACGCCGACGCGGGGCAGGGAAGTACGGAAAGCGCGCAGCAGGGCCAGAGGATCGATCACGCCGTCCTCTTCGCACCACGCAGCGCCGCAGACTTCCGGTCCCCAACCGATACCGGGGAGCTTGCGCTCAAGCTCTGCACGGTCGATCATGCAGCCCTTGTATTCGCCCAGGGCTTCGCGCAACTTTTCGATATAATCACCCCGGCGGGTGTATTCTTCTTCGCTCAGTACGGGAATGATGCCGCCCGTATAATTGACGGGGATGGTGTGTCCGGATGTTTCTTCAAGCTCTTTGGTCAGAGCGGGAAACAGCCGCGAAGAGATAAAGCCCCACTTTGCATAGTTGGGCAGATGCAGGAACTTCGACTGGCACCAGATGAGCCCCACGTTTGTCCGGGAGGCCTTGTTTGTGTCTGTCGGCGCGTCCAACACCGTCACTTTTCGGCCCTTGCCGGCAATGCCGTAGGCCAGGGCCGAGCCTGCCACGCCTCCGCCGACAACGATAATGTCTTGTTCTGTCGTACTCATGGGAGAACGCCTCCGGCGGCAAAAGACCGCCTCTTGATGCTGCCTGAAAACATGTTTTTGCCGTACCGGCCGCACCGTCTGCCGGGCTGGACTGGACCGCTCTGTCAAGAAAACTGAAAACCAGACGGTGGCGCTGGTACAACGCTGTCCGGCAAGCCGGGGCGGCCGGATCACCGTTTTTGCCTTCCTTGGCCCCGGATTGTTGCCGCTTACTTTTCCTTGTAGGCGATGCAGTCCACTTCTACGCGCAAATCGTTCATCATATGCGCTTGAACACAAACGCGCGCGGGAGCGTTCTCAACCGAGAAAAATTGCGTGTACACTCTGTTGAACTCGGCAAAGTCGCGGGTGTCGTCGAGGAACACGTTGACGCGCACGACATCTTCAAGAGAGTAGCCGGCCGATTCCAGAACCTTTTTGAGGTTTTCAAGCGTGACACGGGCCTGCACGCTGATGCTGCCGGAAACGATATCGCCGTTGGCGTCGCGGGGGACCTGACCGCTGACAAACAGCCAGCCTGCGGCTTCAGAGGCTTTGGAGAAAGGGGTAGCGCCGGGCTTGGTGGGCGTGCCGTAACGTTTGATCGCCATGATGCGTGCTCCTGAGGGTTGTGGGCTGCTGCCCTGTCGTGTTCTGTGCTTTCTTTGCGTTCTGCTCCGGAATGTTTTTCAATCAGGAAGCGGAAAGTCCGGAGCAGGGCGGAAAGGAAGCCGGAGAAACACCGGGGGAGCGGGCTCCCCCGGTGCGCGAGGATTCACTTACTTGTTGGCAAGGCCAAGCTCGGTAAGGACGTTGTTCATTTCAGCGTACTGTTCCTTCAGCTGAGCCATCCATTCGTCGCCGGTCTTGAAGTCAGGCGAG
>DVMI01000160.1 GCA_018715085.1 Candidatus Avidesulfovibrio excrementigallinarum | reverse complement strand
ATTTTGGACGCCGCACGAATACAGGCCCAGCCGCAGATGAGTAAAAAGACAGAGCTGCACAGAATGCCCATATAAAGGGCATAGACCAGATCGGTGTGTTCTTCAAACAGCTGGGGACCGGGAATGATGTTGTGCATCATGAACGCCCCCAGCATCACCGCCGTGGTGACGTCGCCGGGAACGCCCAGAGACAGCAGAGGAATGAGCGTCGCGCCGCACACGCCGTTGTTGCCGGATTCTGCGGCGGCCACGCCTTCGATTTCGCCCTTGCCAAAGCGATCTTTGTTGGGCGAGTACCGTTTGGCTTCGCTGTACGACAGATAGGCCGCCGGCGCGGCGCCAATGCCGGGAATGGCCCCGAGCACAACGCCGATGAGGCTGCCGCGGACAATGGTTTTAAAGCTCCGCTTCCATTCGGCCCAGGTGACCTTGTCATCGCCCAGGTGTTCCTGAATTTCCTGTTTTCCCTGACTGGGCCAGGTGCTCTTGATAAGCTGTGGCATGGCAAAAAGGCCGATCAGTACGGGGATGAAGCTCAGGCCGGCCATGAGGTTTGTGCTGCCAAACGTCATGCGGCTGGTGCCAAAGACCAGATCCATTCCGATGGTGGCAAGGAACAGCCCCAGACAGGCGGAAAGCAGGCCCTTAAGAAGAGACTGCCCGGAAAGACCGCCCACAATGGTCAGAGAAAAGACGATCAGGCCAAAAAATTCCGCAGGGCCGAAGCGGAGTGCCAGCCCGGCGATGGCGCCGGTAAAGAGAATGAGCGAAAGATTGGAGATGGCGTCGGCAAAGCAGGAGGCATAAAGGGCCATCCACAGCGCCTTGCCAGCCTTGCCCTGCTGCGCCAGCGGATAGCCGTCCATGATGGTACAGGACGCCGCGGCCGTGCCGGGCGTGCGGATCAGGATGGCAGTGATGCTGCCGCCGTACATGGAGCCCTTGTAAATGCCCAGCAGCAGCATGAGCGATGTCAGCGGATGCATGTAAAAGGTGAAGGGAAGAACGAGCGTGATGGCCATGGCGCCGGTCAGGCCCGGCAGTGCGCCGACCACCACCCCGCCCAGCATCCCGAAGAACAGGGCACAGAGGTTTTCCCAGGATGCAATGAGCTGAATGCCAGAAAGAAGGGATTCCAGCATGATGACGACTCCGGATGATTACAGGATGCCGGTCAGAGGGCCCAGAGGAATCGGCGCACCCATGATCCGGACAAAAAAGGCATAAAGCAGACTGGTAAGAATGACGTCAATGATCAGCAGACGGGCAATGTTACGCTCGCCGCACAAGAGTGAGAACGCCGCATAGAGCAGAAAACTGCCAAGAATCATGCCGATTTCTTCAATATAAAACCAGCAGCCCAGCAGAAGGGCGAAGCAGAGCAGCGAGCGGAGCACCTGTGCCCTCCGCAGCGGGGCAGGCGCGTCATCAGGGGTCTCGGCCGGCTGCGAGGCCGCGCGGCGGAGCCGCCAGAAGGCATTACCGGTAAGAGCCAGAGCCAGACCAAGGCAGACTGCCATGATCCAGGTGGGGTACGTTCTCGGCAGGATGGAGCTGGGATCATGCGCCATGGGATTGCTGATGCCGAGAGGAATGAGGACAAAAAGTGTGATGGCAAACAGCGCCGATAAGACAAGGCCAAGATAGAATTCACGTCGCAGCGCAGACATGGTGTTTTCTTCCTCACACACCGCAAAAGAGGCATGGCAGGCCGTTGTAGAACGACTGGTCCCGGCGGAATGCCTGTGTACAAAGCGCGCTGTCCGCGTACTGCAAAGTACGGTGTTCCCCAGTTGCAGGCGGGAGGTTCGCTGCCCTGTCCGCCAGGGGGGCCAGCGTGGAGTGTCGGGCCGCCCTGGGCAAACCAGGCTAAAGCGCAGGACCTTTTCTGGAGAACGGGGCTCTGTACAGGCCAGCCGCTCCGTGGAACGGCTGCCATGTCTTTTAGGGAAATCAGGTTATTGATGAATGTCGATGAGGAACACGGCGCGGTTATTGAATCATCAGCCCAAGCTCTGCGCCAACCTTGCTGAAAATTTCCACCTGCTTCCGCACAAATTCAGTAGTTTCTTCAGGTCCGCGCAGATAGGGAATGGAGCCGCTGGCCCTGACGGAGTCGTTCCAGCTCTTGTTGTCCTTCAGCTTGGCCAATGCGGCTTCCCATTTGTCAATGGCTTCCTGCGGAATGCCTTTGGGCGCGCACAGGGTGTTCCAGCCCAGAATGTTTTCAAGCTGAGGGAAACCGGCTTCACGTACAGTGGGGACATCAGGAATGACATCAAGCCGTTTGTCTGTTGTCACGGCCAGGGCGCGCAGATTGCCGCCTTCCACAAGCTGGTCGATACAGGCCGAGAGATTCAGCGCGCCAAAGTGGGTATGGCCGCCCAGAATGGCGTTTTTACCGGCTGCGTCGCTGGGGAAGGGCACCGAGGTGGCGGCATCCTTGCCCATGCCAAACGAATGGAGGAACATGTAGGAAGTCAGTTCCTGAATGTTCAATGCGCCCGCACAGGCAAAGGAAAAATCTTCTTTTTGAGCCTTGATGGCATCGGCCAGCTCTTGCAGCGTCTTATACGGCGAATCCTTGCGCACAACAAAGACAAGAGGATTGACGTCCAGAAGCCCCAAGTATGTGAAATCGTCCCACTTGTAGGAAATGGTTTTGTTCAGGGCCGGGATGATGCCCACATTGGCCACGCGCCCGATGAGCAGAGTATGGCCGTCCGGCTTGCTTTGCGCCGCAACGGTCGTGCCGACTACGCCTGCTGCGCCGGGCCTGTTGACCACAACAACAGGTTTGTTGAAGTCATCCTTGACGGCGATGCTCAAAATTCTGGCCGAAACGTCGCCCGCACCGCCGGCGCCGAAGGGACAGATCAGGTTGATGGCCGCCCTGGGGTAGGCCGCCAAGGCAGAGCCTGTCGTTACGCACAATGTGAACAAAGCCGCCAGAGCCATAACAAGGGATTTATGGAACGACATGGGCGAATCTCCTTTTTTAAGATGCCGCCTTTAATGAAAGGATGTTCCTTATGGCCGGGGGGGACCGGCACAGCTTCGATAAACGGAACCAGCAAAGCCTGCTGGCAAAAAACGGATGAGGCGCCGGATTGCCGCCCAGACGGAGCCTCATAAGCGCCGTCTGGACAGCGTGCCGGGGTGTTAGCGGATGAGGTAGGGCATGTCCGTCAGCGTAATGGCCTTGCGGGGACAGACGAAGGAACAAACGTCGCAATACCAGCAGTCATCCCTGTGCCGCGCGAAAGGATACCCGCGCGATCCCTTGTCAAGGACGTTCATGGGGCACATGTCGATGCACAGCCCGCATTTGTTGCACCGCTTTTCATCC
>DVMI01000159.1 GCA_018715085.1 Candidatus Avidesulfovibrio excrementigallinarum | reverse complement strand
CCCCCGGACCCCCCGCCCTCTTTCCCAAAACCTTTACAAAAAAACAGGATGGATGGCAAAAACGCACCCCGGCAGACAGCGCCGCAGGTGGGAAATGCCCGGCAGAAGCGGACTGGCAGAAGGTGAAAGCCTGACAGGAGGCTTCCCCGCGGCATTGCAGGCAGAAGATTTCCAGAAAGAGAGTTCCCCGCAGCCGTTGCGGGTGGAAGATTCCCGGCGGTGTTTCAGGCAGGAGGATTCCCGGCAACACTCCCGGCAGAAGCGTTCCCGGCAGAGGTTCCGGCGGGACCCTCGGCCGCGTTCCAGGCAAACGATTTCCCGGCGTCACTGCGGGCAGGACGGCGTCAGGCCTGTTCCTCCGCACACAGCTGCTTGAGTTTGCGGTAAAGCGTCTTGTAGTCGATCCCCAGGCGCTTTGCGGCCCGCACTTTGTTGCCGCCGGTCTCTTCCAGCACCTGCAGGATGATGCGGCGTTCCAGACTGGCCGCGTACGCCCCCACATACTGAGCAAGCGACACGCCCTCCGGAAGCCTGTCCGGCAGCGCGGCACAACAGGCAGCACCAGCGGCCGCCGGTCCGGACGGCGGATCGCCCGCAGAAAGACGAGAGGCGTCCACAGCCACCGCCGAATCCACAGCCCCTGCATCATCCAAGGGCCCTGCGCCATCCAGAACCCCGGCAGAACCCAGGGGCCCGGCAACGTCCAAAGGCGCCGCAGAATCCGGGCTGGCCTGTCCTGCGCGTTTGGGCTGGCGGACGGGAACCGCGTCCGCCCTGTGTGCGGTGTGCGGCGGGAAGGCGTCGGCCCCGGGTGCGGCGCCGCCAAAAAGGCGCGGCTGGACTATGGCATTTATGCCATAGAGCGGCAGATCGCTTTCGCTGATCGGGCGATGATTTTCTGCGGTCAGCACGGCCTGGCGCACCACGTTGCGCAGTTCGCGCACGTTGCCCGGCCAGCTGTACTGTGTCAGCGCGCGCAGGGCCCCCCGCGAAAATCCGGGGCAGGCGCTGCCGATGTCGGCGCGGAACATCTCAAAAAACCGTTGTGCCAGGTAGCAGATGTCTTCCTGCCGTTCCCGCAGGGGCGGCACGCGCACGCTGACTTCCTTGAGCCTGTACAACAAGTCCACGCGGAACTGACGCGCCTCCACTTCCTGTTCCAACGAGCGGTTAGTGGCCGCGATAATGCGCACGCTGACAGGGGTGGACACGGTGGATCCCACCCGCTGGATGCTGCGCTCTTCAATGGCGCGCAGCAGTTTTTGCTGTGCGCTGTAGGAAAGGTTGCAGATTTCGTCCAAAAAGAGCGTGCCCTTGTCGGCCGCCTCAAAAAAGCCGGTCTTGTTGGTGTCTGCCCCGGTGAACGCGCCCTTCACATAGCCGAACAGTTCGCTTTCAAACAGCGGTTCGGGAATGGCCCCGCAGTCCACGGCCACAAACGGCCCGCCGCGCACCGACGACATGCCGTGAATGGCCCGCGCCACAAGCTCCTTGCCCGATCCGCTTTCGCCTTCGATCAGGACGGTAAAGCCCGTGGGCGAAATCTTTTCCAGCAGCCGCAAAAGATGCTGCACCCGGTCGCTGCTGCCCATGAGCGTCAGCAGCGAAACCCGCTCCTCCAGCTGCCCCTTGATGCTCTGCAGTTCGGCCTTAAGCTGGCTGTCTTCCAGCGCGCGGCGCACCATCAGGCGCAAATCCCCCGCGTTGACCGGCCGGGTCAGGTACCCGTAAATGCCGCGCTGCATGGCCTGGGTTGCAATCCGGCTGTCGCGCCCCTCTGTCACCACCACAATGGGCGCGTGCGGCAGCCGCTCCTGCACTTCAAGCGCCAGCTCCAGCCCGTTCTTGCCCTTCAGATTGAAATCCATCAGGATCAAATCCGGGCTGGACTGGTTGAGCATGCGCAGTCCGCTGGCCACGTCGGCAGCCTCCAGAACGGCAAACCCGTCGGGCGCCAAAATGGCGCGGATGGTGTCCCGGCTGCTTTTCTGCTCATCAATGACAAGAATGACGGGAGATTTCACAGGCGCTCCAGAAGGTCCAGACGTTGACGGTTGCCTCGCCTTGATCCATAGCGTAACTATGGAAGAAATGCCATAGTCGCAGCACAGGCCCGCCTGTCTGACGACGGCCCTCCCATGGTGCAACGCGCGCGGCAGGCTGCCCGGCTGCCCGGTCCGCCGCCGTACAGCCGGAGCAGGCCGGGGGAGGCCCTCTTAAAAAAAATTTCGCCGCGTGCAACCGGCCCCGCCCGCTTTGCCCGTCCGTTTTCAAACGGGGCGGCAGGGGTGCGGCGGGCAGAAAGGACGGCAAAAACGCCGCAACAGTCCGGAAAGACAGCGCCCGGCAGGCAGGCGCAACCTTATGTCCACGGTTTCAAGGCCCATGCTCCCGGCGTCCATGCCCCAAGGACGCGGCCCGCAGGCGCAGGCCGCAGAACCTCAACACAACGCTGCCCGTACAGCGCTCCGGAGTAGGCATGCCCGTGCGCTCATTCATTTTTGCCGCTTCCTACAGGGATTCGGCCTTTTTGATGAAGCTGTCGAGCCAGGCCCGCCAGCAAAGCGGCATCAGCAACATTTCTGCCATGATGGGCACGCCGCGCAACAAGGAGCTGCTGGCCCGGTCAGGACTGCTGACGCCCGAACTGGAGCTGGCCGCCCCCGAAGACCTGCTTGTTGCCATCGAAGGTCCGGACGCCCTGCTTGACAAGGCCGAACGCATTGTGCGCAACCTGCTGCGCGAACCGCCCGTTCCGGCCTCGCCCCAGACCGGGGGCGAACGGCCGTGCTGCCTGTCCCAGGCCATGGCCGAACACCCGCAAAGTCAGGTGGCCATCATCTCTGTGGCGGGCGACTATGCCCATTATGAAGCCGCCAAGGCCCTCCAGCTGGGACTTGACGTGCTCCTTTACAGCGACAACATTTCCATCGAAGCCGAACAGGCGCTCAAGGCCTTTGCCCGGCGCAAAAACCGCCTGCTCATGGGGCCGGACTGCGGCACGGCCATCATCAACCGCATCCCCCTGGGGTTTGCCAATCAGGTGCGCCGGGGGCTGATTGGCCTTGTCGGCGCGTCGGGCACGGGCCTGCAGGAAGTGTCGTCCCTGCTTGACCGCTGCGGACTCGGCGTCAGCCAGGTGTACGGCACAGGCAGCCGGGACATGACCGACGCCATCGGCGGCTTGTCCGCCCTCAACGCCCTGGAGCGCCTTGCCCAGGATGCCGGTACCGAGGCCATTGCCGTCATCGCCAAATTCCCCGGCAAGGCAACCCGCGCCAAACTTGCCAGTTGGTACCGCAAAACCCGCAAGCCCGTCATTGTCTGCTATCTTGGCGAAGACGACATGCGCCCTGAAAAGCGCCTCGGCATTCTGACCGCCTCCAACCTGACAGAACTGGCCCTGCTGGCAGCCAGAACCGTGGCCCCCATGCTCGATACCTCCGACATCACCGACAGCGCCCCCCTGCCCGAACGCCTCCGCCAGCCGGGCTGGATCCGGGGCGTCTTCAGCGGCGGATCCTTGTGCTTTGAATCGCTGTATGCCGCCCGGCAGACCGGACTCAAAAACCTGCACAGCAACCTCCATGCCGCCGGCGTGACCCATATCGCCGGGCACGAGCCGGGCCGCGGCCATACCTTCCTGGATATGGGCGCCGACGAGTTCACTGTGGGCTGCCCGCACCCCCTCGTTTCCCCCGAACTCAAAATGCAGCGCCTGATCGAAGAAATGTGCAGCCCCGGCGTCAGCGTGGCCCTCACCGACATCGTGCTCGGCCACGGAACCTGCCCCCATCAGGCGGCCGCCCTCGTGCAGGCCGTGGACAAGGCCGCCACCCTGACCGGCGGAGCAAGCCGGCGCATCCTGGTGGCCGCGTCCGTCTGCGGCACCGAGGCCGACACGCCAAGCCGCTCTTCACAAATCGCCCTGCTGCGCCAGGCCGGCATTCATGTGCCGGGCAGCAACATGCAGGCCGCACTCTGGGCCGCACGCGTCGTCGCCAAAGCCCTGCCGCGCAAAAACGCCCCGGCAGCACCACGGCGCTCCCGCAGCGGCACAGACCAGCAACCCGCGTAACCGCCCCCCGGGCCGGGCCGCCATCCGGCCAGCCCCCGGCAGAACGCGGCAAACAAGGCAAACAAGACACAAGGCCAAAACAATGACGCCGCAGCCCCCCAGACCAGCCGCGGCAGAACAAAAAAGCGTGACGGACAAAACAGCCGCCGGAACCACGCCGCGCACGGCATGCGCGTGCAAAACGGTGCGCGGGGCAGAAAGGCAGAACGGCGGGGAAAAGTTTTTTTCCAGGCGCGCAGGCCGCGGGGTTGCCGCGCAGGATGACGGTGCCGCCGCGGATAGTGCGCAGGCGACATCACAGGGGATGACTGCGCCGCCGCGGACGGCAATATTGCGGACAGTGCGCACGGGGCGGCGGGTGCGCGGGGCAGAAAGACAGAACGGCGGGGAAAAGTTTTTTTCCAGGCGCGCAGGCCGCGGGGTTGCCGCGGCGCGTGGGCAACGCACTGAATCTGAGGGCTTGCAATGACGGGCGTACTGAATCTTGGTTCGGATATTTTTCTGTCGGGCATTCGTCAAAGCGGCGGCGAGGCCACCCAGATCGACTGGCGTCCTCCGGCGCATGGCGATCCGGATCTGGTGGAGCTGCTGTTCCGGCTGACGGTCGATTTCTGTGACGAAACGGGGCAGTCATCCATTGCGCTGGCCAATCAGCAGGCGTTGAGCCGCATTCTGGCGGCGCAGCCGGTGTTGCGCAGCGTCCGGCCGGCGCACGAGCTGTTGCCGGGGCTGACGCCCGACAGTGTGCTGCATGCCGGTCCTGCCATCCATTGGAAAGACATGTGCAGTCCCATGCGCGGGGCCATTATCGGGGCGCTGAACTATGAGGGGCTGGCCTCTTCCGAGGCGGAAGCCGTGGCCCTGATGGACGCGGGGGCCATCCGCTATGCGCCGACCAGCACGCACAACCTGGTGGCGCCCATGGCCGGGGTTGTCACCTGGTCCATGCCCCTGCTTGACGTGGAAAATGCCGCCTTTGGCAACCACGCCTACAGTCCGCTCAACGAAGGCGTGGGGCAGGTGCTGCGTTTTGGCACGCACAGTCCTGCCGTATTGCAGCATCTGCGCTGGCT
>DVMI01000158.1 GCA_018715085.1 Candidatus Avidesulfovibrio excrementigallinarum | reverse complement strand
CCCCAGGGCGAACGCCGTGGGGCGGGTGACGCCCAGAACAAAAAAGGCTCAGAGATACCCTCTAAGCCTTCTGACGTCGTTGGAGCGGGAAACGGGATTTGAACCCGCAACCTTCAGCTTGGGAAGCTGACACTCTACCGTTGAGTTATTCCCGCGAGGGAATGGTGGAGCGGGAGACGGGATTTGAACCCGCGACTTCAACCTTGGCAAGGTTGCACTCTACCACTGAGTTACTCCCGCAAGATGGAGGCGGCATCCGGATTTGAACCGGAGGTGGAGGTTTTGCAGACCTCTGCCTTACCACTTGGCTATGCCGCCTCAGTACTGCAACGCGCTGCTCCAAAAAATGTTTTTTTGGAGCGGGAGACGGGATTTGAACCCGCGACTTCAACCTTGGCAAGGTTGCACTCTACCACTGAGTTACTCCCGCATTGCGAAAAATGTGATTACGCTTCTTGCCGTTCAGTGTCAAGCGTTTTTTAGGATTTTTTTGCAGGCGCCTTCATCCGGCGGCGCGGAAGCCATACGGAGGCGCCGCGTACACACGCCCGGCCGCATGGCCGTGCAGGCCGCCAGGGCGCGGAGTGCTTTCACACGGCGCCGGGGAGCATTGCGTGCGGAGTCTGCCGGCCTGCGGCCAGACCGGGGCGCAGGCCGCAAAGGCCGGTGCCGGGCCGGGCGGGCGCTTTGCCGCCCGGCAGGTTCCGGCGTCCTAGGCGTGACGGACAAACGCGCCTTTGCTTTTGCGCAAGGACAGCGCCGTGTCGTACACGGCAAGGGTTTTTGCAAGAAAATGGGAGCTGTCGAGTTCGCGCATGGTTTCGGCCGAAGAGCGGACAAGCCGGTCGCGGAAGGAAGCGTCGTCCAGAGCGCGTTGCAGCAGCCGGGCCAGGGCGTCTTCATCGGCAGGGGGGCAGAGCGCCTCTGCAGGCAGCAGATCGGGCATGACGCCCACGGATGTGGAAATGAGCGGCCGCGCGCAGGCCATGATTTCCAGCGCCGCACGGGCGATGGTTTCGGACCACAGCGAAGCAATGACGCCGACGTCCAGGGCGCACAGGTGCCCCACCACGTCGTCGACCTTGCCCGTGATGCGGGTGATGTCGGCAATGCCGGCTTCGTTGATCCAGTTTTCTACTTCAGCCTGTGTGGTGGCCGTTGTAAAGCCGATCAGCAACAGCCGCAGGTGGGGATTTCCCTGCTGGCGCAGGCGGGCGACGACCCGGATCAGCTCCTTCTGGCCCTTGACCCTGTCAAACCGGCCCAACAGGCCGACCACCTGATCGTCAGCGCCGTAGCCGTACGCCGCGCGGACAGCCTGCCGGCGTTCTTCGCTGAACCGGAAAAAGGCGGTGTCCACACCTCCGAGGATGGTGTGCACCTGAGCGGCGGGAACGTGCAGTTTGTTGACAAAGTGGCGCGCCATGACGGAATTGGTCGAAATGACGGCTTCGGCCGTGTGCTGGTGCAGCCAGCGGTTAGTGACGTTGTTGCGCGGCAGGCGCTGATCGCCGCGCGTGCGCACCAGCGCATAGCCCTGTGCGCTGTTTTTGAGCAGCCCCCAGAGCCAGAAGGCTTCACCCCTGTGGCAGTTGACAATGTCCGGCCGGAAGTCGTGCACCAGTTTTTTGATGCTGCGGGCCAGCTGGAGTGTCTGGAGCGGATGGCAGGTGTTGAGAGGGAGCCCTATGGGCTCGAGCCCCATGGCCTGCGCCCTGGCGAAGGAAGCGGTGCCTTCAAGACCCAGCGTCAGCGTGGGATGTCCGGCCTTGTTGAGCAGGCGCGCCAGCTCCATGCCGTACCAGGCGGTGGCGTTAAACCAGCGGACATTGACGACCTGCACCGTGCGCAGAGTGAAAGAGGCGGGCATGGCAGCTCCGTAATCAATGGTGTTCGAGGAACGGGTGGAGAACGAACAACACGCCGATGATCAGCAGCATCAGGCCCATGACGCGCCGGAAAAGCACCTCGCGGCGGTGCGGATCCGGATGATGGCAGCTCAGGTTGTGCGCGTTGCCGTCATGGTCGTGGCCGTGCGCGTGATCGTGATGGCAGAGGATGCGGGCCGCGGCAGAGGCGGAGCAGCCGACGACAATCATGGGCAGGCAGTGACCAAGCCCGAAGCAGGCCGCCAGCAGCAGGCAGATCAAAAGGCCCTGAGGCAGGCAAACCATCATGACCGGCACCAGAAAACCGGTGGAGCATCCGCCGGAAAGCAGGCCATAGCCAAAACCCAGCGCCAGAACGCCGGAATGAGGGCCAAGCCCCAGGTGACGGCCCATGACTTCAAGCAGGTGCGAGGCGCTTGAGCAGTTGTGGCCCCGGATCATGTCGAGGCCAAACCACAGCAGGACAAGGCCGGCAGGGATGGTCCAGTAATGGCCGCCCATTTCAAGCCCGGATCCCAGAAGGGCGATGATCAGGCCAAACAGCAGGATGGTCAGGTAGTAGCCTGCGACAAAACGCAGGACGTCAGCCACGGGCTGGGGCTTCAGTTCCTTGTGGGTGCTGAAGGGGCCAACGCCCGCCGCGTGCGAGCTCAGCAGCGGAATGATCCCCAGATGGCATGGGCTGAGCAAGGCGCTGCCCAGCCCCCACAACAGCGCGGCAAGGCTGGCTGCCGCCAGATCCCCGGTGGGCCAGGCTGCCGGTTCAAGAAAAAGAAAATCCAACATGATGCAAGCTCCAGAAGTTGCCTTGAGGCCGCCGCAAAGGCGGGGGAAGGCCGCGCAGTCTGCCGCAGACAGGCGCTGTGCGCCGGCGAGGCACAGGCGCGCAGCAGGCAGGGGCGGGCACACCGTGCACCGGCTCTGTCCGGACCTGTGCGCCGCAAGGCGCCTGTTGTCAGCGCGTGGGGGCCGGCAGCGTTTGTGCAGCCTGTTTGCCCGGACACGCACACGACAGGGAACAAGCCAACGCACAAGACAAAAACAGCGCGCCGGCGCGCCGCAAGGTCAGGGGGTCCTGTACGGCAAAAGCACCGGCGGCCGTGTGGCGGACGCAAAAACGCCTGCCGGACGGCAGGGACGGGCTCTTTTGCCGTGTGCGGGCACAATGCTGCAAACCGCCGGCGCGGTCAGAAGGGGCCGCACGGCAAAGCGCCATGCCGCCGTCTTTTCCCGGGCCAAAGCGGCAAAACGCCAACCTGCCGGATTGTATCCGGCTGGCTGGCGTTTGCGGAACGAAGTAAAACCTTTTCCGAAAAGAAAAGCGTTACTCGGCCTTGACGGCGTTGATGGCCTTGGCAAGACGGGAAATCTTGCGCGCGGCGTTCTTCTTGTGCAGCACGCCCTTGCTGGCGGCTTTGCCCATGGTGGAGGCGGCAACAGACAGCAGCTGCTGGGCCTTTTCGGGGTCGTTGGCTTTGATGGCGGCGCGGACGTCCTTTACGACGTTGCGGATGCGAGTTTTGGCGGCGCGGTTCCGCGCGGCGCGCACTTCGCTTTGCTTATGGCGCTTGAGGGCAGACTTGTGGTTAGCCACGGATTCCTCCAGAATTCATTGAATGAAGCTACACGGAATGTGATAAACAACTCACCGGAGAAGAGTTCTCCGGAAACATAAACAGCAAGAGCTGTAATACATAGCCCGAAAGCTGTAAACCGTCAAGTGCCTGTAACGCATACCCTCTGGCTGTTTTGATGCGCCGACAAAGCGGCCCTGTCGGGAGCGGGCTGCCGGATGGAAATCAGGGGTGACACCAGGGCAGAGGGGCCGCAGCGCAACGCGCTGCTGTTGCCTGTTTTGCGTTTGAAGGGCCTGGCCCGGGGAAAAAAGGGTGATAAATATTTTTAGTCTGTTATTCAGTGCAGATAGAAAAAATATTTTTGTTGTGGATGCGGTTGTCCGCACTTTTTGCAAAAAAATGCTTGACGGCCGGGGGAAAAGTCAGTAGGTTCCCTCCTGTCGTAACGACACGGGCCATTAGCTCAATTGGTAGAGCAGCTGACTCTTAATCAGTTGGTTCGGTGTTCAAGTCACCGATGGCCCACCATGAATGTCAGGCCCCTGCATCCTTGAGGATGCGGGGGCTTTTTTTGTGCCGTGCTGCGGCCTGGCCGCCGCGTCCGTGGCGGCCAGGCAGGGGGCTTTTTAAGACTCGATCAGGGACGATGACAGCCAGTCGCTGTCGGGCCGGCAAATCAGCCGGGCATTCTGATAGGCCCATTCGAGCTGCAGGATGGTATGCGCCTGATACTGCCCGGAGCCCATCCTTTCCACAACGAGCGCCACATCCACCTGATCGTCGCTGACCAGGCAGAGCGGCAGCAGCAGGTTGATTTTGCGCGTCCGCGGGTAGTACATGGGAATGGCGGTCTTGTAGTTCCAGCGGACTTTTTTGAGCGTGTCCTCGACGGCTCCCTTGAACAGGGCAATGGCAATGCGGTAGGCCCGTTTGTCTTTATAGAAGGCCGTGCGCAGCTCGGTGATGTAGCCGCTGAGGTCCTCCTCGCTCATTTTTGAGCAGTCTTTGCAGGAAAAATCCTTTATATGCAGGCTGTTAAAGAAATCGAGGGGAATTCTGTCCACATTTTCGATGATGATGTGTTCCCAGTCGATGCTTGGCGGATTGGCATGAAGGTCGTAGATGAAATCCTGCGGCTGTGAAAAATAGTCTGCGGCTTCGGGCAGTTTTGCAAATTCTCCGACAAGCCGTTTGCCTTCTGCGCCTTCGCCCCGGATGCAGAACGATCTGAGGAACCATTTTTGCAGGTTATTTTTGTTGGGCTCAAACAGGGCAAAAATCGGTTCGTATTTTTCGTCGACAAGCCCCGTGTTGAAGGCTGCAAGCGCGCCGGAGGTGCTTTCCAGGATTTTCCCCTCGTGCAGCAGCCGGATGAACGTGTAGTTCAGGTAGTTTTCGAGCAGCTCATACTGCCGGCCCGGTTTGGGCTGCGTGCCGAAGTACCATTTTTCGGGCAGGGCCATGGCGGCCAGTTCCTCATAGCGCTGGGGCAGGATGTAGGCAAAGCGCTTGATGTTGTCGTACGTTGTGGGGCTGAACGAGGCGGCCGCCCCGCTTGACGAAAACTCGTCGGGGATGACACGGGAGAGTGTTGCAAAATAGCGCGAGGGGTCGACGCTGTCGTCTTCTTTGAGTTCAATTTCGGAATCGAACTTCTGCAGCAGGTGTTTCAGCTTTTCTTCACCATAGTTGTGGGGGGAAAATGTCGGATCAATGGCCTTGAGCAGTTGGCCAAGCGTACAGATATCGACAGGTTTGCCCAGGGCATCGGTATCGTGCTCGACCGCAAGGGCTCTTTTGAAGGCCGTCATGATCATGGCGGACAGGCTTTCAGGCATGGGAATTTCCTTATGATTATGATGTAACAGGCCGTTGGGGAGGAAAGAGGGCCCTGCGGACAAAGTCCCGGGCGTCCGGTCTGTGGCGCTAAGAGCATGCCGGAGGGTATGCCCCGGGCCGTACAGGCTGGTACGATGGATCCGGGGGCTTGCGCAATCGCGGAAGCCGCCTGAAAAAACCGGACGGAATGCGAGTGCCGGACCATAGTGCGGCATTTTTTGATGGATGACAACCCCGTTTCCCTGGCGTGTGTCAGCGCAGCAGGGGAGTACCGGGCAGGGCCGCCGGCTGCCTGGCGCATCGGGCGCAGCCGGTGCGAACACGGGCGGCGCAGTGCGGGTCCGGGAAGAACCCACTGTACAGCTGGCCTGCCCCGGCCGCGCGCCCGGAACGGCGGCCCCGGAAGGACCTGTTGTGTTCCCGCACGTCCGGGCAGCGCTGCCTGTATTCAGGACGCATTGAGCTGTGCGGCGCGGCAGGGAGTGTCCTGCGCGTTGTTTGCGGCGTTGTTTGCGGCGGCCGCCGTGTGCGGTCAGAAAAAGGCGGGCGCGGCAGCGTTTGGCCAGAAGCGATAAGGGCGCGAGGCTGCGCCGCCCGGGACGGCATCCGGATTTTGGGAGGGCGGGGCGGCTGCGCGCTGTCGCGTCAGGCCTTGCATGCTGCGGCCCTGGCAAGGGAACAGGACCGGGCAGCCGCCGGACGCGCGCCTTCCGGCGGTTGTACGGGCGGCCTGAACAGTGCCTTGGCGGTGACGGTGCATCCGAAGCGGGGGCCGTTCAGCATTCCCGCTCGGCACGCAGGCGCCGGTACAGCGTTGCCAGGCTGATGCCGAGTTGAGCGGCGGCTTTGCGTTTTCCTTCCACACTGTGTCCGAAGTGATCGAGTAACGCATGGAGCTGTGCATTTTCGGCGCCGGAGCGCGGTTGCGGGCGCGGTGCCGTTCCCACGGCAACCCCTCCCATGGCAAAGCGGGTGCCCATCAGTTCTGTGGTCAACACGTCGCCTTCACAAAAGCAGACTCCATATTCAATAAAATTCTTGAGTTCCCGGACGTTGCCAGGCCAGTCATACTCAATGAAGCGCTGCATCAGCGCAGGGGTCACGCGGAACTGCCTGTCCTCATTTTTCCCGAGCAAATCCAGAAAGTGCTTGACAAGCAGCGGGATGTCCTCCCGGCGTTCCCGCAGCGGCGGAACAATCAGGGGGATAATGTCCAGCCGGTAAAAAAGGTCTTCCCTGAAGGCCCCCCGCTCAACTTCCTTGCGCAAATCCTTGTTGCTTGCGGCGATAATGCGCACGTCAAGCTGAAAGACGCTGCTTCCCCCCACACGGCGGATTTTGAAATTCTGGAGCGTGCGCAGCATTTTGGCCTGAAGGCTGTAGGGCATTTCGCCGGCCTCATCAAGAAACAGCGTGCCCCCGTTGGCCTTTTCCAGCAGGCCCCGCTGACCGTCCTTTCGCGCGCCGGAGAACGCGCCGCCTTCATAGCCGAACAGCAGGCTTTCCATAAGCGATTCCGGAATGGCCCCGCAGTTGATCGCCACAAATTCCTTGCAATGACGGCGGCTTTGTTCGTGAATGGACATGGCCACCAGCTCCTTGCCGGTACCGGACTCGCCCTGGATCAGTACGGCGGCGTCCGTTCGCGCGACTTTCCGTATCCGATCTTTAAGGCGTTGGATGGCTTGGCTGGTTCCGACAATCTCCATAACAGGTCCTTTTTTCTGGTCTTTTATTTTGATGAACAAGCTGTCGCGCGCAAGGGGCATGGGGCCCGGCAGACGGGGCTCGGACTGTCCGATAAGGAACAACTATATCCGGCTTGGTGAGAATTCTCAATCAATTTCTCAAAATTTGAGAAACTGATTGATAAAAAATGAGAAAAAGAGACGCACGGCCGCCAGCTGTTACCATTTTTTTACACAAAAACTGCGCATATATTGTCAAACATATTGATTTTGTTTACTATAGCCAGAAAAAATTT
>DVMI01000012.1 GCA_018715085.1 Candidatus Avidesulfovibrio excrementigallinarum | reverse complement strand
GGAGAACCCTTTTTCAAAAGGGTTTCCTTCCTCCCCCCCGGTCTGCGTGCTTTCACAGGGACTTCCGTCTTTCCTCTTGTCTGCGTGCTTTCAAAAGGTTTCCTTCTTCTCTCTTGTTTTTGGTGTCCGCGGGGGGGGCGCCGGGCGGCATAGGGCATTGTTGCCATAGTTGGGGCGGTGTGGTATGGCGTCCATGCCCTGTTATGGGGCAGAGGGGCGGCGGAGCCGGGCAAAATGCCGGGAAGCGGCGCGGCCGTTCAATGAAACTATGATGTTGAGGAACTTGGCACTATCTTTGCTTTTTTTGAGTATCCGGCAGCCGGAGCGGCGTTTGTCATGGTGAGGCGTTCCGGCGGATACGGAAGCGGTCTTCCGCGGTGGGCGCGGAGCCGCGAGGTGTGTGGCGCGGGGGCGGCGCGCAAGGACGGGCAACGCTGTCCGGGTGGCGCTCCCGCGCAGAATCAGGCAAAGATTGTGCGCCTGGGGAGCCGTGTCGGCGTGCGCAAGTGCGGCCGCGCTGCGGGCGCGGGAAGGGCATTTTTGCAACGCGCGCGGGCTTTGCGGGCGTTTTTGAGGGGCGGCCCCGCGGGGGCATTGAGCAATGGCGCGGCGCGCCGCGCGAATTTTCAACCGGGGACAGGTGAGTCATGCCAGCAGTCCGAGTGATTGTCCTGCAGGATACGTATCGGGACTCTGTCTATCTTATGAAGCTGTCAAGCCAGGCCAAGGCGGAGTGCGGCGCTTTGCAGGTCTCGGCCATGATGGGGACGGCGCGCAACAAGGAGCTGTTTGCCAGTTCCGGGCTTTCGACGCCCGAGGTGGTCGCGGCCAAGCCGGACGATCTGGTGATTGCGGTGGAGATTGAGCCCGAGCGCGCCGAGCAGGCGTTGGAGACGGTGCGCCGGCTTCTTGACGAAGCGCCGGCCAAAAGCGCCGGTGTGGCCGAGGCTGCGCGGCCGGCAACGCTTGAAGAGGCGCTGAAGGAAGACAAGACGCTCAACATGGCGCTCATTTCGGTAGCCGGGGACTATGCCCGGTACGAGGCGGCCCGGGCGCTGTCTGCGGGCATGGACGTCATGCTTTACAGCGACAACATTTCCCTTGAGGACGAAATTGCGCTCAAGCGCCTGGCGCGGGCCAAGAATGCGCTGGTCATGGGTCCGGACTGCGGCACGGCCATCATTGACGGGGTTCCGCTGGCCTTTGCCAACGTGGTGCGGCGCGGGCCCGTGGGCGTGGTGGGCGCTTCGGGAACGGGCGTGCAGGAAGTGGTGTGCCTGCTTGACCGCTTTGGCGTGGGCATAAGCCAGGCCTATGGCACGGGCGGCCGCGATCTCAAGGACGCCGTGGGCGGCATGACTGCGCTGGCCGCGCTGGACAGGCTGAAGGCCGATCCGGCCACAAAGGTTGTCGTGGTGCTTGGCAAAACGCCGGGCGAAGCCACCCGGGGCGCGCTGGCAGAGCGTTTTCGCGCCATGGGCAAGCCGGTGTTTGTCAGCTATCTTGGCACAAGCGAGTACGCGCCCGAGCTTGCGGCGGGGGCGGTTGCCGCAGACACGCTGACCGCGCTTGCCGGGAGTGTGGCGCAGTTTGTGCAGCCCGGGCTGGATACCGAAAGCGTGCTTGCCGCGGGCGAACCTGTGCTGCCGTCGCGTCCGGGGCTGTTGCGCGGCCTGTTTGGCGGGGGCACGCTGTGCCAGGAAGCCGCCGAAATTGCCGCGCCCCTGCTTGAGGGCGACAAATACAGCAATCTCAGGCTGGACGGGTTTGGCCATCTTTCGGGCCGCGAAGCCAGCCGCGGTCACTGCTTCTGGGATTTTGGGGACGACGAGTTCACCGTGGGCAGGCCGCATCCCATGATGGCCCCGGAACTGAAGATGGAACACCTTGTGCATGAACTGTGCGATCCGGCGGTGTCTGTAGTGCTTATGGACATGGTCCTTGGCTATGGATCAAGCGACAGGCAGTCGGCGCTGCTGACGGAGGCGCTGGCCGAAGCCAGGGCCCGCAGCGGCGGCAGGAGCGAGGAGGTTCTGATTGTGGCGTCGGTGTGCGGCACGGACGGCGACAAGCCCGGCCGCGCTGCGGAAGTGCAGGTTCTGCGTGAAGCCGGCATTTTTGTGTTTGGGAGCAACGCCCGTGCAGCCGCCCATGCGGCCCGGGCTTCCAGAGGGGGCAGATAACCATGGCTGAACAGAAAATCCACGTTGTCGCGCTGGGTGTCGAAGCCTTTGACCGGGGGCTTGAGGAAACGGGCACGCCTTTTGTGCATCTGGACTGGCGGCCTCCGGCAGGAGGCGACACGGAACTTGTGGAGACGCTGTTTCGGATTGAAACCCGCTGCCGCGACGAACAGGGGCATTCTCTGGTGGACGCGGCCAACGCCGAGGCGTTCCGGCGGATCAAGGCCGGCCAGCCAGTGCTGCGGCGCGTGCGTCCTGCGCACGAGGTGCTGCCCGGCATGACCCGGACCACCATTTTCCATGCCGGACCGCCCATTGCGTGGGCGGACATGTGCGGGCCCATGCGCGGCGCGTACATCGGGGCCATCAAGTATGAAGGGCTTGCCGCCACCGACGAGGAAGCCGCGGCGCTTATGGATTCCGGCGCCATCACCTACGGCCCCAACCACCATCAGGGGTGCGTGGGCCCCATGACGGGCATGGTGTCTTACTCCATGCCGCTGCTGGAGGTCGAAAACACCGCGTTTGGCAACAAGGCTTACAGCACGCTGAACGAAGGCATCGGCAAGGTGATGCGCTTCGGGGCCAACGGACCGGAAGTCATCGACCGGCTCCACTGGCTCGAAAAGTCGCTTGCGCCCGTGCTTGACGCGGCGTTGCAGGCCTGCGGCGGGGTCAACCTCAAAAACGTCATGGCCCAGTCGCTGTCCATGGGCGACGAAATGCACCAGCGCAACATTGCCGCAAGCCTCAATTTCTACAAGGCCATTGCGGTGGAGCTGACCCGCGCGGCGGTGGAATCCGGCGAGGACGCGGCGCGCATTGTGGACTTTATGGTCAGAAAAAACGAGCAGTTTTTCCTGAATCTTGCCATGGCCGCCTGCAAGAGCGTGCTCGATGCGGCCAGGGACATCCCTTACAGCACGGTCATCACGGCCATGAGCCGCAACGGCGTTGATTTTGGCATCAATGTCAGCGGGCTGGGCGGCGAATGGTTTACCGCGCCGTGCCTTAAGCCGCGGGCGCTGTACTTCCCGGGATTCAGCGAAGAGGACGCCAATCCCGACATGGGCGACTCGGCCATTGTGGAATGCTACGGCATCGGCGGGTTTGCCATGGGCGCGGCCCCGGCAGTCACGCGGTTTGTGGGCGGGGACGGCCTGGCCAGCGCGTTGCGCTGCACGCGCGACATGGGCCGGATCACCGTGGGCACCAACCCCGATCTGCCCATGCCCAATATGGATTTTGCGGGCATCCCCTCGGGCATTGACATCCGCAAGGTGGTGGCCACGGGGATTCTGCCTGTGATCAACACGGGCGTGGCCCACCGCGAACCCGGCGTCGGCCAGGTGGGCGCAGGCATTGTCACGCCGCCCATGGACATTATGGTTGCGGCGCTGCGCGCCTTTGAGCGCAAGTATTGTTGAACGGGCAGGCGAGGCCGCCGCACCGGCCGGGAACGGACAGCGGGCGCGCTGTCCGGCCTGTCCCGGGGGCGGCCGGAACCAGAACCCTGGCGCGGCCGTCCTGTGGCTGCCTGCGCCGGACTGCGGCAGAAGCCGGCTGGCGGCGCGGCAGGCGCTGACCGGCCCGGGGAGTGCGGCGCGGCAGGCTTTGCGGCCCGCCGGCGTTGAAGCCTTGTGGCGGAGGAAGAGGAAATGGGGTTGCCGGTAACGCCCTTGACATGGTTCGCGGCGCTTCTGCCGATTGTTGTCCTGCTGGTGCTGCTGCTCAGGCTGCGCTGGTCGGCGGTGGAGGCGTCCGTTGTGAGCCTGGCCGTGGCCGCCGTGACGGCGCTGACGGTTTTTGACGCGCCGTTTGCGCTGGTGGGGGGCGAAGTGGGCAAGGGGATATGGAACAGCCTTGCCATTATCGGCATCACCTTTCCGGCCGTGCTGATGTATGAAGTCAGCCGCCAGGCCAACGGCTTTGCCGTCATTCAGCGCGAAATGACCCGGCTTGTGCCGGACAGGCTGCTTCAGGTTCTGGCGCTGGGCTGGTGCTTTACGGGATTTTTGCAGGGGCCGTCGGGGTTTGGGGTGCCCATTGCCGTGGCGGCGCCGCTGCTTATCGGCATTGGCGTCAAGCCGCTGTGGGCGGTGGTCATCCCGCTGATGTCCCAAACCTGGGGCACCACGTTCGGCACGCTGGCGCTGGGGTGGGAATCGCTGGTTCTGCAAACGGATCTGGCGCAGCAGGTAGGCAGTGCGCGGTACTGGTCAACGGCGTTCTGGAGCGCCGTCATGACGGGGACGCTCTGTCCTGTGGCGGGCATGCTGACCTGCTGGTTTTATGGCCGCTGGCGGGGAATTTGGCACGGCCTGCCTGCCGTGGCGCTGTTGGGCGGCATCCAGGTGCTGGGCCTTGTGGCGCTTTCGCAGGTGACGCCGGTGCTCAGTGCGGTCATCCCGTCCACGCTGGCGCTGGGCGCGGCGTTTCTGGTGGCAAGGCTGCCTGTCTACGCACGTCCCGACACAACGCCAAGCGCCCTGCTGAACCCGTCGGACAACGCGGTCCAGGCCGACAGTCCGCTGGGGCTGCATCAGGCGCTGCTGCCCTATTACCTGCTGTCGATCATTTCGGTTGTGGTGCTGCTGACGCCGCCGCTGCACGACTGGCTGGCCTCCTGGAAAACGGGCTTTGCCTTTCCCCAAACGCAGACAGGATACGGGGTGGTCAACCCTGCCACCGGGCTGTACGCCCCCATTGCCTGGCTTGTGCACTCCGGGAGCTTTCTGCTGCTGACCTCGGCGCTTTCTGCGGCCTATTACGCACGGCTGGGGCTGATCCGGCGCGCGGATTTGCGGGTCATCGGCCGCAACACCATGCAAAAGGCCGTGCCGGCCAGCCTGTCTGTGGTGTTTCTGATTGCCATGAGCAAGGTCATGAGCGGCAGCGGACAGGTGGAAGTGCTGGCCTTGGGCACGGCCAGCGTGACCGGGCCGTATTTTGCGCTGCTGTCGCCGTTCATCGGGGTGCTGGGCTCGTTCATGTCGGCAAGCAACGTCAGCTCGAACATCCTGTTCGGGCAGTTCCAGCAATCCATGGCGCGCCTGATTGGCGTCAACGATCTGGCGCTGCTGGCGGCGCAGACCACAGGCGGAGCCATAGGCACCATGTGTTCGCCCTCCACGGTCATGCTCGGCACAACCACGGCGGGCATTCCCGGGCGGGAAGGCCAGGTGATCAGCCGGCTTCTGGTTGTGGTGCTGGCGCTGGCGCTGTGTGCGGGCGCGGCGGCGTGTCTGCTGGGATAGGACAGGCCCGCGCAGAAAGGCCGGTGCAGGGCCGGGGCGCGGCAGGATATGCTGCCTCTACGATCTGGCAGGCGGCGCTGCCCGGACGGGGCGCGCGTTGACGGCGGTTTTTTGCGCAGGGCCGGGGCCCGGCTGCGCACGCTGAGGCAAAACGGGACCGGGAAGGAAAAGCACGATGAAATGGGGACTGGCATCACGGTTTGGGCGGCTTGCCTGGGCGCTGGCGTGCATGATGGCGGCCATGCCGCTGCTGCGGTACGGGGCCGGGGGCATGAGCGCGGCGCTGTATGCCGGCGCGGCGCTGGTGGCGGCCGCCGGCCTGCTGGTGTTGTGGAATCGTTCGGCATAGCGCGGCCGGCAGCCGGGCTGCGTTGCGGACCGGCGGGACCGGCTGGGGCAAAAAAGCGGGGAGCGCATGAACAGGGAAGCGAACCGGATTGTTGTTGTGGCCGTGGGCGGCAACGCGCTCATGAAAGAGACGCAGAAAGGCACGCTTGAAGAGCAGACCCGGAATGTGGAATCGTGCACGGCAGAGCTCATCAAGATCATCCGGGCCGGCTATCAGCTTGTGCTCACGCACGGCAACGGGCCGCAGATCGGCCTGATCATGCTGCGCGACGCGGTGAACGGGGCCCAGGTGACGCGTCCGCCCATGCCGTTGTATATTTACAACGCCGAAACTCAGGGGCAGATTGGCTTTCAGCTGATGCGCAGCCTGTGCAACAGGGCCATCCGGGAGGGCATCCCCCACCAGATTACGGCCATGCTGACGCAGGTCGTTGTGGACCGCAACGACCCCTGCCTGACACACCCGACCAAGCCCATTGGTCCGTTTTATACCAAAGAGGAAATGGACGCCCTGCAAAAGGAGCTGCCGTTCCCCTATGTGGAAGACTCGGGCCGCGGGTACCGCAAGGTGGTCTGCTCGCCCCGGCCGAAGGAAATTGTCGAGGCGCGCGTGATCAAGGGGTTGACGGCGCTGGGGCTGTCGGTCATTTCGGCAGGCGGCGGGGGGATTCCCCTGGTGCGCGGCGAGGACGGCACGCTGACCGGGTGCGAGGCCGTCATTGACAAGGATTTTACGTCGGCGCTGCTGGCGGAGCAGATCGACGCGTCCACACTGATGATCCTGACCGGGGTGGAACGCGTGTCCGTCAATTTCCGCAAGCCCGACATGCGCGAGCTGGGCGTGGTCCGGCTTGAAGAAATGAAGCGCTACCTTGCCGAGGGGCATTTCCCGCCCGGGAGCATGGGCCCCAAGGTGGAAGCCGCCATCGAATTTGTTGAGAACAGCGGCGGGCGCGCCATCATCACCTGCCTTGAAAAGGCTGTGGACGCCCTGGAAGGCAAAACCGGCACCACGCTGATTCCGTAACACCAAAGGAGACGGATATGGACAAGCAGTTGCAGGATAAGGTCGCAATCGTCACGGGAGCCAATTCCGGCATTGGCCGCGCCACGGCAGAACTGTTCGCGCGCGAGGGCGCCCGGGTGGTGGTCTGCGCCCGCCGGGCCAGGGCAGGACAGGACGTTGTGGACGCAATTCTTGCCGAAGGCGGACAGGCCGTGCTGGCCGTGTGCGACGTTGCCAAAAAGGAAGACATTTACAACGCGGCGGCCAAGGCCATGGAAACCTGGGGACGCATCGACGTGGTCGTCAACAACGCCGGTGTGGCCCTGGTCAAGAACGTGCTCGAGACCGAGGACGACGAGTGGGACATGGTCATGAACACCAACGTCAAGAGCATCTTCCACATGGCCAAGGCCGTCATTCCCCAGATGAAACGGCAGGGCGGCGGGGTCATCATCAACGTGGCCTCTCAGCTGGCCATGGTCGCCGCGCCCAATTTTGCGGCCTACACGACAAGCAAGGGCGCCATTCTCAATTTCACCCGGGCGCTGGCGCTGGACCACGCCAAAGACAACGTGCGCGTCAACTGCCTGTGCCCCGGCGCGGTGGGCACCCCGCTGCTGCTCAACCAGTTTGACGGGCAGGACGGCCCGCAGGGCGGCCTGCAGGATCTGGTGAACATGCACCCCATGGGCCGTCTTGGCCGTCCTGAAGAGCTGGCCGCGGCCGCACTGTTTCTGGCAAGCGACGCCTCGTCGTTCATGACCGGCAGCCCGCTGGTGGTGGACGGCGGCTATATTGCCTGGTAACGGGCGGCCCCTTCCGTCTCGGGAGAAAAGCAGGAGGGAGTCGAGACGGAAGGGGTTTGGGACCGCGCCCGGCACTGGCGGCCGCGCCCGGCGCGCAAACGGGCGGCCTGCCACGCCGGCGCGCGGCACAAACGGCGCTGACGCCAGCCCGTCCCTTTCCGGGCAGGCGGCCTGGGAAGGCGGACGGGCCCCCGGGGGAAGCGAAGGCCCCTTGCACAAGGGGTGCCTTGCTCCCCTGGCACGACGCCCCGCACAGGGGCAACCCCGCGAGGGATGTTCTTTTCCCGGGCCATGAGGGTGGCGCGGGATGACAGCAGGAGGGTGACCATATGGATTTGATTGTGCGCAAGGCCCGGCTTGCCGACGACAAGCCCCTGATGGACGTAGGGGTGAGCGACGGGAAGTTTGCCGCCATCGAACCGCATTTGCCGGACGGGGGCGCCAAGGAAATTTTTGCTGAGGGCAGAGTGCTGATCCCCGGTCTGGTCGAAGGGCACCTGCATCTGGAAAAGGCGCTGATCAAAGATCGCATGCCCAACCGCAGCGGCACGCTGCAGGAAGCCATTGCCGTGACCGGCAAGCTCAAGCCCACGTTCAGCGCCGAAGACATTTACGAACGGGCGCGCACGGCGCTGACCTGGCTTGTCAGAAACGGCAGCACGCACCTGCGGGCCGAAAGCGAGTTTGATCCCTCGCAGGGCTTTGTGGGCTTTGAGGTGACCCTTGCGCTGAAGCAGGAGTTCAAGCACTGCCTGGACATCCAGATCTGCGCGTTCCCGCAGGAAGGCATATTCAAGGTGCCCGGCACCGAACAGATGATGCATCAGGCGCTCAGAAGCGGCGCGGACGTGTGCGGCGGCATTCCTTACAACGACACCGATCCGCACCAGCACATCGATCTGCTGTTCCGCCTGGCCAAGGAATACGGCGTGTCGCTTGACGTGCATCAGGACTTTGCCGACGACGCCGACGCCATGAGCATCGAATATCTGGCGCGCAAGACCATCCAGGAAGGCTACGAAGGCCGCGTGGTGGTGGGGCACCTGACGGCGCTTGGCGCAGTGGAGCCCGAGCGGCAGAAAAGCCTGTGCAGCCTGATTGCCGACGCGGGCATTTCGGTCATGTGCCTGCCGGCCACCGACCTGCACCTTGGCGGACGCAACGACGCGTACAACGTGCGCCGGGCACTGACGCCGGTCCGCGCCCTGCGCAAGGCGGGCGTCAACGTCTGCCTGGCCAGCAACAACATCCGCAACGCGTTCACCCCGTACAACAACGGCGACGTCATGCAGATAGGCATGCTGGCCGTGGCGGCCTGCCACCTTGGCGGCGCGGACGATTTGCCCACGGTGCTGCCCATGCTGACGGTCAATCCCGCCAAGGCGCTGGAGCTTAAAGGCTATGGCATTGAAGTCGGCAACGAGGCAGACATGGTTTTGCTTGACACATACCGCGTAGAAGATGCAGTCATCGATCAGCCTGAAAAATTATATGTGTTCAAGCGCGGCAAGCTGACCGTACAGCGCAGCGTATCCGTGCAGTGCACATACTTCTAGCCGGTTTGGCCGTGGGGCCGGGCCCCCGGGAGGAGCCATGCGAATTCTTGTCGTCAATCCGAACATCTCCGAAAGCGTCACGGATTTGATCGCCGCAGAAGCCCGGCGCGCCGCCTCGCCCGGCACAAAACTGGCCTTTGCCACCGCGCCGTTTGGCGTGGCCTATATCGAAACCCGGTTCGAGGCGCTGGTGGGCGGATACGCGTGCGCCTGCGTGGCGGCCGAACGGCGGGGCACATATGACGGGCTGGTGGTCGCCGCCTTTGGCGATCCCGGGCTCACGGGCCTTAAGGAACTGTGCCAGGTGCCCGTCGTCGGCATGACCGAAGCCGCCCTGGCCTCGGCATGCCTTTTGGGACAGCGCTTTTCCATCATTGCCATTTCCGCGCGGATCAAAGCCTGGTACCGCGAATGCGTGGAGCAGAACCACCTGTCCGCGCGCCTGGCCAGCATCCGTTCGCTCGAAAATCCGCTCAGGGATATCGGCACCGTGCAGCAGGACAACGCCGGACGCCTGCAAACCCTGGCCTGCCAGGCCGTGGAGGAAGACGGCGCAGACGTCATTATCCTGGCCGGCGCGCCCCTTGCCGGGCTTGCGCGCACCCTGCAGGGCAGACTGCCCGTGCCTGTGGTGGACGGCGTGTCCAGCGCCGTGCGGCACTGCGAAACGCTGGTGGCCCTGCAACCCGGCGAGGCAAAGGCGGGCAGCCTGTCCATGCCCCCCCTCAAACCCAACCGGGGCCTGCCCGAGGCGCTGGCCCGCATGCTGGCCCGCCAGTAAACCGCGCCCGTCCGCCCCGGCAGAGACGGCGGCCGGGAAAACAGGCGGTTTGCAGGCACCGGCAAGACACATCGTGTGACAAAGGCGCCGGGGGAAAGGCGGGAACCCTTTTGGGCAAAAGGGTTGCCCTCCTTCCCCCCGCACCCCCCATCCGCCCTCCCAAAACCTTTGACAGGGGAGCGCGGGCGTTGAGAGAAAAACAGGGCAGGCACAACGGCGCAGCGCACAACAGCGCACGCGCCGGGATGCAGGAAAGCCGGGGAAAGGCACAACGGCCCGCCCCGGAAGGGGTGCAACCATCGTCCGGCCTCTTGTGCCCTGTCCGCCGCCAGATAACGCGGCCCTGTGCCAGAGACGCAGGAAGAAAAGCCGCCGCAGGCCGGTCCGGGCGGTCTGGACTGCCGCAAAAAAAGAGGGGCACAGGCCTCCGGCAGGCCGGTCCGGGCCGGTGGCAGGCGTATAAACAAAAAAACGCCCGGGAGTTCCGCAGGCAGGCGGATCCGGGCGGGCCCAATGGAAACAGCTCTGAACGGTTTCTGACTTTTTGCAAAGGATGTTCTGATGAGCAAAGCAGTTGTGGTGTTGCAAGACACCTATTTTGATTCGGTCGTGCTGATGGGCGCGGCTTCGCAGGTCAAGAAGCTGCCGGGCATGGTGGAAGTGGCCTTTTTTATGGGGACGGAAGCCAACAAGGTGCTGCTTGGCAACGTGGGGCTGAGGCTGCCCGAGGTTGACGCCGCCACGCCCTCTGACACCATTTTGGCGGTGGAAGCCGAAGACGAAGCCGGGGCCGCGCAGGCGCTTGCCGAGGCAAAAGAGGTGCTTTCGGGCAAGCGCAAGACGGGACAGGCCCAGCAGACGCTGCCCCGCAGCCTTGGCGGCGCAATCCGCCAGACAGAAGGGGCCAACCTGGCGGTGATTTCTGTGCCGGGGCGCTATGCCGAAGCCGAAGCGCTGCGCGCGCTGACCAGCGGGCTCAACGTGTTTTTGTTCAGCGACAACGTGCCTGTGGAAGGCGAAGTCCGGCTCAAGAACGAAGCCGTGCGGCGGGGGCTGCTGTGCATGGGGCCCGACTGCGGCACGGCCTGGATCAACGGCGTGGGCATCGGCTTCAGCAACGCGGTGCCGCGCGGCCGGGTGGGGCTGATTTCCGCGTCCGGCACGGGGGCGCAGGCCGTGGCCTGCCGCCTGGCCGAAAACGGGGAAGGCCTGTCCCACTGCCTGGGCGTTGGCGGACGCGACCTTTCGCAGGAAGTCGGCGGCCTGATGACCTTGCAGGCGTTAAAAATGCTGGAGGCCGACGCGGCCACAGAAGCGATTCTCATCATTTCCAAACCGCCGCATCCCGCGGTGCTGGCCAAGCTGGAAGAGGCCCTGCGCAGCGTGCGCAAGCCGGTTGTGGTGGCCTGCCTTGGCGCACAGCCGCGCGTGGAAGGCAATGTCTGCTGGGTCAGCTGGCTGGCCGAAGCGGCCGACACGCTTGCCGCGCGGCTGCGCGGCAAAACGCCGGTGTGCGGCGCAGCCCTGCCGGAGTTTGACGATCCGGCGGCCGTCCGGGCGGTGCTGGAAGAGCACGCCGGAGCCGCAGGGCCGCTGCTTGGCGTGTATGTGGGCGGCACGCTGGCCCACGAAGGCGAACTGGCCGTCAACGCCCAGCTTGGCGAAACGGTGGCGTTTGGCGACGAACAGGCGCTGGCCCAGGGACGCAGCGTGATTGTCGATTTGGGCGACGACGTCTTTACCCAGGGCCGCCCGCACCCGATGATCGACCCCTCCTTGCGCAACGACTACCTGCTGCGCGCGCTCAAGGCGGGCGTCGGCGTGGTGCTGTTTGACGTGGTGATCGGGCGCTGCTCGCATGAAGATCCGGCCGGCGTGTTTGCCCAGGCCATTGCAGAGGCGGCGCGCCAGGGCCTGCGTCCGGTGTTTGTGGGCAGCGTGGTGGGCGTCGAAGACGACGCGCAGAAGCTTGGCCGGCAGATCGAAACGTTGCGCGCGGCCGGGGCCATTATCCTGCACAACAACGCGCAGGCGGCCCGTCTGGCGGCGCTGCTGGCAAGCCCGCAGCGGCGGGCGGCCTATCTTTCCGGAGCGCGCGGCTGACCGCGCCTTTGACACGGAGGAGAAAAATCATGGATGTATCGGACAACGCCATTTTGACGGCGCCGCTGGTGGCGGTTGCCGCCGGGGTCGACATGTTTGCAGAAAGCCTGGAAGAACAGGGCGTGACCGTCCAGAAGGTGGATTGGCGTCCGCCGTCCGAGGCGGTGGAGTCCGTGCTCAGGTTCCTGCCGTTCCTTGACGACTAGCGCGGCAGGGCCCGCGCTGCGGCGGGGGCACGGCGCTTGCCGGTCCGGGCCTTCATGCGGGACCGGAGTGCACGGCCGGCGCACTGCAGCGCGCCGGGGCCGGCCGCGGCCGTCTGAATGTGGGGGGAGAATTTTATCACCGCTCATTTGAGCCAACCTTAAGGAGAAGGGTATGAAACGTCAGATCGTTGCCATCGCAAGTGCGGTAGCCCTGCTGGTGTCCATGACGGCCGTATGCGCCACCGCGCAGGCCGCAAGGACCATCCGTCTCAGCTTCACCGTGGCCAGCGGCTCCACCTGGGACATGGGCGCTCAGAAGTTCAAACAGCTGGTTGAAGAGCGCAGCCAGGGCAAAATGAAGGTCGAAGTGTATCCCAACGGCATGCTGGTCAGCGGCAATGACCGTGTGGAAATGGAAATGACGCAGGCTGGCGCGGTGGACATCGCGCTGAAATCCAACATCTGGCTGACGCAGCTTGACAAGCGCTTCTACGCCACCACCCTGCCGTTTTTGTTCCGTGACGCCAACATGGCCATCAACGTGCTCGAAGGCCCCGTGGGGCAGGCCATCGCCAAGGATCTCGAAGCCAAGACCGGCATGAAGATTCTGGCCTGGGGGGACGGCAGCTTCTTCCAGGTGTACACCAACAAGGGCCCTGTGACCAGCCCGGCCAATCTTAAGGGCGTCAAGCTGCGCGTGCCCGGCAACGAAGTGTTCCTGAACGCTTTCCGCAGCATGGAAGCCGTGCCCGTGAGCATGAGCTTTGGCGAAGTGTTCCCGGCGCTGCAGTCCGGCGCCATTGACGGCGGCGCCTCGCCCATTCCGCTCATTTACTCGTCCAAGTTCTATGAAGTGTCCAAGTACATTGCCATCAACAACATGGTGTTTGAAGGCATCGGCGTGGTCGTGGGCGCGCCGTTCTGGTCGTCGCTTGACGCCGACGAACAGGCCCTGATCACCAAGGCCGCCGACGACGCCATGGCCTATCAGCGCGAGCAGGCCGCCCATACCGACGACAAGATCATTGCCGACATGCGCGCCAAGGGCATCAACATCGTGGAGCTGACTCCCGAACAGATCGCCGTTTTCAAGGACAGCGTGAAGGCCGTCTATGACGCCGCACCCAAGGCCTATGGCGAAGAGTTTGTGAAGAGCCTGTTTGAGGAAGTCGCCCGCCTCTCCAAGTAATACGGTTTCCGCCGGGGGCGGCGCCCCGCGCCCCCGGCGGGTTTGAAGCGCAGATCGCTTCTGCCCTGGAGCCTGCCAGAAGGCGCGCCGGCAGGAACGCAGGCCGGCGGCGCGGAGCTCCCTGCGCCTCTGGGGGCGGACATTCCCGCTCCCGCGCCAGTCGGGGCGGCTTCAGACCGCAGGCAGAGCCGCTCCGGGGAAACGCTGCGGACAACGAGGAGGAGAACGCCATGCGTGTGCTTACCGCATTGCTGGACAATATTGAGCGCTACATGATCATCCTGTGCATGCTGCTGATCGTGGTGCTTGTGTTTTTGGGTGTGCTGTCGCGCTTTATTTTCCACTATTCCATCGCATGGTCAGAAGAACTTGTCCGCTATCTGTTCATCTGGGGCGGCCTGTTCGGCGCGGCGGCAGGATTCCGGTACGGCAAGCACAGCGGCGTGCCGCTGATTGTCGAAAAGCTCTCCCCGCGCATGCAGCGCCTTTCGGCCTGGAGCGTGGTAATAGGCTCGGTGGGCTACTGCGGCTTCATGGCCCTGCAGGCCTACCGCGGCACCCTGCGGGCCATGGGCACGGGGCAGATCAGTTCCGGCACCGGCATCCCCGTCTGGACGGTAAACCTGATCATGGCCCTGGCCTTCACCTGGTGCGCCATCCGCGCAGCGCAGTATTTCTTTGCGCCTCCGCAGGGCAAGAGCGAGCTGGAAGAAGAGCTGGACGCCCAAAATTCCGTCAACAGCGACAAGTAGGAGGAACGTATGGATTTGCTGATGAATGCGGGCGCGCTTGCCTTCCTGCTGTTCGCGCTGTTTCTGCTGATGAATTTCCCCATTGCGGTGGCGGTCGGCATGGCGAGCCTTTTAGCCATCTGGATTGCCAACGCCGCCCCGATGACGGTGGTGCAGTACATCTTTTCCGGCTCGCTTGACTCGTTTGCCCTGCTGGCCACGCCGTTGTTCATCATGGTGGGCGCCATGATGACCCGCACGGGCATTGCCACCCGGCTGGTCAACCTGGCGCAGGTGCTGTTCGGCTCCGTCCCCGGCGGCCTTGGCATCACAACCATCGTTGCCGGCTGCATCCTGGGTTCCATTTCCGGATCCAACGTGGCCACCGTGGCGGCCCTGAGCTTTCTTATCTTTTACATGAAGCGCGCCGGGTATCCCGCGCCCTTTGCCGTGGCCGTGGTGGCGGCGGGCTGCACCTTTGGCGTGGTCATTCCGCCCAGCATGGGCTTTATCATCTACGGGGTCATTACCGACACGTCGGTGGCCAAGCTGTTTGGCGCGGGCGTCTTCCCCGGACTTCTGATGGCAGTGGTGCTGTCCACCTACGTCTTTTTCTACGCCCGCAAGCACAATTTGCGCGGCGAAGCGCAGGATCACAGCCTCGGCAACATCGCAAGGGCCTTTAAAGACGCCATCTGGGGCCTGCTGTGCCCGGTGATCATCCTTGGCGGGATTTATCTTGGCGTCTTTACGCCCACAGAAGCGGCCGCCGTGGCGGTGGTCTACATCTTCGTCGTGGGCATGTTCATCTACCGCAAACTGACCTTTGCCGAACTGCCGCAGATTCTTTTTGACGCCGGGCAGACCGTGGGCGTCGTCGTGCTCATCATTGCCACCTCGGCGCTGTTCGGCTGGCTGCTGCAAACCCAGGGCCTGGCCGTGGCGCTGGCTCAGGCGCTCATGGACATGTTTGCCGGCAACAAGGTCATGATCCTGCTGGCCATCAACTTTATCCTGGTCATTGCCGGCGCGTTCATCGAACCGGTGGCGGCCATGTACATGCTGCTGCCCATTTTCAAGCCGATCCTGCTGCAACTGGGCGTGGATCTCATCCACTTTGGCGCCATCATGAACGTCAACCTCTCCATGGCCCATCTGACGCCTCCGGTCGGGCTTTCGCTCTACCTTGCCTCGCAGATTGGCGGCGTGCCGTTTGCCCAGACGGCCAGAGCGGCGGTTCCGTTCATCTTGTGCGAAGTTGTGGTCATCCTGCTGGTGACGTTCATTCCGTCCATTTCGCTGTTCATCCCGGGCCTGATGTAACCGGCAGAACAACGGCACAGGGCCCTTTGGCGCCGGGCAGCGTCTGCCCGGCCCGGGGGGCAGGGCCGGAACACAAAAGGAAACACAATGACGTTGCGTGAAAGCAAAGACGCCTTTGCCCGCGGCGCAAGCGCGCAGGCCCTGCTTGACAAGGCGCTGGAGCAGATAGAGGCCGACAGGGCCTTTGGCGCGTGGGCCTTTGTGGACGAACACAGCGCGCGCCGCGCGGCCGCAGCGCTGGACGAGGCGCGGGCCCGCGGCGAGGCGGCCGGTCCCCTGGCCGGCGTGTTTGTGGGCGTCAAGGACAACATCCACGTCCAGGGCATGCCCACAGCCTGCGGGCTGGCCGTTGCGGCCCCGCCGGCAGAGCGCGACGCGCCGGTTGTGGCACGGCTCAGGCAGGCCGGCGCCATCATCCTTGGCAAAACCAGCATGCCCGAATGCGCCCTGGGCGTTACGCCCGGCGCCAAAAACCCCCTGGATCCCGCACGGACGCCCGGCAGTTCCTCGTCGGGATCGGCCATTGCCGTGGCCCGGGGGCATGTGGGCCTGGCCCTGGGCACGCAGACCAACGCCTCACTGATCCGGCCGGCCTCGTTTTGCGGGATCGCGGCCTGGAAGCCCACCTATGACGCGGCGGCCCTGGACGGCCTGGTCCGGCTTTGTCCTTCGCTGGACGTGCCGGGCTGGATGACGGCGCGCGTTGACGACCTGCGCCTGCTGCCGGGCTGCCCTGTACCGGCAGAGGCCGATCCGGCAGAAGCCTGCCCGCCCATGGCCTGGGTCTGGCCGCTGGGCGGCGTGCCCGACACCGCCGTGCGGCAGGCGTTTGACGCGCTGCGGACGTCGCTGGGGCTTGAGGAACGGGCCCTGCCCGACGCTGCAGAAAACAGCGTGGAATGGCTTGACACTATCATGAACAGGGAACTGGCCGACAACGCCGCCGGTTTTTTTGCCCACGGCCTGACGCCGCAGCCGCCGTTGCGCGCGGCGCTGGAGCAGGGCGCGGCCGTGCTGCCCGCCGTGTTTGCGCAGGCCCGCCGCGCGGCCGGGGCGCTGTATGACGCCGTGGCCAAACGCCTTGCGCCGGGCAGCGTGCTTGTTTCCCCTGCCGCCAGGGAATGCGCACCCCTGCTGCAGGACGGGGCCGGGTCGCCTTTGTGCTCCACCTTGTGGAGCCTGTGCGGCATGCCCTGCCTGACGCTGCCGGCGTTTTGGCTGCACGGCATGCCCGTGGGGATTCAGCTTGTTGCCCGGCGGAACGAAGACGGCGTGCTTTTGCGCGCCGCCACGGCCCTTGCCCCGCAGCTTGAAGCGCGGCAGCCCGCACCGCAGCGCTGAACGCGCGGCGCGGACAAGGCGGACCTGTCCGGCTCGTTCCGCCTTTTTGCAACCGTCCCGGCCCTGCCTGGCCGGACCGTGTGGCAGGGCAGCAACGGCAGAAGCAGGGACGGCGCGCCGCCGGAGGGATCCGGCCCGCGCGGGAGCGGGCAGCTGCCCGGAGTATGTTGCCGCGCGCGTCCCTGCGCCGTCAGAACGCACGGCGTCCCTGCGGCGTTATGGAGCGCCGCGCCCGCCTGGCGCGGAGTGCAGGGCAGCTACGCCCGGTTTTTATGGGAACGCAGGCCGCAGAGTGCTCAACCCCGGCCTAAACCTTACACTGGTGGAGAAGAAACATGGGTATTCGCAGTGCCAACGAAGAGGCCATTCGCCGCATCCGCAAGGGGACTGCCCATCTGGTGGGCATGAAGGTGGCCAGGGACGTTGTCCCCGGGCTTACAGGAAAGACGTTGCTGCATTCCGGGCCGCCCATCGAGTGGAAAGACATGTGCGGCACCCAGCGCGGCGCCATGATCGGTTCCATCCTGTTTGAAGGCTGGGCCAAAACGCCGGAAGAAGCGATCGAACTGGCCGACAGCGGAGCCATCAGCCTTGACTGCTGCCACCACCGCCGCTCCATCGGCCCCATGGCCGGGATCATCAGCCCGTCGATGGCGGTGTATGTGACCCGCAACGAGGCCTTTGATCACGAAATCTACACAACGTTGAACATGGGGCTTGGCCGCGTGCTGCGCATGGGGGCCTATGATCCCGAAATCATCGATAAACTGCGCTGGATGAACGACGGCATGGCCGAAACGCTGGCCGTGGCCCTTGAGCGCAGCGGCGGGCTCGACATCAAGCAGCTCATGGCCCAGGCCCTGCAAATGGGCGACGAACTGCACAACCGCAACAAGGCGGCTTCGGCGCTGTTCATCCGCTATCTGGGCGGAGCCATCGCCTCGGTGGGCGGCCCCGACGCCGCCCGGACCCTGGAGCACCTCGGCTCCAGCGACGGCATGTTCCTCAACAACGCCATGGCCGCGTGCAAGGCCATGGTCGATCCGGCCCACGGCATTGAAGACTGCACGATCGTAACGGCGTTGTCCCGCAACGGCGTGGAGTTCGGCATCCGGGTGTCCGGCCTGGGCGATCAGTGGTTCACCGCGCCCTCGCCCTACGTCAAGGGCGTGTTCTTCCCCGGATACAGCGCTGCCGACGCTGACCGCGACATCGGGGACTCGGCCATCACCGAAACCATGGGATTTGGCGCGTTTTCCATGGCCGCCGCGCCGGCCATCACCCAGCTGGTGGGCGGCACCGCAGCCAGCGCCATGGACATCACCCGCAGGATGTATGAGATCACCGTGTCCGAAAGCGACGTCTTTCGCATCCCTGCTCTCGAATTCCGCGGCATCCCGCAGGGTATCGACATCCGCAAGGTCATCGAAACCGGGATGGAACCGGAAATCGACACGGGCATTTCGCACAAGGCCGGCGGCATCGGCCAAATCGGCGCAGGCCTGACCGTGGCCCCCATGGAATGCTTCGTCAAGGCGCTGAAGGCGTTTGCCGCCAAGCGCAACCTGGCCTGATCCGCACCTGCTGTTCCGGGCAGCACCGCCCGCCTTTCTGCGCCTCCCGGCACACCGGCCGGGGGGCGTTTTTGCGTGCGCCGCGCCCGCCCGCGTTCCGGCTCCTGCCGCAACAGCCGCCGTTCTGCCCCCGGCGGGCGTTGCGATCCGGCCCGGACACACCCCCGGGGCAGGAACAACCGTTCCCGGATGAAGCCTGTCCTTTCGCTTCAAAACACGCACCCCCGGGGCAGGCCACGTTCCTGCCGGGGGGACGGGCAGCATGACTCTGTGCTGTCTTTTCTGGTGTCAGGCAGGGCGTTGCTGGCGGTTGCGCAGCGCCTCGATGCTGGCGGCGATTTGCTGACTGTCAAGTGCGCCGTTCAACGGATTGTCATACGATAAAATCAGGTTACCCGCCTGTTCGCTGATTCCATGCGCCAGGTAGCGACGTTGTTTGTCTTCCCAGTGCTGCTTGTATGCGCTATTGCCTAACATGCCGAGGTGTTCCCAGTATACTTTTTGCGCGTTGACGGTCATGGTGAAATCTGGAAGGACCTTTCCATCTTCCCAGGCCAGACTGGCTTCATAGACGGGATTGAGTCCGGCCGCGAGGAGCATGTTGTAAATGATCAGTTCGGATTTGGAGCGCAGCAGGGTACCGTCTGTGGCGCGGTGAATCAGCCGCGCATCGTACCAGCCGTGACGGTCGCGATCTTCCTGGCTCATGAGGATCAGGTCGCCGAACAGGTTGCTTTTGCGTTGGGCGAGCTCTGACTGCGGCGTTTCGGCGTAGGCCAGAAGGTCGCCCGGCTGCCGGTTTGTGATGATGAACAGCCTGTCCCGGTGTCTGGTCAGGGCCGTATAGAGCATTTCTCTGCTCAGGAAGGGGCTTGGGGTGCGGCCTTCGTCCATGAGTACCAGGATGGTCGCGCCAAAGCCTGAGCCTTGCGCTTTATGCACCGTCAGGGCGTAGGCCAGTTCCAGAGCTGGTTGTGCGTCGTCACTGCCCGCACGGCTGGGAAATTTATACAACAAGCCGGGCTGGCTGGAAAATTGCACACAATGGTACCGGTTCCTACCCACATACTTCCTCTGGTGGGCATCCCAGTTCCGCTGTAAATCACTGACAATGCCGATTTCACCGTTGGCCGTGGCATAGGGGCCTTGATTCGGGTTTGCATCCTGCCGGAGGGGGGAGACGCCATCTTTTCCCCAGTTTTTGTTTTCCAGGTTGATGACTTTTTCGCCAAAGCAGATGCCGTCGTTTCCCAGGAGGTTATCCGTGCGCTTCTTGTATATGCCCTCGGCCCGTTTAGTCCACTGACCAAACTGTTCGTGCAGCAGGGAGTTTAAGGCTGTGCTGCCGCAATAGGCGCGGTTGCGCCAGGGGGTGAGGATCTGCCAGTTTTCGACGCCCGCAGCGTCATCGAAGTTCATGTATTTCTGTCCGTGTTCGGCAAGCTGACCGCCGAGAGAGTAGTCGAAGCGCACATTTTCCGTACCTTCAAGATGCAGTTGGTCAAAAATCTTGTTCAGGGTGGCGCGGACAGTCTTGTCAACCTCTTCCAACTGCGTGCAGGGGACAAACGTCACGGTGCCGTCATTGCGTTCAAAGGCTGCTGCAAGCAGCGACCTGTCGCAGCGCTGTCCCTCCATGCTGAATAAGGCGGCAAGCTGCACATCCGTGCGTTCCAGGCCTCCTTGGCGGTTGTTGAGTTGCAGGCGTGCATAGTGGGGCTGGCCCTCTTCCTGGCTCAGCCTGACACACAGCTCAAAAAACGGTTTGCCCGTGCCGATGGGCGGCAGCTGATTGGGATCGCCGACGAGAATCAGGCGGGGAGCGTGTTGCAGACACTGGAAGAGCGTCCCCAGCATCTCTTCAGTAAGCATGGAGCATTCGTCCACAATGACGGTTTGCGGTATGTCATGGCGTGGGGCCCTCTGGCTCAGATAGTAGCGGTATGTGATGGGATCGCACCGCTTCTCAGCCAGCAGGAACTGAAACACGGTTTTGGCCTCATGGGGAATGTCGGCCTGTTGGAGCGCGGAGCTCAGCACTACCCGGGCCTTGCCTGTGGGTGCAAGGACGAGAATGCCCCCCTGCTGGATTTGCCTGCTGCGGCACAGCGCAACCAGAGCGCTCGTCTTGCCCGTGCCTGCACCGCCTGTCAGCACGCCAAGGCCCGAGTCCGCGAGTTTTTCGATAGCCTGCCGTTTTTCGGCCCGGCTTGCCTGTTCTCTGGTGTCGCCGGCCTGCAGGGGGCCGAAGGTGGAGGCCAGTGCGTTGTTCCAGTCTTCCTGGATTGCGGGGGGTGGATTGGTCAGACGGTTTTCAACGGCCTGCCGGATCTCGTCGTCAAGATCGGCCAGGCGCGTGAGCTGCCATGCTGTTGCCTGCTGTTCGCCGTTGTCGCTCAACCGTATCATGTTTTTGCGGACGAACAGCGGTGCAAAAAACCGCGTAAAAAGTTCCAGTGTCCGTTCCCGCACGGCGATGTCAACAGTAACGCCCGGCAAATCGGTTCTGAACTGGTGACAGGCTGTCAGCACTTCATCCTGGGGACAGAGCGTATGGCCCCGATCGGCCGCTGCTTCCAGAATGGAGGTCACCAGTGCGCGCAGGCGTCTCTCATCATCCGGATCTTCTATTTGTGTCCCACCCTTGTCATCGAACCATTCGTTCCGGAACGGAGCAGGGGGGAACAACGCCAGATCAATGGCGTTGATGTCGATCGCATACTCAGGCGGCAGCAGCCGTGTCTGCTCATACAGCGTGTAGGGATTGGCGCAAACCTGTTCGGTCAGTTCTTCCGAAGAAAGGCTGCACAGTTCGCAAAGGCGGTTGAAATACCCTATGAGCCAGCCGGGCAGTTGTTGCCGGCCAAGCAGCAGCAGCGCCTGCGGCACGCTCAGCTCCATCCTTGCAAGCAGGCGCAGCAGGTCGCCCATTTTCTTCAGATCTGCAACAAGGGTCTTGAGCGTGACCCCCGTCGTCTGCTTGGCAATGGACTGTTGTTCTTCAGGCAGCAGGGCAGTCAGATTGTGCCGGCTTTCCAGGTGTTCGGCAAGATGTTCCCAGAGCTCCGGGCCCGGGTGGCGCTTGCGCAACGCGTCGGCGATGTCGTACGCATACCTGAGGCCCAGGGCAGTCAGTACAGAACCAAGTCCTGGATACGGTCCGCGTTCGCGCCAGACCTCTTCGAGGCGATCCCTGCACCAGCGGGCCTGCCGCTCCCAGGGAAGCCCGTCAGGCGCACAAAAACCCAGCCGCTGATAGGTCGTCAGGAGCGTAATGGCGCGGTTGAGCAGCAGAATCATGGCATCGGGAGAAACATGCTCACAGCCATAGGAGAATTCGGCCCTGTACGCTTCGGGGGCAAACAGCAGTAAGTCGTCGGCCTTTTGCTCCGGATGTTCCCGCAGATAGGCCTCTATCTGCGCAAAGGGAATCAGCACCCCCTCTGCGGCTGCCCCTGTCAGCGAATGTGTCACAGGGCGTTCCCACGTCCATGCGGAAAGACGGTTCTCGTAATCCGGAGGTTCTGCATAGGCATATTCCCGCATTGCGCCAAGTCCGGTGATCCGGCCGATCGCCACGACCACACGCGCAGGATTGTCGGTAAGCGGAATGGCTTTTGCATAGGCTGTGACCATGGACTGCCCGGGCACGACATCCCGCCAGAAATATTCAAAAATCGGTTTCTGATTGACACCATTGGAAATAAAGGTTCCGCTGGCTACAGGAATTTCAATGTCCGGCTTGTATTGCGTGAAAAAGATGTCGTGCTTGCTTAGTGCCGTATTGTTGGGATCTGGACGCAGCAGCCAGCCGTAGGGAATGCCAATGAAGGCGTGGGGCGGGATATCGACGGTGGTCTCCAGCATGTGGCTGTAGTGCCTGTCGAATACATAAGGATGTTGAACCGTGATGGTGTGGGCTTCAGGCGAGAGGAAAAAGCCTGATTCTCGCAGGCAGGGAGGGGTAAACGCCGCCGGCTGGCCGTCGGGGGCAGAAGTCTTGGCGGCCTCTTCGCAGCGGGGGAATGTAGGATCATGCCGTTTGATGGCGATGTTTTTCAGCACAGTGCAGGCGGTATTGGCAGCAGGACGTTGACAGACCTGACCATTCCAGCCGTTGTCGTGCCACGGGACACGAACGGAAATATGCTTGGGCATGAAAACTCCTTTGAGCATGGAAGGTTCATTTTTCATTAGGCGTGTGAGTGACAGCCGATGGCTATCTCCGTCAAACACAAAAGGCCGTGCAGACGTTCGCAACCCGATAGCATCAATATCAATACATCGTATCAGGCATAAGTACACAAAAGCAGAACCTGAAGCAACATAGTATACAAACTGAAAAAGTGTTTTATAGTTGCTGCCAGGTAAGTTGTCTCGTAAAGAAGCACAGATAAGGAGGATCTTAGATGTGTCAGGCTGTCATCCTGAAGGACGGCTGTTGCAGATAAGGATGACTCTGACCAGCATACGTTAGTGTTGT
>DVMI01000157.1 GCA_018715085.1 Candidatus Avidesulfovibrio excrementigallinarum | reverse complement strand
CAACGCCTTGGCTCCCGCGATCATTTCTCGCATTACCGTCAATGAGGCCGAAAATCTGCTTGAGGTTACGGTCCCGGATGATCAGCTGACCAGTGCCATTGGTCGCAAGGGACAGAACGTCAAGCTTGCGGCCAAGCTGCTTGGCTGGAAGATCGATATCTTTACTGAAACGCGCTACAATGAAGCCAATGCCATTGGCCGCGGACTTGAACAGGTGGCCAATGTTGCTGAGCTCTCTGTAGAGGCGCTGCTTGCCGCTGGATTCAATACGCTGGCCCGGCTGCGTGACGCCAGTGATGAAGAACTGGCTGAAAAGCTGCTGCTTTCGCCAGCGCGTGTGGCGGATTTGAAGTCTGCGGTGAACTTCCTGATGCCTGCCGAAGCGCCCGCCACTTCTGACGAGCCGGCCGAGGCCGGGGAGGCCGTGCAACCGGAAGCCGGTCTGGAGAAGGACGCCTAGATGGGGCGAGGGCATGTTCCCATCCGGATGTGTGTCATTTGTCGACGCCGTGCGCCACGTCGTGAGCTTACGCGCCATGTATTGCCCCAAAATGGGGAAGAGCCTGCCGTCGGAGGGCTGCAGGTTGACGAGCGCCAGAGGTTTCCCGGGCGGGGGTGGTATGTGTGCGCGGACGAGAAATGCAAGGAGCAGTTTCTCAAGTTTCGGGCTGCCAGGCGGAAGAGAAAGGGAGAGAGCGCATGAGTGACGAAAAGGTGAATGTCAAGGAACTCGCGGCTGAATTGAATATTCAGTCCAGGGAATTGATGCGGGTTCTCAGGGAATTGGGGGTTCCGGCCAAGAGCACGGTGAGCATGATCGCCGCGGATGACGTGCAGCGTGTGCGCGACCGTTTTGCCGGCAGCAAGAGCGGCGACGGTGTGGATGAGCGCCGCGAAAGCCAGGCCGGGGTCATTGTGCGCCGGCGCAGAGTCGTTGCTGACGCCAGTGCGGCCCAGGAAACGGAAGCGCCGGCAGAGCTGGACGCGCCCGCCGAAAGCGTTTCCCCGTCCGCAGGCAGTAAGGAAGAACAGGAAATCGTGCGCGAAGAACCAAAGCCGTCTGCGCCTGCCCCCAGCGAACCAGAAGAAAGCCCGACGCCCGCCGCCGGCAAGGCTGCTGACGCTCAGAAACAGCAGCCTGCGGAAGAGACCAGCCTTCGGCAGACGTCCGCTGGCGCGGAGAATGAAGGCCGTGCCAAAGTCGTCAAGAAGAGTGGAGGCAAACGTCCCGTGGAGACCCCAGCAGCCAGAATTATCAGTCGTCCTCGACCCGAACCGGTTGTGGTCAGCGAGCCCGCTGCGGCGTCAGCCAGCCCGGAAGTCGCCGCGGTTGCGCCCAGTCAGCCCGAACCTGCCCCAGCCAAGGCTCCCGCCGAACCGATTGCAGCGCCTGCTGAAGCACCGGTCCAGAGCGCGCAAGCCCATGCCGAAGAGGCTGCCGCTGCCAGCTTTGTTGAAACCGGAGCTGTTGAAAGCGAAGCCGCCCAAAGCAAGCCCGAAGCGCCTGCCGAACCCGTGCGTCGGGCGCGTCCTGCTGCGTCGGCTGAGCCGGAAGGTTCGTCAATGCCGTCTTTGCTGCCGCCTGTGGCAGAGCCGCGCGAACCGAAGGAACCCCGCGAACCCAAAGAGTCTCGTGAACCGCGCGACAGCCGCGGCGGTGAGCGCAAGTCCAAACGTCAGGAGGCGCCCGCCTCGACGCCGCAGGTTCGAATTATCTCCCGTCCTGATCCCGCTCCGGCAGCCGCTGCCCGCGATGTCCGCGACAGTCGCGACGGTGGCCGTGACGCGCGTGATAACCGGCGTGACAATCGCGATGGCGGCCGTGACGACCGCCGCGACAGCCGCGACAGCCGCGATGATCGCGACGGGCGCAACGCAGTGCCTCGCTCCAGCCGTTCCGGCGGCGCCCCTCGTTCCGGTGGCGGCATGCCCGGTGCAGCCGCAGGCGGTATGCCTTCTGCCTTTGATGGCGGACGTGAGGGCCAGGGAAAGAAGAAGAGAAACAAGAATCAGAACCGGCGTATGATGGATTTCCAGAGTGACGACGTAATGGGCCGCCGTCACGAGGATGAGGACAGCGAAATGCCCCGCATGCGCGGCCGCCGTCGTCCAAAGAGCCGTGATAACCGGCAGACGCCACAGGCTACGCAGCCCATCAAGGCCGCCAAGCGCAAGATTCGCGTTGAAGAAGCCATCCGCGTGGCCGATCTGGCGCACCAGATGGGGCTTAAATCTGGCGAAATCATCAAGGTGCTGTTCAGTCTGGGGATTATGGCCACCATCAATGAGGCGCTGGACATTGACACTGCGTCGATCGTGGCCGCTGAGTTCGGGTATGAAGTGGAAAAGGTCGGTTTTGCTGAAGAGGACTACCTGGCCCAGACCACGCCTGACTCTGAGGAGTCGCTGGTGCGCCGTCCTCCGGTGGTGACCATCATGGGGCACGTTGACCACGGCAAAACCTCTTTGCTTGACGCCATCCGCAAGACCAACGTCACTGGCGGTGAAGCCGGGGGCATTACGCAGCACATCGGCGCCTACTTTGTGAAGACCCGCAGCGGCAACATCGTGTTCCTTGATACGCCCGGTCACGAAGCGTTCACCGCCATGCGCGCCCGCGGTGCACAGGTCACCGACCTTGTGGTGCTGGTTGTCGCCGCCGACGACGGCGTCATGGAGCAGACCCGTGAAGCCGTCAACCATGCCCGCGCGGCAGGGGTGCCGATCATGGTGGCCGTCAACAAGATAGACAAGCCCGAAGCCAACCCTGATCGCGTCCTGCGTGAGCTTGCTGAAATCGGTCTTGTTCCCGAAGACTGGGGTGGAGACACCGTGGTTGTTAAAGTCTCGGCCAAGACGCGCGAAGGGCTGGATGACATGCTTGAGCTGCTGGCACTGCAGGCCGAAATCCTCGATCTGAAGGCCAATCCCAACAAGCCTGCCCGCGGTCATATCGTTGAAGCCAAGCTTGATAAGGGGCGCGGTCCTGTGGCCACGGTCCTCATTCAGGAAGGCACCCTGCATCAGGGCGACAGCTTTGTGTGCGGCGTTTTCAGTGGGCGTGCCCGTGCGCTGTTCAACGATCAGGGCCGCAAGGTCAAGGAAGCCGGTCCTTCGTGTCCTGTAGAAGTTCAAGGCTTTGAAGGCGTTCCGGACGCGGGCGAGGAGTTCGTCTGCCTGTCTGACGAAAAGCTGGCCCGCCGCATTGCCGAAAGCCGTGCCATCAAGCAGCGCGAACGCGAACTGGCCCGGGAGTCGCGCGTCACGCTCGAAACGTTCCTGGCCAGTTCGGGCGACACTGCCGAAACGCACACCCTGAACCTTGTGGTCAAGGCTGACGTGCAGGGCTCGTTGGAAGCCATTGTCGAAGCCCTCAACAAACAGAGCACCGATAAGGTTAAAATTCAGGTCATCCACGGCGGCACAGGCGCCATCACCGAGTCGGACGTGCTGCTCGCTTCGGCCTCCTCGGCCATCATCATTGGATTCAACGTGCGTCCTACCGCCAAGGTCAAGGACGTGGCCGAGCACGAAAATGTGGATATCCGCTTCTACGACATCATTTACAAGCTCGTGGAAGAAATTAAGAGCGCCATGGCAGGTCTGCTTGCTCCTGTGAGCCGCGAGGTGTACCTCGGTCAGGCCGAAGTGCGCCGTGTCTACTCGGTGCCCAAGGTCGGCGCAGTGGCTGGCTGTATCGTGTCCGATGGCAAGGTGACCCGCAACGCCGGCGTCCGTCTGCTGCGCGACAGCGTGGTGGTCTACACCGGAAAGCTCGCCTCGCTCAAACGCTTCAAGGACGATGTCCGCGAAGTGCAAAAAGGCTATGAATGCGGTATGAGCATTGAAAACTTCAATGACATCAAAGAAGGCGATGTGCTCGATCTCTTTGAAACCGTGACTGAGGCCGCTACGCTTTAGCCCTTTCAGCTGGGGGAAGAGCCTCCAGCCTCTCTTGCCGTTCACCGCCGCGTCCGGGGCTTGCCCCGGGCGCGGCTAACCTGCTTTTTCCCGCCATGCTGATTGCCCTGCTGACTGTCGAGTATGCGTTACACGGAAACGAGTCTCTGAAGGGGAAACGTCGGGTTGCCAACAGCCTCAAGCAGAAGACCCGCAATACGTTCAATGTTGCTATTGCCGAAGCTGGCACGGAAGAGTCATTGACCAGGCTGCGCTTGCAGGTGGTTTCCATCAGCAACAACGAACGCCATCTGCGTTCGCGCATGGACAAGTGCCTGCTCATGATGGAAGCGGTGTGCTCTGAGGAAATGACTTACAGCGATTTGGAGATTTTTGATGCCGACTGAAGCGTCCGCCAGTGGTGCGCCCGCGCCGCAGACCGTGATGGAACATGCCGCGTGCGTGATGGAAATCCTGCGCGACTACGATCAGATTGTTGTATCTGGCCACGTCAACCCGGATGGCGACGCAATAGGATCCAGCAGTGCGCTCGTCTGGTTGTTGCGGCGTATGGGCAAGCAGGCTGCATTGATCAATGCGACCGGCGTGCCGGACTACCTGAACTGGATGCCGCTTCCTGGCGTGGCGCACCGTTTTGTGTCGCAACTGCCGTTTAAGCCGAATCTGCTCGTTTCCCTGGATTGCGGAGACGTCTGGTGTCTGGGTAAGGAACTTTCCGGCATGCTGCCGCAGCTTCCCTGTGTGAATGTGGATCATCATCAGGGCAATCCGCGGTTCGGCACACTTTACAATTGGATTGACCCACGCATGGCCGCCACAGGACAGATGGTGGCCGCGCTGGCAGATGCCGTCGGCGTACCTTTGGACGGAGAGCTTGCCGCCTGTATCTATGTGGCTCTTGTGACAGATACGGGCTCGTTCACGCACGGCAACACAACGGCCGAGGTGTACCGGCTGGCCGCGCGGCTTATGGACAAAGGGCTTGATGCCGCTGCCATCCGCAACCAGCTGGATAATCAATGGAGCATGAGCAAAGTCAGGCTGTGGGGCAGACTGTTGCAACAGATTCGGCTGGAACGGTCTGGCATGGTAGGCGTTTGCACGGTAGCTCTGGCGGATCTGGCAGAAGCAGGGGCGT
>DVMI01000156.1 GCA_018715085.1 Candidatus Avidesulfovibrio excrementigallinarum | reverse complement strand
AATATCTTTCCGTGTGCGATGAAGTTGCACAGCGCCACATAGCGTTCATAGAAAAGGCTTTTTGCTGTGAACTTTTTTAAAAGTTCACCTGAGTTCTTAAAAGACAACAGTGTTGAAAGCATTCTGGATTGGCGCGATAGGAGTGTAATATTTGTCCGATGCTGCCGCAGCGACAGAGCGAAACCAGAGTCGTTACTGAAAACTAGAGGCGTTGCGGGTGGTGTTGCTTTTGGTTAGGAATTTTTTGAGCAGCGTTACCCTGGGACGATCGAACTGCCCTTGCGACCTGCGTCCTGGAACTTTCTGCGTTTCTTCTGGCGCGTCGCAACACTGTGGCACCTGAAGGGAAAGTAAAGCGGCATCGGGAGTGCCTGTTATGAGATCTCTTTCTTTGCGTAAGAAAATTCTTCTGCGCATAGTGGCCCGGGTGCCCCACTGCTGCTGCAGGGTTTTGGCGCATGTCCCGAGTGTGCGCCGGGCGGCCTTGTCCAGACTGCTGGAAGATCCAGTGCTGGACGATCGACTGATTGTCGACATGGAACCGCGCACCCATGTGTGGCGGGATTCTCTGGCGTTGTTTCCAGTGGCGGCCCCGGAAAGCCGCGTACTGCATGAAGAGGCGGATTTGCGGACGCACCGGCGTTATGCGGTGCTTGCGCACTGGGATCCGCAACATATTGTAGATCCTTATGTACTGTATCTCGCGCACGCCATCCGGGATCTGGGGTACGCGGTGATTCTGGTTTCAGACAGCCTTGACAGGGCGACGGGGGAGGATGTTTTTGCCGCGGAATTGCGCCGCATAAGTCCTGGATACGACTTTGCGAGCTGGCGGGTCGCCTTTGAGAACTACGGCTTTTTATTTGATGCAGACGAAGTCCTGCTGCTCAATGACAGCATTTTTGGTCCGCTCTGGCCCCTTGAGCCTGTGCACGCGCGCATGAACGCCCTGCCGTGTGACTGGTGGGGGCTTTCAGAGTCGGAAGATCCGTTTCCGCACACGCAGAGCTATTATCTCGTCTTCCGTCAGACAGTGCTTGGCTCCACGTTATTCCGCAATTTCTGGCAGGCCGTGGACAGCGAAACGGATCACGATATTGTGGTGATGAAGTATGAGGAGGGACTGTCGCATCAGCTGCACAACGGCGTGTTCCGCGTCGGGGCCTATGTTTCGCCGGCGCAGTTTGCCAGCATGCGTCCCCGCAAGCGCCGTCCCTACACGCCGCTGTATATGTACTGGCGGACGCTGGTGCGCCGTTTTCGATTCCCGATCATCAAACGGGACATCATCATGGGCAAACATCCTTGGAACCACATTCAGGGGTGGCGTACAGAACTGGCCAAGACGGAATATCCCGTAGCCTTGATCGACGCCTACTTCAGGCGGATCGGGCACGACGGGACGCCTCCTGCCCACAAGAGAGACAATGCCTCCTGAAGGCCGGCGGGACAGTGGAGGCGCGCTTTCTCTCAAAAGGGAAAGCCGTTGCCTTTCCGTTGTCTGGCAGATTGTTCTGTTGTCCTGGCACATTGTGTCCAAAACAGGAGAACGTTGTGTCCCCTTCCCGGGCAGACAGCAGATTTTTTTTGGGGGGGCTGTAGCCTCGTAACATAGGCAGCGCTTTTTATGACGCCGAGAGTCTCAGAAGCTCGTTCAGGTTGCGGGTTTCCGGGTTTTCTACCAGGACGGCAGCCGTTGTGTATCGAAACGGCGGGGATCTGCGCTGTGACAGTGTTGATGGGGTATGCAGGCTGCACCCATTGCCGGCAGGCTTGGGTGTAGTGTGAGTGCAAGCAGAATGATGTCGGGAGATTGTATGTTTCAGCCTGTGGCAAGCCTGATCATGCCGCTATATAATACGGGGCCTCTTTTGCACGATACGGTGGCCTCGGTGCTGGCGCAGACGTTTCGGGATTTCGAATTGATTCTGGTAGATGATAGTTCGACGGACGATACGGTAAAGCGGGCACAGGCTATCTCGGATCCCCGTGTCCGGCTTATCCGGCGCGCACAGAATGGCGGTGTGGCCGCGGCCACTAACGACGGCTATGCCGCGGCCCGCGGCAGGTACATTGTGCCGGCCGATCACGACGATGTGCTCATGCCTGGGCGGCTTGCCTGTGAGATAGCCTTTCTTGAGGCGCATCCCGAACTGGACGGCGTGGGCGCCGGACATGTGATTCTTTCGCGCAGCAACGTCTGGGATAAGCTCAGGGCAATGCGAAAGGCCTGTTTCAGCCGGCACATTCCCTATACGGTCGTGTCTGCGGCCAGCCTGTGGGGCGGCATACTGTTTAATTCCACGCTCTGCTTTCGCCGTTCTGTGCTGGATCGTGTGCCGCAATGGTGGGACAGTCATCTTTCGGTAGGAAGCGATGACGAGTTCTTCGGCAGGATCATAGCCGCCGGATGCCGTTTCCACATATTGCCGGATGTCGTGCTGCGTTACCGCCGGTATTCAGGCAACCTTTCCCGTCGCTCGCGTGAACGTTCTGCGGCTGCGCATGTCCAGGTGGCGCTTGAAGGTCTGGCCCGGGTCTTGCCTGATGCCACCGAGGAAGAGCGTACGTTGCATTGCCGGCTGGCCCTGCGGGACAGGACGCTGCAGCCTGCTGACCTTGTGGGGCTGCAGGCGTTGTTCGAGCGTATGCATGAGGCCGTTACTGATGTGCCGTGGCTTGATGAAAAAGGTTTGCTGGTGATGATGGCCAGACATTGGAGCCGTGCCTGCGCGCTGGCGGCCTGCCACGATTTTCGGGCCGGACTGCATGCGTATTATTCCTTTCCTCTGCTGCGGCCTTATGTGGGGTCGCTGCTGTTCATCCTGTCGCAGTGGCAAAAGCGGCAGACGTCTGCGATGTTTGGGCATTGATGTTGTCCAGAGAGCCTGGAGCCGCAACGTCGGCAAAGCCGTAACAGAGAGCTGTCCGCCTGGTCTGTTTACGAAAACAAGAAAGGCCATACCTTGCTGGTATGGCCTTTAAAAATGGTGGGACGTGCGGGGATCGAACCTGCGACTCTCTGCTTAAAAGGCAGATACTCTACCTACTGAGTTAACGTCCCTCTCGAACAGAGGTTCTTACCTGTCCCCGGGCACCTTGTCAAGCGAAAGAGAACGTTTTTTAGCTTTCCAGGGCGCGTTTGAAGCCTTCATAGGAACGGGTGATGACTTCTTCCTGGACACAGAAGGCCAGGCGGAAGTGGCCGGGACCGCCAAAGCCGGTGCCGGGCACGGCCAGAATCCGCTGCGCCTGCAGCTTTTCGCTGACAAAGCGGATGTCGTCGCCGCCGGGGGCCTTGGGGAAGAAGTAGAAGGCTCCTGCGGGCATCTGGAATTCGTAACCGGCACGGCGCAGCACGTCGGCCATCAGATCCCGCCGCCGTTTATAGATGCCGGGATCAACCTGCGAGCCCAGCGCGGCAGCCATCAGGTGCTGGCCCACAACCGGAGGGTTGACGAAGCCCAGTGTCCGTGTGGACATGGTGATGGCCGCGACAAGTTCTTCCCGGCCTTCCATCCGCGGCGAGAGTGCCACATAGCCCAGACGTTCGCCTGGCAGAGAAAGGTTTTTGGAGAAGGAGCTGACGACGACGCTGTAGTCGTACATAGGCAGCACAGAGGGCACAGTGGCGCCGTCAAAGGCGAGGAAGCGGTAGGGCTCGTCCGCAATCAGGTAAATGGGGCGGCCATTGCGTTTCGAAGCGTCTTCAAGCACGGCGATGATGGCCGCAAGCTCTTCTGCGGTATAGATGACGCCGGTGGGGTTGTTGGGCGAGTTGATGATCAGCGCGCGGGTTTTGGGCGTGATGGCTGCGGCCAGCGCGTCAGGATCCAGCCGGAAGGTGTCCGGCTTGCTGGGCAGGGTGGAAAACGCGCCGCCGTGGTTGGCGACATAGGAATTATATTCCACAAAGTAGGGGCGGAACGAAAAAACCTGATCGCCCGGTTCAAGGACGGAGTGAAAGAACGCGTTGAGCGCGCCGGCCGCTCCGCAACCAAGAACGACGTCACTGCCTTTCAGCTCCACGCCCTGTTCCTTGCTGAGATGGGCGGCCAGCATATTGCGCGCCCATTCAAAGCCGGCATTGGGCATATAACCAAAGCTGAAGGGTTCTCCGGCATGATCGGCCAGTTTGCGCAGGCCGTCAGCAACAACGGCTGGCGGGGGCAGATCGGGGTTGCCCAGGCTGAAGTCGCACACGGCGTCTTCGCCAAATTCTTTTTTGAGCTGAATCCCGGCGTCGAACATACGGCGAATCCAGGATCCTCCTTCCATGGCCTGTTGTATCTGTTTGGTAATTAAAGACATTCCTGACTCCTATAGAAAAACAACTGAGGGCATATCGTTCCTGCCGTTATTGCTACATCCAATCGGCAGGCGTGTCAAAACGCCATCCGGCTGCCTGCCAAAATGGGGGCTTGCTGTTGCCTGATGTAAGGCCGAAGAAGGCGGATTGTGCCGTGGCAACAAAGAAGACGATCAGGCAGGTTGATGCAGCGTGTGTCAGATCTTCCGTTTTTATGCTGCTGCTGACCGCAGTGGGGAGGGAGGAAGGCGTTTGCGCAGAGCTTGCTGCATCTTGGCAGACGGCGGAATGCCTTGGTTCGCAGCACGATCGCCAGACCAGGAGACAGGCTCGAGCCTGATAACAGGTGACGCGTTTGCCAGCATTGCGGTTCAAAGATAAGGCATACGGTTTCGTCAGGCCCGGGAAGTGAAGATGCCGGAACGTGCTTGTCACCGTGGCTTGAGCACAGGCAAGCGAATGAGGCCGCTGCCCCGGTAAGGGAAAAGTGTTGTACAAAGGAGTGGCTGTCTCTGTGCGGAACAGGGGCAGAGCGGATTGCCTTCCCTGTGCCCGGGGTGTACCGTAGGGGCCATTTTTGCGAGGAGCCTTGTTCGCTATGCTTATAACGCTTTCGATATGTGTGACGGCCAGTTTTGTCGCAGGGTTCATTGACAGCATTGCCGGAGGGGGAGGACTGATCACGCTGCCAGCCATGCTGCTTGCTGGTCTTCCTCCGCATATGGCGCTTGGTACGGGCAAGTTTGCCGCGACACTGGGCACGCTGGTGGCGCTTTTGAACTACGCGCGCAATCACCTGGTCAACTGGCATATTGCACCGTTTGGCGTCCTGTGCGCCCTGATCGGCTCCTGGAGCGGATCACAACTGGCGCTTCACCTTGACAGCGCCGTGCTGGGCAAGGTGCTGGTTTTTCTGCTTCCTGTCGGGATGCTCGTGACATTTATGCCCAAGGAAAAGCCGCAAATCCGGCCATTGGTTTGCAGCGGTGTGCGCTTTTGGCTTGTCATGCCGCTGGTTTCTTTTGGCGTGGCGTTTTATGACGGTTTCTTTGGCCCGGGGGCAGGAAGCTTTTTCATCATCGCGTTTCACTGGATTTTGTACCTTGGCCTTGTGGAGGCGTCAGCTACGGCCAAACTGTTCAATCTGGCCTCCAATGTGGGTGCGTTTATTGCGTTTTGTGTCAACGGTCAGGTGCTCTACGCCGTAGCCTTGCCCATGGCCTGTGCAAGCATTGCCGGAAACTGGCTGGGCAGCCGCATGGCCATCCGCACCGGGGCCGGCGCCGTGCGCAAGTTTCTGATTGTTTCGCTGTGTCTGTTGATGGCAACGCTTTTGTATCGCACGCTCGGCTAAATCGATCATACAGAGGTGTGGATGGCAGGGGGCGCGCCGTGGCCTGACAGAAGAGCTCCAAAAGCGTTTTTGGGTGCGGCTGACGGGAACATGTCTCGCCAGCAGCGGGCGCAGAGAGCCGGTCTGGACGCTGGTGGCACACATCCTGATTCGAAAAATTTGGCTGGTGTGCCCCTGTGCCTGTAAGTCATTGCGGGCAAGACCGCATCACAAGGGAAGGTTTATTTTTCTATTTGGCTCTGTCACAACAAATGGTTGATTTTTGACGAGAAATAGCGTATAATAATAGTAAGAAACAGTACCACCGAAGGAGGTAATTGGATATG
>DVMI01000155.1 GCA_018715085.1 Candidatus Avidesulfovibrio excrementigallinarum | reverse complement strand
GTCTTTTTCATAATCCTCAATCAGCCTGCCATATACGGCATCCGGCTTTGATCAGACGCTACAGGCACTGCGCACTAACTCTCATGAATTCATTGATAAAATACATCCTTCATAAACAGCATACAATACGTCCCAGCCTCTTGCATGCAAAAGGATTTTTATTCAAAAAAAATAACGATTCTGCTGTGCTAAAAAAGAAAAGAACGTGCCGTCAACCGCATTGCACCATACAGTATTTTGTCACAACAGCCGTTTTCCAAAAATATCGCTGCACCGGCCTTTGACATCTTCCTTTTGTGCGGCAGCGTGCGGCCTGTGCCGTTTTATAAAGCCGTCTGCTCACAGCAAAAACACAGCCGCCTTGCACATCTGAACGCTTTCAGACGTACAAGGCGGCAGAACAGGCTGCAACGGCGCCACACAAAAACAGCGCCACAGTACGGCGGATTGGGGCGGCCCCTGAGGCTACAACGCGGCAGTGCAGATCATGCGCTCACAAAGCCTTTGGCTCCCTCATCAAGAAAGGCGGCATTGTGGACGCACGCGGCACCATGGCGCGCTCTGTGCAAGCGGTTTTCCTTTACAGAAAGTCTGCCTTGCAAAAGCGCACGCTTGCCTGTTGCCATGTTGCCGCACGCAATCGTGACGCGCTTGCAGAAACCGCCGCCCGAGCGCAGGACAACACATCCTGCGCACGGGCTCTGCCAGGGCCACGACGGTTTTGCAAAAGGACGCTGCCTTAGCGGGCAGGCCTTCTGTTTTCAAACCGGAAGGTTGTTTCCTTGCCGTTGATGTCGCGGCACTTCCAGGTAATGGTATTTCTGCCCATAAAGGGTCGCAGACTGGCTTTGAAATAACCAAGCTGATAGGGCATTCTGGTTTCCAGCGCGTTTCTCGGACAGGCCTTGACACAGGACATGCAGTCCCAGCAGTCGCGTGCGGAGCGCAAAAAGGCCTTGCCCGTGCTCGTATCAAGCGCCATGAGATCGCCAGGGCAGACCTCTTCGCAGAAAGTCTCTTCGCGTCCCTGGCAGCCGTTGCACTTATGCGGATCAACAATGGGGGGCATGACAGTTCTCCTAACTATGCGTGTTGCCGGTCTCCGGGGATCAGCTGTTCGTAGGGCCGCGTGAAGGTCGTGACGACGCCGCTTTGCGGATCCCGGCGCGACTCCACAAAGCAGTCAAAATGTTCGTCGTCGCGTTCGGGATAGTCGACACGCGTCTGCCATCCTGCCCACCGGGTTTCCTTGCGGGCTTTCAGGTGATGCACCACGGCTTCCGCCACATCCACACGATCCATGGTTTCGTGAGCTTCCATCAATTCGTGCAGCGAACCCGCCGTCAAAAACACAAACTGGCTTTGCAGCATCTTGATGTGCCGCAGGGCATAGTCCAGGCGTTCTTCGTTGGTGCGGTAATACTGGCTGGTACCCCCGGCGTACTCATCCATCAGGCGCTGCAGGCGCTCTTTCATTTCCACAGGCTTCACGCCTTCCTGTCCGCACCGCAGCAGCGGCGCATACACGCGCGCTTTTTCCGCCTCCACCTGCTCCTTATCCAGCGCAGGCAGTTCAAGGTCACGCATCCAGGCCAGCGCGCCCCGGGCGGCCAGCTTGCCCTCGGCCGCGCAACCGCCCACAAATTTGTTGGGGTTGCCGCCCGCAGTTTCTCCGGCTGCAAAAAGGCCCGGCAACGTGGTCATGCGCTCCATGTCCACCCAAAAACCGCTGCCCGTATGGCCGCCCACGATATACGGGTCAGAACCGTATATTTCAATGGGCTCCTTGGTGACATCCTGCCCACGGCTGGCCAAGAACAAAACAAAGGAAGGCCGTTCGTTAAGGTAGTCCACAAGCATGTCACGGGCCTTTTCGGGGCTGAGACAGGTTGTGTCACAGTAGCAGGGGCCGCGTCCGGCCAGCCACTCTTCCATGGGTGCGTTCGCCCGGATGAAACGCGGGGCCGCGTCGCCGCCCCAGTCCTTGTAGCGTTCCATCACCCGCTCGCCTTTGGCGTTGACAATGGCGGACTTGTACCCCACGGAAATGGTATCGATAGGACCACAAAAATCCTTGGAGCGCGTGGCTACCCAGCGCTGTTCCAGGCTGGTCAGTTCGGCCCCCTGCCGAAAGCCCATGGCATAGCCCGACCCCACGCAATACGGGCACATCCAGATTTGCGCGCCACTGTCTGTGGAGTCGGCCGTATACGACTTGTACAGGGTGCCGGCCCCGCCGGTGCTCACCACCGTAGCCCGGGCCCGGAATATATAGAACTTGCCGTCGCGCACGCCAAAGCCCATGGCGCCTGTGCAGCGCCCGTCCTGAACAAGCAGGCCGGTAGCCACTACGCGGTTGTAAACGTCGGCGCCGCTTTCCAGCGCCTTTTCGGCCATAATGGGCTTGAGCTGTTCGCCATGGATCGAAATGTCCCATTTCCCGCGGTATGAAGCCTTGCCTGCCTCATCACGCAGGACAGGCAGCCCCCAGCGCTCCAGATCCTCTACACATTCGTTGAGTTCTCGAGCGTTGGAGAGGGCAAGATCTTCCCGCAAGGGGCCACCGCCCACCTGTGCGCGGCTCCAGCGCACCAGATCTTCGGGCGTCCTGCCCTCGGGGATGTATGTATTGATGGCGTCCATGCCTGCCGAGCATGCGCCGGAACGGCGGATATCCGCCTTTTCCACAATGACGGTGCGGATGCCCGGCTGCTTTTTGGCGGCTTCCACAGCCACAAAGCAACCGGCATTGCCTCCGCCAATAATCAGCAGGTCGGCCAGGACCTCGACTGTTTCGATCTCGTCAAGCCCTGCGGGATGGAAATCCACGGCGTGGGCGGTGTTCATGCGTGCCATGCCATTCTCCTTAGAAATATTGCGTTATCCCTTTCGCGCGGAAAGCATGGATTTGCCAATGACGATGAGCGTCAAAACCATGAGGATATCCGCCACGGGATGCTTGAAGAACATGTACGGATCCTGCTCCGAAGCGATGATGACCTGCTGCAGGGACGTTTCCCAAATGGGCGCAAGAATGAAGCCGATGATCAGGCAGATGAAAGAGTAGTCAAACTTCCGCATGAAATACGCCAACAGGGAAAACGCAATCATCAACGTCACGTCGAAGGAGGAATACTGCGAAAGATAGGATCCCATCACACAGGTGAAAATAATAATGGGATAAAGAATCAGCGGAGGGATCCGCACGACCTTGCAGAACAGTTTGAGCCCCAGCCGGCCCACGCCCAGCAGGAACAGGTTGGCAATGATGAGGCTGCCGTAAATGGCATAGATAAACTGGGCGTTCTGTTCAAACATCAGCGGTCCCGGCGTCATGCCATGCAGCACAAACGCGCCGATGAGCAGTGCGGCCGCCATGTTTCCGGGAATGCCCAGCGTAAACAGCGGAATGAGGCTGGAAGCCACCACGGCGCTGTTGGCGGACTCTGAGGCGGCAATGCCTTCCAGGCGTCCCTTGCCGAATTCTTCAGGATGCTTGGAGTGCTTGACCGCCTGATCGTAGGCAAAAAAGGAAGCCACAGGCGCACCAAGCCCAGGCAGAGCGCCCACCACGGTTCCTGCAATGGACGAGCGGATCAGCGTGCCCGCACAACGCAGGTATTCCTTTAAAGAGACAAGGCAATCCTCGGGCCGGGACGAAAAGCTGAGCACTTCCGTTTTGCCTTTGTCATCGATAAGGCGTTCCAGCTGGATAAGAATCTCGGAAAAGGCCAGCATGCCGATACCCACAGGAATCAGGGAAATGCCCCGTTCCAGCGACACGATGTTGAAGGTCAGGCGGGGCATGGCCGAAACAGGTTCAATACCGACAGTGCCGACAAGCACCCCCATGGCGGCGGCAATAAGCCCCCGGATAAGCGATCGCGTGCCCAGGCCCGCAATGATGGTCATGGCCATACAGATGAGTGCAAACACTTCTGGCGGGCCCATGTACAGGGCCACCGCCGCCAGAGGCGCCGCCACAAGAATGAGCACCAGCGTGGCAAAGGCGTCGCCCGTGACAGAAGCGTAAAGGGCCATCCGCAGGGCCTTTTCGCCCTTGCCCTGCAAGGCAAGCGGATGCCCGTCCCAGGTGGTGGCGGCAGATTCCGGCGTGCCCGGCGTGTTGAGCAGGATGCCCGAAATGGAACCGCCGAAAAAGGCCCCCTTGTTGAGGCCTACCAGAAAGCCGATGGCGGCCACCGGCGACATATAGTACGACAGGGGAATACACAGAGCGATGGCCATGGGGCCGTTGATGCCGGGAATGGCCCCGGCAATGACGCCGGCGATGACCCCAAGCAGCACAAACAGCAGGTTGGCAATTTGCAACGCTTCTGCAAATCCCGCGCAAATCATGTCAAACATGACGACTGACTCCTTTTGTGAAACGCTCAGGGCATGGGCACGCCAAGACAGTAACGCATCAGCGCATAGACGACGGCAACCGGCACGACGGCTACAACAGCCATCGTCAGCCAGCGCCGCTGGCCACAGGCATGCTGGATCCAGAGCATGAACACAATGCCGGCCGGAATGAATCCAATGCGGGCCATGGCCGGCATGAGCAGGACACAGGGGATCAGAAAAACGGCAATATGCTTCCAGTGAATGCGTTCCACGCTTCCACCGGATGCCGACGTGCGCGCCAGCACCGCCCGGATAAGTCCCAACAAGGACAGCACCAGCATGAATCCCGCGGCGATATTGGGCAGCAGGGTGGCCGGGACGCCGTAACCGGGATATTCCGGCGACCATGCGGGAATGATCCAGATCAACAGGGCACTGCTGAACACCGCGATCGTGCCGTAAGAAATGGTATCTCTTTGCGCTTGGGTCATTGGTACGCTCCATGGCTGCGGGACAAAAATCCCGCCAAGCAAGGTGGCAACGTCAGACGCCCGTCATGAAGACGGACGTCCGGACAAACAAAATCTATTTGGACACGCTCTTAGCGAACCGTTCCGAAGCCTCGTGCATGTACTTCTGGGCTTCTTCCGTGCCCATGGTCACAGCCTGCATATGCAGTTTTTCAGTCATGAATGCGGCAAAGCTCTTGTCGTTGCGCACGGTTTCGACCACCTCCGCAAGACGCTGGCGCACGTCATCGGGCAGGCCCTTGGGCGCAGCAAGCACAAGGTACATTTCCACACTTTCATCCCAGCCCTGTTCCCGCAGGGTGGGCACGTCCGGCAGTTCGGCCAGCCGCACGGGAATGGTTGCCGCGATGCACTTGATCTTTTTGCCGGTCACATAGTCAAACAAGATGGCCCCGGTATGTCCCAAGTCGGCATGACCGCCCATGACTGCGGTAATGATGGAAGGACCGCCTGTGCTGGGCATGAGCGAAAGCTTTACACCTTCTTTGGCGGCAATGCGCTTGAGCGCGTCACGATCATCCGATCCCTGGAACATGTACGTCAGGCCTTTGCCTTCCTTTTTGGCCCAAGCAAACGCATCCTTCAGTGTGTTCCACGGACGATCGGGGGCACAGATGATGCCGCTTTGGTTCAGCCCCAGCAGCGTGATGTAGTCAAAATCATCCAGCTTATAGGTCGTGCGGACGACGTGCGGCGAATAGGTGAACGCCGCTGTGGCTGAAACACCAAGGGTGTAGCCGTCCTTGGGAGCGGCAGCCAGCTCGGAGGCCATGACGCTGCCGTGGGATCCACCGGGCTTGTTACTGACAAGCACAGGCTGGCCAAGAATATCCTTCATGCGGTCAGCCAGCGCCCGCGTCAGCAGGTCGATCTGCGCACCGGGATTTGTCATTGTGAGGACTGTCACAGGATGGTCGGGATAGGTGCCGGCTCCTGCCGGTACAGGGCTCAAAAACAGCAATGCGGCCACTGCCAAGGAAAAAAATCTATGCATGGTTTGCCTCCAGCTATGACAGAATGCGGCGACGACGGCGGACGGGACACTGTGAGATCCGTCACACAGCCATCATTACCGGCCCAATCTATCGGGCTGAAGAAAAGAAATCTATCAGCTGCATGATAATCGTGAAAATTTTCGCTATTTTTTTATCCGGCTGACACAAGGCTTTTCTGACCACGTCAGCCCCTCGACGGCACGCAGACAATCTGGCATGCTGGCCATGGCCGGGGATTCTGCCACCGCAGCAAGCCTGCAAAACACTCTCCTCAATGGAGCGCGCGAGCATGGAACGCGTATGAACGACTTCTGGCATCTGGAAACGGAAGACTTTTTTGACGGCCTGCACAAAGAAAAGGCCGCCTTTCTTGAACTGGCGTCCCGTCATGTCCTGAAAAAACAGGACACCATCTTCCTGGAAGGAGAAGCCGGCATCACCTGCTGCTATATCGAATCGGGATTGGTGCGGATTTTCAGTGCGGCCCAGGCAGGGAAAGAAACAACCCTGTTCTTGCGCCGTCAGGGGGAGATTTTCGGGCTTGCCGAGTTGATGAACAACACTTCCAGAATGGTTTCGGCCCAGGCTTTGACCACCTCTGTCATCTATATCATCGAACGCGCCCAATTCGAGAGTCTGCTGCAAAAACATTTTGCCTTGACACGCCGCGTAATCAGCACGCTGGGCAAGCGGCTGCGCTACATGGGCAAACGGTTCAGCAGCCAGAACGGCGACGTCCGCCACAGGCTTGCCTTCCTGCTGGTGACGCTGGCCTATGACGCCCTGCACAAAAGTACGGACTGGGAACAGCCGTGCAGCCTGCCATACCCTGTCTCACAACATCAGATGGCCGACATGGTAGGCTCAACCCAGCCCACCGTAAGCACCACTCTGCAGGACTTTAAAAACGAGGGGCTGATTTCCATGAACGGCCACAGGATCACACTGACCTGCCCTGTCCAGTTCATTTATATGCTCAACAAGCAGTGACGCTGTTGCCGCCTTGTGACGATTCTGCGGTCTGAAGTTCTTTTTTCAGATAAATCACGTCATCCATGGGATTTTCGTAATAGGGCGCACACGCTGTAAATCCCATCTTTGTGTAAAGGCGGATTGCCGGACGCATGGGTGCCAGAGTGTCCAGAACCATCTCTCTGTAACCGTCTTTGCCTGCGCGCTCCACAATGGCACGGACAAGGCGCCCGCCGATACCCCTGCCCCGGCAGCAGGGGCGCACATACAGCCTCTTCATCTCGCAACGGTCTGCCGAATGCCTGTGATACGCGACCATCCCGGCCAGCACATCCCCAGAAACGGCCACCAGCAGCGCGCCATAAGGCGGACAATACTTTTTCGCCGGATCACGCAACTCCTCGTCAATATTTTGAAACGTCAGGTCTCGCCCCAGCTTCCGGGTATACTCAAGAAGCAGACTTCTGACCTGATCCATATACGGTCCGCCGTCAGTAATGCGCATACGATCTCCCTCCTCCGCCGCAACGCGGTATTGCCAAAAGCCCGCCTTTTCGCCGCATGGACGTTTCACAAAACAGGCCGCCTTTCCCGCAGGGATAACACGCCCTGCCCCTCCGCCTCTCTGCCGGTTTCGTTCAAGGTCAGGCGGTGACGTCGGCAGTGCCGTGGCATTCCTGCAAAGCGCCATCCCCAAAGAAAGGAAAATTGTCTCTCCGACAGCCTGCCATGATGCGGGCGCGGTCTTTTCCGTACACGCTGCCGTCAATCAGCGCGTTCTGCCGTGCCCACGCACGGCAACGTTATCCGGCATTGCCCCCACGAACAAGAGGGGACGCCTTCTGCATTGTGCACCGGTGTGCGAGCGGCTCGAGGCCGGCATAAAATCCTTCTTTGCAGGCCCAGATACGCCAGCGTGCCGCGGAACGGCTGCCATTGTTCCAGGGGCTGCAGCACCGAAACAGGGTCTCCCGCCTCCTGGAGCTCTGACGACGGGGCAGCCGCATATCGAAACACGCGCATCATGACGGAAGCACAACGACACCGGGGGATTGCACATTGCGCCCCCCTGCAGGGGCCTGCCGCAACGCCGTACCCGTTTTTTGTCTTTCCATAGTTTCTATGCTACATGTTGACGCGGTGACAGAACATCCCGCAAACCCTTGCACACGATACAGCAAAATCGGAACTGCATACGGCAGGAGACGCCAGCACCTCCCGGCAGGGCGTGCTTCCCTCTCTGACTGACCGTTCCGGCCGGGCCCGGCAGATCTGTCATAACTGGCGCCTTTGTCAGAAATCCCGCCCCAGGGGCGCGCCGTTCCTCAGACAATGCAGTACGCCGTCAGCCCTGAAAAACAGGGGCTTCCCGCGCAGACTTATTCCCGGTGTCCAAGGAGACCTTGCTGCGATGTTTCACTGTTCAAACGTCTCCGGCATTCATGCCGGTTCCAAACAAACCTCCTTTCTGTTTCTTTCACTGCTCTGCTTTGCCCTGGCCGACGTACGCGACGGTCTGGGCCCGTTCCTCGGCGTTTACCTCCAGGCGCAGGGCTGGATGCCCGATGAAATCGGGTTTGCCATGACCGCCGGGGGGCTGGCGGGTCTGGCCTGCACGACGCCGTTAGGCGCACTGGCGGATGCCACGCGCCGCAAGCGCGGCCTCATTGCTGTCAGCGTCATCCTGATCGTGCTCGGCTGCGGCGCGGTCTTTTCCTGGACCGGCGCAGCGGCAGTGACCCTCTCCAAAATCGTGCAGGGTGCAGCAGCTGCCGCCATTATGCCTGCCCTTACAGGCATCACGCTGGGCATGACAGGCCAGCAGGGGCTTCCTGCCCGGTTGGGCGTCAACGAGGCCTGGAGCCATGCGGGCAACGCGGCCACAGCACTGCTGGGAGGCATTGTCGGGTATTTCTACAACATTCCCGGCGTGTTTTTGGTAATGGCGCTCATGGGGGCCATGGCGCTCTTCAGCCTGTGGCGCATCGATCCGCGCCACATCGATCACGCCGTTGCCCGCGGCCTGACCGTCAGCGACGTCCGGCGCGAACCCGAAACAGCCACTTTGCATCAGCTTTTTACTGACAAATCCCTGCTGACCGTGGGGCTGACTCTGTTTTTCTTTCATCTGGGCAACGCAGCACTGCTGCCCCTGCTTGGTCAGTCGGCCGTCGCGCGGTTTGAAGTGAACGCTGCGGCCTATACGGCAGGCACCGTCATTTTAGCGCAATCCACCATGATCCTCACCGCGCTTTGGGGAGCGCGCACTGCCCAACAAAAAGGCTATGGCTGGCTGTTTTTCCTGGCTCTGCTGGCGCTGCCCCTGCGCGGCTGCATTGCCGGCCTGTGGGCCAGCCCGTGGAGCATCCTGCCCGTACAGGTGCTTGACGGCGTGGGCGCGGGTCTCCTGGGAGTGGCAACCCCCGGTCTGACCGCGCGCCTGCTGCAGGGCGGCGGTCATGTGAATCTTGGGCTGGGCTTTGTGCTGACCATCCAGGCGCTGGGCGCGTCGTTCAGCAACGCCTATGGGGGGCTGTTCGCGCACCATGTCAGCTACAGCGTTGCCTTTCTGGCCCTCGCGGCAGCACCCTGCGCGGGACTGGCCCTGCTTATTGCGGGCGCGCGCCGTCTGCCGGATCTGCGCCGGGCCCTGCAACCGGATTCTGCCCAATGACGCACACGTTGCGGATCTGCGTGCAGTGACGGCCTGCCCGTCCGCCCAAAATCCGGGGCACGCCTGCCCTCCTGTGCCCTCCCCGTCCCGGCGTCCCCGCACAAGGCACAGGCTGCCCCTGCTCTTGCCAGCCATGCAAACGCTGGTATAGCATGGCAACGCCATGACGCGACCCCTGCCCGTCCCTTACGCTCTTTTGGCATGACCTGCGCAACGGGCCATGGGATTGCGCCTGGGCAAACGTTATACGCGCCGCGCGACCCCGCATGTCTGGCCGCGCTGCTATGCGGCGATCGCACTGAGTCTGTCTGCACGACCAGCGACGCCACAACTCAATTTTGTGGAGAATGGCATGGTAAGATTGTTCCTGTGCGCTCTGTGTTCCATTTTCTTTTTTGTCCAGAACGCCTCCTGTGACATCCTGCAGGCCCAGAAATACCGCTCCTGGACCTCCTTTGTTCTGACGGATCAACCTGGATATGCCGCCATGTCGACGACTGCCGCGGATCATTCCACGCTGATGCTGCTGATCTCCGATCAGGACGCGATTGTCCGGATCCTCAGCCCGGCAATCAGCACGCAGAAGGCCGCGCGCTTTGATTACCACGAATCCACACGGGTAAAAGGCACCGTGCGCATTGACTCCGGGGCCGACTATGAGGCGCTTTTCAATATCCGCCGCGTTGAAGCCAACCGCATTGCGCTCGAAATCGAAGGCCGCGCCACCGAACAATTCCTGGAGGAGGCCATGGGTGGCCGCACCATCCGGCTTCGGGTCAACGCTTCAAACGAGCTGCGCTTGCGCCTGTCGTATTCCCTCAGCGGCTTCACCTATGCCTACAAGCGCTGTCTGCAGCTGCTCTCCGGTGAATCCGAGACCCCCGGAAACCGCTATTTCGACACGCCCGACCAGGGCAGCGATCCTTTCCAGCACGGCGCGCCGTCCGACAACCCCGGCGAAATCCTTTCGCTGTAGCCGCCGTACAGGAGCCGCCTGCGACGACAATCCGCCCCTGAAACGGTCCCGGCAACCTGCCCGCGCCTGTTTCCTTGCGGCCGCAGGGATGCGGCACCTTGCAATGACACCATGAAAAAAGCCCTGCCATATGGCAGGGCTTTTTTACCCCTCAGAAAACGCACTCTCTGCCAGCCATCATGCGGTCGGCCCGGAACCGGACAAACCGCCTGCCTGCACCGGGCTGCCGGGATGGTATTTCCACTGCAACAGGCGCGCGGAGTTCAATACTATCAGCAGCGCCCCCGCATTATGGGCCAGCGCGCCTACAACCGGCCCCATTAGCCCCATGGCCGCAAGCACCACTGTGACAAAATTGAGCACCATTGACATGATGATGTTGACCTTGATCGTCAGCGCCGTTCTGCGGGCCAGCACAATCAGCTGAGGCAGGCGCTTGATGTCGTCGTGCACCAGTACGGCGTCCGCGGCGTCAACAGCAATATCACTGCCCACACCGCCCATGGCGAGGCCGACATACGCGGTCTTCAACGCCGGAGCGTCATTGATCCCGTCGCCGACCATGCACACTTTTTCGGCATTGGACGCCTGCAATTCGTCCCGGATAATACGAACCTTATCTTCCGGCAAAAGCTCGGCCCGTACCTGATTGATGCCCGCTGCCCGGGCGATGCTGTTTGCGGCCTGCGCGTTGTCGCCGGTAAGAAGCGTGGTCAGGACCTGTTCGGCATGCAGCCGGCTGACCGTTTCCCTGGCATCCGGGCGCAAGGTGTCCGCAAGGACGACAATGCCCGCTATGACGCGCCCGATACCGATGTAAACGACCGTACCTCCCGAGGCCTTGTACTGTTCGACAGCGTCAGCCAGCACCGTGCCCGGATCCATGCCGTTGTCGAGCATAAGCTGCAAGGTGCCGCCAAACGCCTGCCGCCCGCCAGCTCTGACGGCAACGCCCCGGCCAGGAATGGCAACAAACGATTCCAGCGCCTGCGGCTTCACGCCCTGTTCTTCTGCATAACGCACGATCGCCCGACCGAGCGGATGCTCCGAACGCTGTTCGATGGTCGCTGCAATACCAAGCAGGGCGGCATCAGAAAACTCTGGCGAAAACGACCGCACCGCCACGACTTCCGGTTTTCCATACGTCAGGGTGCCGGTTTTGTCGAAGGCCACGCGGGTGATTTTTGCCAGCCGCTCCAAGGCGTCGCCGGACGCAATGAGCACACCAAAACGGGTTGCGTTGCCAATGCCCGCCATGATGGCCGTAGGCGTTGAGAGCACCAGCGCACACGGGCAGAACACGACCAGAATGGTCACTGCCCGGATGATCTCGCCGGTATACCACCAGGTGCCGACAGCCATAAGCAGCGCGGCAACAACAATCCAGGTTGCCCAACGGTCCATAATGCGCACAATGGGAGTCTTGGAGGCGTCTGCGGACTCCACAAGCTGGATCATCCGTTGCAACGAGCTGTCTTCACCCACCTTTGTCGCCCGCATGTCGAACGCACCCAGCTGATTGACCGTTCCACTGAAGACCTCGTCATTCACGCCTTTATCTACAGGGAGCGATTCGCCAGTCATCAAAGACTGGTCAACAGCCGTCTGCCCAGCGACGATCACCCCGTCAACCGCAATAGTTTCACCAGGCAGAACGCGCAATACGTCACCAACGCGCACGTCTTCTGCCGGCACGACAGTTTCGGCACCGTCGCGCAGGATCCGGGCCGTGCGGGGCGTCATGTCCACCAGCTTTTCAATCCCTTCCCGAGCCTTGCGCACGGTACGCTCTTCCAGAAGGGAGCCCAGCGACATGATGAACGCCACCTCGCCCGCTGCAAAGATCTCGCCAATAATCACCGACGCAACCAGCGCCATGGCAACCAGCACGTCAGCCTTGATGTCAAACTCGGTGACAAGGCCGACCGCCGCTTCCTTGAGAATGGGAATGCCGCACAGCACAACGGCTATCCAGGAAGGATCAAGCGCAAGCGGTCCCCGCACGCCCAAAAAACTGAACACAAGGGACACCCCGCCAATCACGGCAAACAAAAGATGCCTTTTTTCTTCGTCTTCAATCACACGTTGCAACACGCCCATTTCGTCAACTCCTGCGGCATGCGAGTGAACTGCTCCATGGCCTCTGCCGTTATTTTGCCTGTCGCACCCAAGTCTGGGACCCTATGGATGCAGAAAATCTTTCGCGCCACGCTCCGGCTGTACCTCGTGCCGTCTCGAGGTCCTGAGCGATCTGCCATTGCCCTGTGGAAGGCTTTTACGCCCCGGCACAGCCTTGTCCCTTCAGGCTGGCAGCCCGCCGACCAGCGCCTGCGTTCGGTCAGCACCACTTGCCTTGCGGCCAAAAAGCCACGCCCTCAGGGGATTGTACCCCACGCTCAACAGCTTTTCCCGCCCGGGATTTGTGATACGCGCGCCCTGCACTCTGAAGGCCTTCACAGCATGTGCAAGGAGTACTGCGGCGTCTGGCAGCTGTGCCATCTGCAGAAAGGCAGCCGTTAATTCCCCTCTGCCAAAGCCCGGCAGGCACTTCCGTACGTCATCCGCGGGACGGCAGGAAACGCTGTTGCCTATACCCCCATAGGGTATAGGTGCCGAAAAAAGATGTCAACATAAATTGAAAGGCAATGTAGAATTCATAATTGGCAGCCTGCACCGTCCGCAGGCCGGAACTTTACAGCGCCGGCTGCAAGGGCAGGCCGTCTGCGGCATGACATTCCTTTCAGAACGGCGTTGCCCGGAGCCTGACCGCTCTTGCCGGCAGCAGGCCTGCGTCATGGCGTTTTGCACGCATCACGCAGAAATTAACGACGGCCTAGTGAATACCACACGCTGACAACTCACCATGGCACACTCCGGACGAGTCTTTTTCTGCGCAAGGAGTCACACAACTCTGCAAAAAAATAGGGAGAAGCCTTAACTTCTCCCCATCTGGTACCCTGTAAATCAAAACCTGTCGGGCATGCTGTCTTTTGCTACACGCCACCGTGCCTGGCCGCGTACCGCGTTTGAACACCCCACGCGGCCACCACTCTGACGGAGGCCAGAACGGCTTATCCGGCGCAGGGAAGCCCCGGACTCACACCGTGCATAAGCCAGACACACAGGCAACATGCGGCGTTGCTGCACAACAGCGCTGCTGCATAGTGATCAGTACTGCACACACTCCATGTACAGGCTGCCTTATGCCGCCGTTTCAGCACTGCCGGCCCCCCGCATGAACTGTCATGCGCTCCAGCCTTTCTTGCGCGCCTCTCATGACCGGAATATGCCCGCAGCAAAAACAGGCCTCCCGCGGAATGCGTGTTTTCTCAGTTTATTCCGGATGGTTGTTAAACTTGTCGGCCGTTGCCGCGGAACCGCTGTGACAGGGTGTACAATCCATGTTGCCCTTCTGAATGTCGGCCATTTCGCCCTTGGCGTGACAAGTGGTACAGCCCTGCACGGATTCCTGCTTGCCCAGAGCGCCCTTCCAGTTCTTGGCAGCGTCAATCTTGGCGTTCAGGATTTCAATGGCCTTACGGCTTACGTCTGCGGTGATGCGGCCGCAGCGTTCGCTGCGTTCCGTACTGTTGGCCGGCAGCTTTGTTGCATAGGACCAGCGGGAAACAGACACATGGCAAAGCACGGAATGGGACACGCTGGTGGGAAGATCGCCCTTTACCCCCTGAGCGGCGTCACCGGGATTGTAAATGGGGAAGGCCGTCTGCTCATACCAGCGGAACAGTTCGTTCACCATGGGGGTGGCTTCCTTGCGCGGATAGAATACCGCAAACGCCATGGCCGCCCCGGCCAGCGCGCCACAGACAGTGCCCCAGTCGGACATGCCGCCCTTAAAGGCTTCCATCATGGTGAAGGGGAAACAGTTATAGGGAGCGCCATATTTCTCGGCCATCGTGCCGAGGATACTGTAGAACACCCCGTACCCGCAGCCGTATCCTTTATACCAGTACCCCTTGTAAGCCACGGCGCTGGCGGCCGCGATGTCGTCGATCTTCTTCGGGGTCCAGCCGAATTCTCCACCCATCTGCCCAAAATGTCCGTCTTTGCCAGCGGACATGGCCGGGGCGGCAGACGCTGCGATAACACTGCCAGACATGGCGGCCAGAGAACCGCCGACAACCAGACCACCCATGGTGCCCAGCAGGGCTCTTCTGCTGTAATTCATACGTTTCTCCCGGTTAGAAAATGACTTGCACCTTCCCTCAACTTCCTGCAGAAAGGTATACATTCGTACTATGTGATTTATAGAACATTATGTCAATAACAAGCAGGTTCACAGGCGGTACGGCGGTATCTGAAATATGCCTCATCGCTTTCATAAAATTTACTTTTTAATCTCAGCATGAAATCGTAAAAATTTTTACCTGGATTATCAGCGGAATATAGAAACAAATGCGTCCGCTCAGAATCCACTGCCGTGCATCTAAGGAAACTTACTATTGCAACGACGCCATAAAAAACACCGGATCCCTGCATGCGCGCCAGCAAACACAACCTGTCCGTGCAGGCCTGAAGTTCACTTTCCATCGCGCCCGCATCGTTTCCGTTCAGCTTCTTTTGCCGTCTGCACCTTTGGAGCAGGCCGGCTCTTGAGCTTTCACCCCCTGAAAAACACATCCTGCACGCTGAAAGAACATGTCCGGGCAAGGAGCCCGCTTGCTGCCCGTTGCAGCGACCTCCCCACCAGCAAGAACTCACCTCCCGCAGCGCTAAAAATTCCGCCAGCCATTTTGACATGCTGTTCACCGGCAGCCTTTGCCATACAACAATACTTCACTGTAAAAACAGCTGTCAGAGAGAGAGAAAAAAAGTCCCTCAAGGCGTTACATCGTCTTGCGGGCTTTACCACCGTCAGCCGGCAGAGGAAAAATGCTGTTGTCATGACGGCATGGACGTCTGGCAGCCTGCGGCTGAACAACATATGAGAACATCGAGGCGAAAAGAGACAGGAAAAACAGACTGTTTTCACTTACCCCATCACTTCTGCCGCGCACGCAGGCTTACGGCAAGCGCGCCTGATATCACTTTATCCCTGCAGTGCCTCTGTGATGACGGTCACAGCCGCACTGCATGCCTTTCACAGATTTTTCCATAATACGCTCTGCACAGTCGGACCTTTTGAGCATCCTGCTCCCTTTACGATGGCGGGACACAACATCATCCGAACAGGCGCAACCACCAGATCCGCCGTCTTTTCCCAGCCCCGGTGTTATGGCTGTCCTTGTCTGACGGGCATGACCCTGCTTAAGAAATGCCCCCCTGCCAACTCTGCCCCCTATTGCCCTGAACGGCACTGCTCCCGCCAGCCTCCGATCTTCTGTCCGTCCTGCCTGGCCCCTGAGCGTGACAGTAACGGCCCTTCATTGGCGCTGCGCGCCGGCGCCTGTATGTCGGAATAACGGGCTGCGGAAGCGCCAACGGTTTGCGGAATGCGTGCCTTGCCCGGAAAGCCAATGCCAAATACAACGGAATGGCTTGTTGGCGGGCCTGGACAGACTTGCCCGCGCCTGCGCTTAGCGCCATGGGCACGAGAAAAAAAAGACCGTTGCCGGCAAAGAGTTTTTTTGGGAGTTTGGATGCGGGCTTAACGCCGCATAGCGTGGTATTGCTGGGGGCACTGCCTGACACGCGGTCACAGCCCCCTCTGAACACCCTCAAACGGTGAGATATCTTTGGATTTTTCCTGCCTTGCCCGGACCGTCTTTTTTGCCTGTCCCTTTGCTGGGATTGGCTTTCCGGACTGTATCAACGAACCTGGCAGAATGAGATACTGGCGGAGAGGGGGAGATTCGAACTCCCGGTACCTTTTGGGTACACACGATTTCCAATCGTGCTCCTTAGGCCAGCTCGGACACCTCTCCACTGCGAAGATGTTTTCTAGCTCAACTCTCCATGGATGGCAAGCAAAAAGTTGCTGTTTTTTCCGTTTGTCCTCGTGAAACCGCTTTTCTTTGTTTATCTGGACTTTTCACTTGACCAGTCCCATAAGCCACACCATGCTGAAAAGGCCTGCCGCCCTGAAAAACCGGCTGCGCATGTTGCCATAGCCATGCCACAACGAGCACCGTCCCTGTTTCCTTGTCTCTCTGTCGGACAGCGCACCGTGCAGGCATTGTTCCTCAGCCGGGCTGACGTCATGAAGGCACCATGATTCTTGGGCATCGCGCGTTTGAGCGCAGGCCAGGAGATGCGCGCTGCCCGTACAAAGGAAAAAAGGACGCTTTTTCACGCACGCAGGCGCTGCTTTCTTTCGTGTCCGTTTCAGCGCAGTTCCCTGCAAACTCCGCTCAGCCGTCCCCTGGCGTGCTGATTCAGTTTAAGGAGTTCCCGTGTCCCGGTCTGTTCCCTCATCATCCCTGCTGCGTTCATTCCCCCGCGCCGTGCGGGGCCAGCTGCTGGCCGAAGGCGTGCTGCCGCTGAACGCGCCGATTCTGGTTGCCTTTTCCGGAGGCGCAGACTCCACCGCGCTGGCGCTGTCTTTGCACCGGCTGGGCCTTCCCTTCATGCTCGCCCACCTGAATCACGGCCTGCGTCCCGAAGCGGCCGCCGAAAGCGCCCCTGAAGGGCCTGTCCGCACGTTTGCCGCGCAACTTGGCGTGGCATGTCACATTGAACACGAAGACGTGGCTGCCATGGCAGCCTCCAGGGGACTGGGACTTGAAGAGGCGGGACGCCTGGCGCGGTATGCCTTTCTGGAGCGCACGCGCGCAGCGCAGGGCTGTGCCTGGATTGCGCTTGGCCACCAGGCTGACGATCTTATCGAAGACATGCTGCTGCGCCTGGTGCGCGGAACGGGCTGGCCCGCACTGGCCGGCATGCGGGCGTGTGATCCCAGCCGGCATCTTGTCCGTCCATTGCTTCAGATCCCGCGTGCCGACATCGAAGCTTTTTTAAACGCTGCCGGACAATCCTGGCTGCACGACGCCAGCAACGACACCAACGCCTTTCGCCGCAACCGGCTGCGCCATGGCGTTCTTCCCACACTGTTAGACGAAAACCCGTCCTTTCATCAGGCTGCGCTCGCACTTTGGGCTCAGGCCCGGGAAGACGAACGATTCTGGGAAGCCTTTCTTGCCCCGACGCTGGCCTGCGTCTGCCAGACACAGGCCGGACTTGCCCTGCCTGAAGCCGCCTTGCGTCCGCTGCCCCGCGCTGCAAGGCTCCGCCTGTATGCCGAACTTCTGCGCCGGATGGCCCGGCGGTTCGGTTCAGGGCAGGCGCGCGCCTCGACGCTGTTTAATCTGGACAGGGCGCTGCTGCGCCAGGAACGCCCCAAACGCTTCCAGTTCCCTGGCGGCGTCGTGGCCTGTCTGGCTGACGGCCGTCTTGAACTGACGTCCCCCCCGGCACCAGCAGGCACCCAGAACGCCAGCGAACCATAAGCCGCCAGAGCTTCCGGCGCATGTTTCCTCTTCCGGAGCGACTGTCTTTTCCCAGTCTTCGACGGGCAACGTGTTCTTCCTCCTGACAAACAGAGGGCCGCAACGACAAGAAAAGACGGCTGCCGGCCCCCCTCTTCAGGAACGGAGACGCATTCTGATCGTCTCCCTGCCCGTTCGTACTCTCTGCGGATGCCGTCGCAACCGCAACCCCATGCCTCTGTGCATGTTTTGGCGCGGCAGCGCGGTGTCCAGAAAAAACGTCCGGACAGCGGCACGCGCGCCATGGAAACGGTCTGACGCAATCCGGCCTGAAGGGGGGTGCTGCCCTTGCCTGCTTGTGCACCACAATCCACAATCACCGGCGCTGCCTGGCAGAAAGCACGGATCGCCCCCTGTGTCTGAGCAGCCTGCTGTCTGATTTTACACGCATCTTCTTTGTGCGGGCGGCGATACAACGCGTCCGAATGCCGTCCGTACAAAAATATTTGCCAGGATTCTTCGCCCACTTTTTTTTCGCTATCTGCGTGTACAGGTTGTATTTATTGTGCATGTACCGTATTTCTCAATCTTGTTTCCCTGTCAATCTCACAGATTGCTTCTTGATCTTTTTCTCGTAGGCACATAAGTATATTCTATACTATAAGAAGTTACATATTTTTCTTGCAGCACCGCACAGCAACATGCAACAAGGCTATGGAAATGAATTCCGGCGTGTTTTCCCCACGACAATTCATCTCCTCTTTCTGACAACCTCTGTATCCTCCGGAGCGTACGACATGTCAGCAAAAATGAAGATCAGCCTTCCTGCACAAATGGCTCTTGGTCTGGTACTGGGTATTCTTGCGGGGTGCGTTGTCCCCCAGGACATTGCCAACGACTATCTTAAGCCGTTTGGTACCCTGTTTATCACTCTTATCCGCATGGTCGTCGTACCTCTGGTGCTTGCCACCATCGTCGCTGGCGCCGCGGGCATCAGTGATTTGCGCAAACTGGGTCGTGTTGCTTCTAAGACACTGATTTACTATTTCGTCACTACAGCCATCGCTATTATCATCGGTCTGCTGCTTGCACTGGTTGTCCAGCCCGGCGTAGGACTGAACCTGGCTACCGAAAACCTCAAGGCCACCCAGGTGACTCCGCCCTCGATGCTCACCACACTGATGAACATCGTGCCGCTCAACCCCATGGATGCTCTGGCCAAGGGCAACATGCTGCAGGTCATCTTCTTTGCCGTGATGTTCGGCTTTGGCCTCTCGGCACTGGGCGAACGCGGCAAGCCCCTGTATCAGGTCTTTGAACTGACCGGCGACGTCATGATCCGCGTAACCGGCGCCGTCATGCTGTACGCCCCCATCGGCGTGTTCGGCCTCATGGCCTCTACGGTGGCAAGCCACGGTATTGCCGTGTTGCTGCCGCTCATCAAGTTCATTGCCGTCATGTATGTTGCGGCAGTCATCCATGTCTTTGTGACCTACTATCCCTGTATCCGCCTTGGTGTGGGAATGAGCTTCAGCACATTCTTCAAGGGCGTGTTTACTCCGGTGATGATTGCCTTCACCACCACCTCCAGCGCCGCGGCTCTGCCCGCCAACATGCGCAGCGTCCGCCAGCTTGGCGCTTCCAAGTCGGTCTCGAGCTTCTCAATCCCCCTTGGTAACACCATCAACATGGACGGCACCGCCATTTACATGGGTATTGCCGCCGTCTTCGCCGCGGAAGTGTACGGCATCGATCTGACCATGGCCGACTACTTTACCGTCATGGTCATGGGGGTGCTTGCCTCCATCGGTACGGCCGGTGTGCCTGGCGCGGGCCTGATCATGGTCAGCATCGTGTTCACGCAGATTCATGTCCCGCTTGAAGCCGTGGCGCTCATCGCCGGTATCGACCGTATCCTTGATATGGCCAGAACCTCGCTGAACATCTTTGGCGACGCAACAGGCGCGCTGCTCGTCACCAAGATGGAAGGAGAGCTTGGCAAGGATCCGCTTGAAGAAGACGACCTCCTTATCTGAGGACAGCCCGGCCGCCAGGTTCTCCCTGGCGGCGTCAACTGAAACACTGTGCCACTGCAAGGGCGACCACAACCAAAAAGGGATCTTCGGATCCCTTTTTTCTCTCTTCTGTCCTGTATACCGCACGCCACCTTCCACTTTGTGCAGCGCTTCTGCGACACGACACCTTGTGTGAGCCGCCACGACCTGCACACGACCCGCCGGCAAATTTCGACTTGTCCCCAAAGCGGACGTCTCTTGCCTGCCAGAAAACCTCCTATCGTTCAGGACAGCCGCCGACAAACAAAAAAAGCGCACCGGCAACTTGCCGGTGCGCAACCGTCGTGTCCGTTTTTCACAAAAATCACGTCGCTAACGCCGTGTGCAGGCTGTTTGCCCCCCGAGCTGGAAACAGCCGTCCGCAAAAATGGCGGCAACGGCTCAGCACTGGCCGTGCGCCGCTGTCACGCCAGCCCACAGACCGCGCCCCAGGGGACAACCCGGGCAATCCGGACGGCGTTTTCCGCACCATTCCTTGCAGGCTCGCACAATAAGGCCATGATAGGCCTTATACAGCTCGATATCCCGCGGCAATACCCGCATGAACATGGCCCGCACTGATTCGTAGTTATGCTCCACAGGCAGCAGCCTGTGCCGGGCAAACAGACGCACGGTATAGGCGTCCACAACAAACGACAACCGGTTCAGCGCATACAGCAGAATGTCGTCTGCCGTCTCCGGGCCAATCCCGCCAAGACGCAGCAATGCCCTGCGCAGGGTGTCGTCATCGTGACGGCGCGATCCGCTCAACCAGTCAAGGTCAAACGCGCACACCTCGTCAAAAAAAGCCAGAACGTTTTTCAACCGGCGGGTCTTAAGCCGGTAAAAACCGGCTGGACGGATGAGCTCGGCAAGTTCCTCGTCCGATAGAGCAAGCATCTTGCGCCCCGCCTCTTGTGCCGCGGCAGCGCTTTGTGCGGCTCCCTCACCGGACGGCAACAGTTCCCGCTCATGCAACGCCGCAATTGCCTTCTCGACATTGCTCCAGTTTGTATTTTGTGTGAGCACCGCCCCGACAACGATTTCCAGAGGCGACACCGCAGGCCACCAGCTCTCCGATCCGAACGCCGCAAGCAGCTGTTCGTAAATTTCCATCAGGCGTCCACCGGCGTGGGTATCGTAAGCACTCATAATTCAACCTGCCTGCAACCAAGGCCACAAAAAGAAAGAAAAAGCCTGCTGCCTGCCGTGCTGCGGCAACCGGATATCGCCATGGCGTATAAAAAGCCGTTTTCACGCGCTGCGTTCGCCTGGGCAATGCCCGCAGACGAACGCGCCCACCGCATCAATACCCTGTTCAGCGGGCGCTCTCAGAAAATGCCACACTTGCTCTGCAAAGGCGTCTGCCGCAAAAAACAGCGCTGTCCTCGCGCAGTGCCTTCAGCATCACACAATGACGGCAACGCCAAAAAACAGCATACGCGTCCCGGCATTTCAGCAAGGACAGGCATTAGAGTAGCCATATCGAACAAGGATTTCAAGAGAATCCCCCGGGCTGCGCACCGCGCCCCCCTCATGACAGGCGAAATGCCGGTCCGTTGCCCGGCAAGGATTTTTTCTTTTTTATCCTATTGGTATTGCACGCGGTTTATAAGTAACGACAAAAAGTCCGTCTCTTTTTTATTTTTCTGTAAAAAAGTTGTTGACAGTTTAACTGGAACTGCGTAGATATTCTTCCTGTCGCGTGGGCAGTTAGCTCAGCTGGTAGAGCATCGTCTTCACACGGCGGGGGCCACAAGTTCAAGTCTTGTACTGCCCACCATCTTCACAAGGAGCGGTAGTTAAGTCGGTTATAACGCCGGCCTGTCACGCCGGAGGCCGAGGGTTCGAGTCCCTTCCGCTCCGCCACACGATACTATCATGAAGCCTCATAAGATCATCAAGGTCTTATGAGGCTTTATGGTTTTTATGCCATGCCGGTTATGCCTCTTGCATGGAAGGCATGGTCTCTTACAAAACGTTGCCGGCTGCTGTGCAGGCTGCTGGCATCGGAAGTCTGTACTCTGAAATACCCCGCGAAGCCTTTATGCCTTTACCCCGCGCCAGGCCCGTGGTGTGCGCGCTCAAAAAAAGCGGCAACGGCCTCTCTCAAAGGCAGCATCTACGTTCACAGAGGAAACTATGTGTGCGAATCGGCGTCTGCGGCGCGGCAGCCTGCACACAGCCCATACAAATACAGACGGTGCTGCCTCAGGGTAAAACCATATCGCCTGGCCACACGCCTGCCCAGGGTATCCACCCCGGTATCGATAAATTCGATACTGCGGCCGCACCGCTCGCAAATAAAATGATCATGATGCCAGGCACTCGCGCGTTCGTAGCGGACGACGCCCCGCCCAAAGCTGACCTCCCGGGCGAGCCCCGCCTCACAGAGCAGGCGCATGGTGCGGTATACGGTCGACTGCCCCACCGATGGTGACAAGCTGTGCACTCGTGCAAACAGCTCCTCAACGGTCAGATGTCCTCCCGCACTCCAGAAGGCCGCCACAATCGCCTTGCGCTGCGGCGTATACCGGCAGCGCTTTCGCTGCAAAAAAGAACCGAAGACCTTTTCCGGGCTCTCTGCTGACGGCTCAGGCCCCAGGCTATTCCCGCCTGCTACGGAATCCTTTTCAGAAAAGTGATGGAGCAAACGCGGTTTCACCAGCGATATAGACTCCATATGCCCTGCCACAACACCCCCCGTAACGTCCACAGGGACGCCCGTCAAAACAAAGCGTCCCCCTGAACCACTCGGAATGGCCGCTGCCAGCTGCGGGTAAATGCGTTTCCTGCGGCTGGACACATCCATGCCGCACGGCCGGCAGGGCAGCCTCGTTTTCTACACGAGACCGCCCTGGAATACTCTGCTGTCAAATGCATCCCCTGCGGCTATGCCTTCAACTGAATGCCGTGCCCGGCCGGACGCCTGGCACCCGGCCTTTTGCCGCAACGGCGCACGCATAACAGCGCACTATCTGGCCAGTTCTGCAAGCAGCCTTTTGCCCCACGCCTCGACTTCCGACTGATTGGAACTCAACTCGCCGTCAAGTTTCAGTCCTTCCAGCAGCTGCACAGCCCCCAACTCGGCCAGCCGTGCTTCAATGACATCGACTGCGCCGCAAAAATGCTCAAAGGTGCTGTCACCGGTGGCAAAGCATGCCACTTTGACGCCCCGTGCGCCAATACGGTCAAACGACTCAAACAGAGGTTCAAAGTCCGCCTGCAACTCCACTTCGTCGGTCCCCCAGGCCGAGCAGCCAAACAATACGGCATCGCGTCCGGCGCACAGACCGTCTGGCGTCACATTGGCTGCATCGGCCACTTCAACGTCGTGACCGGCCTGACGAAACTGCTCCCCCAAGGCTTCGGCAACAGCCGCCGTATTGCCGGTCGTGGATCCATATACAAGAAGAATCTTGCTCATAAAAACAACTCCTGTGATCTAAGAACACCGCAGAACAACACACTTAAAAAACGCTTCCCTCCGTCGGGCTGAACGGGCGGCCGGCAGCCGTGCGGGCCGCCGGTGAACCGCTGCCTCCCCGGCAGAGGACCACCTGTTACAGTGCTTTGCCGCTCAGCAGGCGGGAAAGCGTGCTCATGCTTCCATTTGGAAGCATATAACAGGTTTTATTATGCTTTTTAGCCAGGTTCTTTACTTTGATGCAGGCTCCGTGACTGTTGCAATTGACAGGACAAAGGATGATGTCGGCACGGCGAAGGCTTTTTTCAAGCTGCCGCGTCCCGCCCTGCAACGAACCGCTGTGGTAATCGAGCTCGCCGCCACCGCCTTCAATGACTTGCCGGTACAGGGTTTCCATCCTTTCCACGCCGCCTACAATCAGCACACGTTTGCTGCACACATCAAAGGAAGGACATGTCTCGTTGCAATCTCTGTCGCAACAGCTGCCGGAACCCGCACCCAGCAAAGGACGCATCATCCGGCCCTCGTCCCGCCGCTCCGGCTGACGCGGCAATGACGGCAAAAAGCCCTGCCGCGCCTCACCGTGCCCGGTCAGCGCCGCCATGACGTCCCTCAGTTCTCTATTTTCTGCCTCGAGCTCCGAAACTGCCGTTCGTAACATATCAATATCAACGCGCATTCGCTGTCTTTCAGCACAAAATTGCACACCTTCCGCAGCCCCGTGACCTGCCATTTCGCACAGCATCCGCGCAAGCCCCCGCGACACAATCAGCAACGCCTGTGCAGACAGCGGCCGCGTCGCGGCAGCCCACAACAACGCGCCATACTCGCCACGGCGCACGGCCTCATTCCATTCGGCCATAAACTGTTCTTCAGGCCATTGGCGCATGGGCCCGGCTTGGCGTTCAAACTTGCGGCGAAGCAGCCGGCTGATACGGCAGGACAAGGCGTTGACCGTTGCTGCAGCGCGCAAAAACCGTTCGCAAAGAAGCTGTGACGGCATGCCGTTTCCGGCTGACAGCCCCTTTCTTGCCAACCGCCTGCGCTCGCCCGGTGTCACGCCAAGCACCACCAGCGGCCACCTGAACAGTTCGTCCACATCCCAAAGATTATACACATTCCTGGGACCGGCCGCGCTCTCCGGTCGGATGCCGCCAGTCCGCTCCACACGCATCGCCATCATCGGATCCTCCATGATTTCCATGGCTGAATCCTGCCATTTTTGAAAATGAAAGTCAAGATTATAAATTTCTCTAACAACTGCCTGCCGGTAAAGCGCATAAAAAACCTTTTACAAACAGCTTCAAGGTGTCGTATGCTTCAGGTTCAGGTTCAAGGCCTCTGTTCGGGGAACCCTTTCCTGCCCAGAACGGGTTCTTTGGTGCGGCCGGCAAGGCACACGCCTTGAAAGGCGCTTCTCTGCTGCCACCACAGCTCCGGCAGTCAGCGTTTTTCTGCGCCCTTTGGGGGAAACAAGGACTGTGCATCCATGGAGAGGCATCCTGCCATGGGATAACCTACGAGACTGTTCCGGCGGCCACGTCCATGACTTGCGTCATGTGGCAGTTGGAAAGACGCGGCAAAAGGCTTTGTGCGGTAAAAACGCAGCCACTGTGTCTGCATAAAAGCCCGAAGCAATCCACAAACGATCCAAATCAGACTTTTGAAAGGTAGGCGTATGACCCCCGTCCCTGCCACCCGGGAACTTTTCCTGGGGCTCGATATAGGTTCAACAACTGTCAAGCTTGTTGTTCTGGATGAAACTGAAACCGTTTGCTACAGCAAATACATCCGGCATTTGTCCGAAGTCAGGCCCAAAGCGGCGCAGCTGCTCGAAGAAGCTTCCGCAGCGCTTGCACAGGATACCTGCCGCCTGAGTCTCACAGGTTCGGGCGCGCTGTCGCTGGCTGAAGAACTGCACCTTCCGTTCATTCAGGAAGTCACATCGTCCAGCCTGGCTATCCGCAAGCTGGTTCCCGACGCCGACGTGGTGATCGAACTCGGCGGCGAAGACGCCAAGCTGACCTATCTTACCGGAGGCGTCGACCAGCGCATGAATGAAACCTGCGCTGGCGGAACCGGAGCGTTCATCGACCAGATGGCCGCTTTCATCCGCACAGACAGCGCCGGTCTTGACGCACTGGCTGCGCGCCATAACATCATCTACCCCATTGCCTCGCGCTGCGGCGTGTTCGCCAAAACCGACATTCTCCCGCTGCTCAACGACGGTGCGGCGCGCGAGGACATTGCCGCCTCCATCATGCAGGCGGTCGTTAATCAGACCTTAAGCGGGCTGGCCAGAGGCCGCGCCATTCGTGGCAAGGTGGTTCTGCTTGGCGGGCCGCTGGCCTTTCTGCCGTCCCTGCGGGAGCGCTTCCGCGCAAGCCTCACCGAGGCTTCGGAAATTATCCTGCCCGAACACGCGCAATACTTTGTGGCGTACGGCGCCGCGTTGTATGCCAAGGACAAACTGCCTCCGGCCGTCGAACTGAAACCGCTTGTCCAGGCCCTCAAGGCAAGCAAGGGAACCACCGCCTCCAGGCGGCTTCCCCCGCTGTTCCATTCTGCTGAGGATCGCGAGGAGTTCAAGGCACGGCACAGCAAGGCCCATGTTGTGCGGCGCCGGCTCGAGGACGCCAGCGGTGACGCCTGGCTGGGCTTTGACAGCGGCTCCACTACGGTCAAGGCTGTGCTGCTTGACAGCGACGGTGCCATTCTCTTTTCCAGCTACGGCTCAAACAAGGGCGACCCGCTGGCTGCGGCCGCCAATATCCTCAAGGAAATCTACCGCCGTAAGCAGGATTCCCTGACCATCCGCGCTGCGGGGGCCACCGGTTACGGCAGCGCGCTGCTGTCGGCTGCCTTTGGCGTGGATCTTGATGAAGTCGAAACTGTGGCCCATTTCAAGGCCGCACGGCACTTTGATCCTGACGTCTCGTTTGTGCTCGACATCGGCGGGCAGGACATCAAGTGCATGCGCATCAAAAACGGCGCCATCAGCCGCATCCAGCTCAACGAAGCCTGCTCGGCCGGCTGCGGATCCTTTATTGAAAACTTCGCGGACTCGCTGCACATGCCGCTGGATCAGTTTGTCCGCGTGGCGCTGGAAGCCGAGCAACCGGCCGATCTTGGCACGCGCTGCACGGTCTTCATGAACTCCAAGGTGAAGCAGATTCAAAAAGAAGGCGCGGCCATCGGCGATATTGCCGCCGGTCTGTGCTATTCGGTGGTCCGCAACGCCTGCTACAAGGTCATGAAGCTCTCCAACATCCAGGAGCTTGGCGACCATGTGGTGGCCCAGGGCGGGGCCTTTGCCAACGACGCGCTGCTGCGGGCCCTGGAACTGGAGCTGGGACATCCCGTACTGAGACCGGATATCTCTGGACTGATGGGCGCTTACGGCGTTGCCCTGCTGGCGCGGGAACACGTTGCGGCAAACACGCCCAGCACGCTCATTTCTCCCGAAAAGCTGGCCGGATTCCAGGTCAAGACCTCCACCGTCCGTTGCCGCAAATGCGCCAACCACTGTCTGCTGACCGTTTCCACCTTCCCGGACAAGCGCCGGTTTGTTTCGGGCAACCGCTGCGAACGTGGCGCGGAAAACAACGCGCCGACACTGCCTAACCTCTATGACTACAAATACAAGCGGGTGTTTGAATACTACACACCGCTGGATCCGAAGGACGCCTACCGGGGCACCATTGGCATTCCCCGCGCGCTCAACATCTTTGAGCACTTCCCGCTCTGGTTCACTGTCTTCACCAGGCTGGGCTTCCGTGTGGAACTGTCAGCGCCGTCCTCTAAGGATCTGTTCTACAAGGGGTATGAGACCGTGCCTTCTCAGACGGTCTGCTATCCCGCAAAACTCGCTCACGGGCACCTGCTCGATCTGGTCAACCGGGGCGTGAAGATCATCTTCTTCCCCTGCATCCCCTTTGAGCCGCGCAACTTTGCCTCTCAAGACGGCAACTTCAACTGTCCGGTTGTCGCAGGATACCCCGAAGTGCTGGCCCACAATGTGGGCGTGCTGCGCGAAAAAGGTGTGGCTTTCATTCACGAATTCCTGCCGCTGGATGAAGCGGTGCTGCCCGAAAAGCTCAAAGGCCTTCCCCTGCTGGCAGGCGTGGAGCTCGACGAACTCAAGGAAGCCGTCCATGCCGGATTCCTGGAACTCGCCGCTTTCCATACCGACATCCGCGAAGCCGGTGAAAAGCTCGTGGCGGAACTTGCCGTCTCGGGGAAAATGGGGATCGTTCTTGCCGGGCACCCCTATCATGTGGACCCTGAAATCCACCATGGCGTGGCAGAACTGATCACCTCCTGCGGGCTGGCTGTGCTGACCGAAGACTCCGTTGCACACCTCATGCCCGACCCGGGCCCGCTGCGCGTGGTCGATCAGTGGACATACCATTCACGCCTGTACCGTGCGGGCGCGTTTGTGGCCGGGACAGAAAACCTGGCCATCCTCCAGCTGATTTCGTTTGGCTGCGGACTTGACGCCATCACGGCCGAACAAATCGAAGAAATCGTCTCCCGCAACGGCCGGCTGTATACGCAAATCAAAATCGACGAAGGCGCCAACCTCGGCCCGGCGCGCATCCGCATCCGTTCGCTGCTGGCCACTATGCGCGAGCAGATGGAACATCACGGCCACCACGCCAGGCATGCTTCCCAGCAAGAAGCCGTTCCGCAGTTTACGGAGGCCATGCGTGAGACCCACACACTGCTTGTGCCGCAGATGTCGCCCATGCACTTCCAGTTTATGGAAACTGTATTCAGCGTGAGCGGATACAAAGCGGCGCTGCTGCCAACCGTAGACAGGGAAGCCCTGGATCTGGGCCTGCGCTACGTCAACAACGACGCCTGCTTCCCCGCCATTGTGGTCATCGGGCAGCTCCTGCAGGCGCTCAAAAGCGGCAAGTACGACTCCGACAAGGTTGCCATTGCCATCACCCAGACAGGCGGCGCCTGCCGCGCTACCAACTATGTGGCCTTCCTGCGCAAGGCCCTGCACGACTGCAACTTGAGCCATGTGCCCATTGTGCCCTTCTCGACCAACATCAGCGACGAGGCCCCGGGGTTCCGGCTCTCGGGCAAGATGATCCAGCGTCTGCTTATGGCCTGCCACTACGGAGACGCGCTGTTGCGCATGCTGCACCGCTGCCGTCCTTATGAGCAGGAGCCGGGAAGCACCGATCGGCTTGTCGAACGCTGGGTGGCCAAGGCCAAAGAAAACAT
>DVMI01000154.1 GCA_018715085.1 Candidatus Avidesulfovibrio excrementigallinarum | reverse complement strand
TTTTGTTGGAAGGCGTTGCTGTTAGGCTTGTTTTCCTGTTGCTGTGGCAGCGGGATTGTGACGCCAGCCGTACGTATCAGGGCATAGTATATGCCGCCTGTGGACGAGAATGTATTTTTATGGCGTTTTTTCGGGTTGGACTGTTCTGAAATAGGTCAGTTTTGTGAATCGTCCGAGGGGTTCAGTTCACGGAAAAAGCAGGACCGGTTGCCCGTATGACAAGCCGCGCCAACCTGATCGATAAGCAGCAGGACGGCGTCGCTGTCACAGTCCAGGCGGATGGCACGCACTTTTTGAATGTGCCCGGAGGTTGCCCCCTTGTGCCACAATTCCTTGCGGCTGCGGCTGTAGTAGTGGGCTTCGCCCGTGGCCAGCGTGGCTTCCCAGGCTTCCTGGTTCATCCAGGCGAGCATGAGGACTTCACCGGTGCCGGCATCCTGCGCCACGGCGGCAATGAGGCCGTTTCCCTTTTGAAAATCGGGATTAAAATCAGCGGAAGGCTTAAACATTTTGAATCCTTGTGATGTGTTTTAGTTGGAATGGCGTCGGACAGTGCACAAACCGTGACTGCCTGTGGGGACATTGTTGGGCACGCAACAGCTTCTGGCAGGCTTTTTGTAACGGCGCACCCGCGGTCTCTGCCTGCACCCTTTTCCCTGAAAAACAGAGAGGAAACGCAACAAAAAGCGCCTGGAAAAGGCACGCCGTTTTTATGTACGCGCTTTTGGCATGCGGGCAGCCTGTTTCAGAGCGGTTGCGCCGGGCGGTGATGGGCCGTCAGAAAGGCGTCCAGCCGCTTTTCAAGTACACGGATGCGCGTCAGATAGCAAATGGCGGCCAGGCTCAGCCCCACAATGATGGCGATCCAGAAGCCCCTGGCCCCTTGCGCGGGACCGAGCCAGTCCGTGCGCCCCAGTGTCCAGCCGAGAGGCATGGAGATGATCCAGTAGCACACAAACGTTACTGCAAAGATCGCTTTGGTATCGTTGTAGCCACGCAGAATGCCAATGGCCGTTGTCTGCAGAGCGTCGGTAATCTGATAGCAGGAAGCCAGGATCAGCAGCGATGCAGCCAGATTGATGATGATGGGATCTGCGTTGTACAGAGTGGCGACCTGCCGGCACAGGCAGAAGGTCGTCAGTGCCGAGAGAATGCCGACAACAAGAGCCGTGCCTAAGGCCACGCGGGTGGCCAGCATGATGTTGTGCGGAGAATTCTGGCCGATGGCAAAGCCCACGCGGATGGTGGAGGCCATGCCGATAGACAGGGGCATGATGAAAATGAGCGTGCTGAAATTGAGTGCCACCTGGTGCCCTGCCACTTCCACGGCTCCCAAAGGTGCAAGCATCAGCGCCACCAGGGCGAACATGGAAACTTCGCAGAGCAGGGCCAGCGCACCGGGCAGGCCTATTTTGAACAGCCGGATCAGCACGCGCGGTCGGGGCGGTTCCAGCCGGGAGAACGCCGTGCGGAATTCGGACATGCGCGAGGCAAACAGAATCATGACGCCCAGCATGGCCCAGTAGGTGATGGCCGTAGCCACGCCCGCGCCAATCCCGCCCAGGCGGGGGAAGCCGAATTTACCGAAAATGAACAGATAGTTGAAGGGAATATTGACAACAAGGGCAGCAATGCTGGCCACCATTGCCGGCCTGACGCGCGAATAGCCCTCCATGGAGCAGCGCAGGGCAATGAACAGCAGATAGGCCGGGCCGCCGCACATGACGGCATGGAGATAGCCGCGCGAGATGCGCGCCAGCTCTTCGTCAAGACCGAACAGCTCGAGGTGGCTGCTCAAAACGCCCGTGACTGTGAGCAGCAGCGCGGACATGCCGAGAGCCAGCCAGATGGCCTGCCGCAGTGTCTGATGGATGGCGTCGTCGTCACCTTGACCGCGCAGCTGCGCCACAGCAGGCGTCACGGCCAGCACGACGCCTTGGCCGAACAGCAGCACGGGCACCCACAAGGAAGTGGACAACGCCACGCCGGCCATGTCCAGCGCTCCGGCCCGGCCTGTCATGACGGTATCTGCCACCCCCAGGGAGACTTGAGCAAGCTGGGCCATGAGCATGGGAATGATCAGTACGATTTGACTGTGAAACTCGTTGCAGATGTCTTGGCGGGTCATGCGTATGTTCCAGCGTCACGGCATGGCCGTGCGCGTCCGGTTGATAGTGGAGGCGCGTCATTTTTTGGGAACTGCGCCTGTAACGCAGCCTGTTACGCGCCGTCGTTTGTCCGCGGCAGCGCACCGCCTGCCCGGAGAGGTTATGCCTCCGGCAGGCAACCTCTTACCGGGAAAAGGCCAGCACCGGGCTGCCGCCAGACGGGGTGCGGTGTTCTCTTCCGCGCGTTGCTGCAACAGCCTGCGCACAGCACAAGGCTTTTGGGCGTTCGGATACGAAAGACGGACGCCGTGTGCCGTGCTGCGAGACCGTTGTTCAGGGAGCCGGCGCGACGACGCGCGCCTCCCGGCCGTTTCCCAGCGTGTGGGCGTTGACACAGGGGGCGCGTGGTGAAAAGCGCGTTGCGGCAGACGGTGTTACAGAAGGGAGCCGTCCCAGTTGAAAAGCCCCGGTCGTGTGGTGGCGGTCAGGGTTTTGGGCGGCGTGTCCTCAAGCTGGGCGAAAAAGGCGTACCCGGCGGTCTCCAGCTCTGCCCGCTTGGTGCTGAAGTCCAGCGGCCATGCAGGGTATATCCAGGTGTTCTGGCCATACTTGCGCATCCAGAACGTCTCGCCTTTGGGGCTTTGGAACGGATCGCCCGGACGGAGTCCTTCCGGAGCGTGCCGCCCCAGGCCCATGGGCCAGTAACCTCCCAGTACAAATCCCAGAGGCAGAGGGCTTTGTGCAGGCAGCGCGAGAAAATCTTCTCTGGTCAGCTCGGGGCTGACGAACGCTGCGGAAAAGCCCAGCCGGGCCATAAGCTCGAGCGCCAGCGCGTTGGCCAGGTTGCAGAAAGGTCCGGCAATGAGTTCGGGCGCGGCAGTGCGGGGGCCGTCCTCGCCGAACAGGCCAACCTGCCAGGGGGCGTTGCACACAAAGTGTCTTGCGCCGTTGCGCCGGGCTTCGGCCAGCGCACGCCTAAAGCCGTCTTCCTCGTTGGGCCAGATGACCGGCGGCAGCCACCAGACCATGTGTGGCGCTACCGTGCGGGAGACTTCGCGAACCACGCGCGGCGTCAGCCAGAGTCCGATCATGCTGCTACGGCTGCGGCGGGTTTCGGTGCCGTGCGGGACTGTTGCCCGGACCTGCATGTCCGGGCGGCGGCGGGGCGCAATCGGGCGCGGCAGTTTGGGAGTGAAGTTCACGGCCGTTGCCCGGGTTCCCTTGCAGGCGTCCAACTTGGCCTGCCATGTGGCGATCAGGCGCATGAGCTCTTGTTCTCGCCGGTCAATCAAAAAGACGGGCGTGCCGGCCTTGGGCGTCTTGTGCTTGGGCAGCCGCAGGGTCAGCAGGCCGGCTTTGGGCACGCGGCGGGTGACAGGAAGGGTGGAGTGCCATTGCTCGTCCTCATAGCCTACGCGCAGATAATCTCCCGGCAGCAGTTCGATGTGCGGCCTGAAGGCGGGCTTTTCGTCTTCGTTGCGCTGTACTTTGCCTACCAGCAGGCCGGAGCTGGTGGGCGTATCGGCGCGGGTGGGCGCGCTGTCGCGCTGAGGAAGAAAATGGGCGCGGGTGGTCTGCCGCCCAAGCGACATGGCCAAAATGCGTTCAGCCTCCTTGCGGGCTTTGGGATCGGCGCCTTCGTCGCGCAGAATGCGATAGGCCAGCACCGTGTGATAGACGTAGTGCGGGCCTTTTTTGCGTCCTTCGATTTTCCAGGAGGCCAGGTGCGGCATGTCCATGGTGGTTCGTGTCAGCACGTCAAGGGACAGGTCAAGACACGAAAAGGCGCGCACGGCATGTTTTTGTTGCTGATATACGCGCCGGCACGGCTGCACGCAGCGTCCGCGCAGGCCGCTTTTGCCACCCATGTAGCTTGACCAGTAGCAGCGGCCCGACACGCACCAGCACAGCGCGCCGTGAATGAAAATTTCAAATTCGAGCCCTTCAGGGCAGGCGGCGTCCATGGCGCGGATTTCGTCGATGGACAGTTCCCTGGGCAGAATTACGCGCTGCACGTCAAGCCCGGCAGCACATTGCAGAGCGGCCTGATGGGTGATGTTGGCCAGCGTGGAGAGAAACAGTCCGCCTTTGTATCCGGCCTGGCGCGCCAGAGTAATGACGCCGGGATCCTGGATGATCAGCCCGTGCGGCGGCGCATCGCGCACAATGCGGGCCAGGAGCCTTCCTGCCGCATCCAGATCGCCCGGTTTGACCAGTGTGTTGAAGGCGATGTAAATGCGGCGCTGTTCGGCTTCGGCCAGCTCCACCATGCGGGAAAGTTCCGTCGTGCTGAAGTTGTCGGCCTGCATGCGGGCGGAAAAATGCTTCAGGCCCATGTAGACGGCGTCCGCTCCGGCGGCGAGGGCAGCCAGAAAGGAGGGCATGTCGCCGGCCGGGGCCAGAATCTCGGGTTTGCGCGCGGGTGTGATCATGAACATTCCATGTCCCCGGCCCGGGCGGGCCGGAGACGTCAGGCTTGGGGTTGAACGGCGCCGCCATGCGGCGGAACGCCGTTATTCAAACAAAGAAGCGCCGGTGATGAGGACCATGTCGGTGGGCACGTCAGAGTGCATGCCCAGGGTGCGGGTCTTGACTTTTTCGATCTTGTCCACAACGTCCATGCCGTCCACAACCATGCCGAACACGCAGTAGCCGTAGCCGTTGACGTCGGGCGACGAGAAGTTGAGGAAATCGTTGTCCACCGTGTTGATGAAGAACTGGGCGGTGGCGCTGTGCGGATCGCTGGTGCGCGCCATGGCAATGGTGCCGCGGTCGTTTTTGAGCCCGTTGTCGGCTTCGTTGCGGATGGGGGCGCGGGTGGGCTTGTTTTCCATCTTCATGGTCAGGCCGCCGCCTTGAATCATGAACCCTTTGATGACGCGGTGGAAGATGGTGTTAGTATAAAAGCCGTCTTTGACGTAGGTCAGGAAATTTTCCACCGTGGCAGGGGCCTGTTCGGGGAAAAGTTCAATCAGAATGTCTCCGGAAGAAGTCTCCAGAAGCACCGTGGGATTGGCCATTGCGTTCTCCTTATGGACGGTCTGTGCCGCCGTGATTTCATGCTGTTCTGCCTGAAAAGGCCATGCGGGGCAAGTGTGTCGTAAAACAAAAATATGTCAATAAGTTGTTTGTAAAAAAAAGCAGGGCTTTTTTTGTCCCTGCGAGCTTGGTATGGTGCGCTCATGAATGACGAGTCGCGTATTGCGCAGCTGCCGGGGCTGCTGCTTGATTGGTTTGCGCGCCATCGCCGGCCGTTGCCGTGGCGTGCGCATTACTCTCCCTATGCCACCTGGATCGCCGAGATCATGCTCCAGCAGACGCAGATGGATCGCGGAGTTGATTACTTTAACCGCTGGATGGAACGTTTTCCAACCATCGAGTCTGTGGCTCAGGCCGATGACGACGCGCTGCTCAAGGCCTGGGAAGGCCTTGGCTATTACCGGCGCGTTCGGCATCTCAAGGCCACGGCACAGGCCATTATGACGCGTTTTGGCGGCAAATTTCCTGAGGATCCTCAGCAGATGCTTTCGCTGCCAGGCATTGGCGCCTATACGGCAGGAGCCATTGCCAGCACAGCATTCAACCTGCCCGTGCCCTGTGTGGACGGCAACGTGGAGCGCGTGCTTTCGCGGGTGTTTGATATTGACAGTCCGGTCAGGGTGGAACCGGCGCGCTCGCGCATCCGGGAACTGGCGGCCGCGCTGATCCCGCCGGGCAAGGCACGCGAGTTCAATCAGGCGCTGATGGAATTCGGCGCACTGGTCTGCCGTAAAAAGCCGGATTGCGCCGACTGCCCCGTGGCCGCAATCCCCGGCCTGTGTCAGAGCCTGCACCTGGGCATCGTACAGGAGCGCCCTGTACTGGGACGTTCCAGTTCCATCACGCCCATTGCCGTGGCCAACGGCGTGCTCATTCACCAAGGGCGGCTGTTTATCCAGCGACGCGAAGAAGAAGGCGTGTGGGGCGGCTTGTGGGAGTTTCCCGGCGGCTGCATGGAACCTGGTGAAACGCCGGAAATGACCGTGGTGCGCGAATGGCGCGAGGAGGTGGAATTTGCCGTGGAGCCGGTGGCGTCGCTGGGCGTCATCCGGCACGGGTATACCACCTACAGGGTGACCATGCACTGCTTTGCACTGCGTTTTGCCAGCGCCATGCCGCCGTGCGTAGCGCCGCCCGCGCTGCATGAAGCCTGTGAATGGAAGTGGATCTCGCCTGAAGAAGTGGATCGCTATCCCATGCCGGCGCCGCATCGCAAATTGGCCGACTGGCTTCAGGAGCGCTGGAGTCCTGCCGGTTGGACGGCGCAGGCCGTTCAGGGCTGCCTGCTGTGACGAAACCGGAGAAGGCGCGGCGTTGCGGCTGATCCGCGGGACGGATGTTCTGGACGGATGCTTTCAGGGCGGGCTGCTGCCTGGACCGGCAGGCAGTGAGGGTGATGCTGCCGCTGTCCTGACAGGGCATGTGGAAGCTGACGCAGAAGACGCTGCATGAGGGGGCAGCACCGTCAGTCCCATCCCATGAGAAAAGATTCAGGAAAAATATAGGAGCCGTGGAGAAGGGGGACAGCCTTTACAGTGTTGTCCTCCTTCTCCACGGCATGCAAGTCCTGTTTGTCTGGCGTGCAAAACGCCCGGGAAGGATCAGGCCCAGACGAGGGCGGTCCAGTCTCCAGAGACCGTGCGGGAAGGTTGTCCGAGAGCGGCATAGGCTTCGGCCACGGCGTCGGCCTGGATGGTCAGAATGCCCGAGAGAATGAGCGCACCGCCCGGTTTGATGCGGGCCATGACGTCGGGCGCCATTTCGCGCAGCGGACCGGCCAGAATGTTGGCAATCACCAGATCAAAGGTTTCGCTGCCTGCGGCTTCCACACTGCCGGAACGGACCTCAAAGCCCTCGGCCTTGTTGATGGTGCGGTTTTCGGTGGCGTTGTCCACAGCCAGGGGATCGATGTCCGAGCCGATGCCGGTGAGTCCCGAGAGGGCGCAGCCGATACCAAGGATGCCCGTGCCCGTGCCCAGATCAAAGAAGCGCATTCCTGCGCGCAGACGGCCGGCGTCAAGCAGCGAGGAAATGGCTTCAAGACACAGCACCGTGGTGTTGTGGTGCCCTGTGCCGAAAGCGCACTTGGGCTCGATGACAATGGGGATGGCCGTTTCAGGCGCAGAAGACAGCAGCCACGGGGGCAGGACGATGAACCGTCCGCAGGGCACCGGGGTGAAGAAATCCTTCCATGCGGCCTGCCAGTCGCGGTGGGGAACGGTGCTTCTTTCCAGTGTCGCGCCAGGGGCGGCCGCCTGGATGCCGGCGCACACCGCGTCCACGACGTCCGCGTTTTCGCAGTGCACCCTGTAGCGGGTTTCACCCGTGGGCAGGGTTTCTTCTTCCCATCCGTAGGTCACCAGCGGGACAAGCACGCTGAGCACGGCGTTTTCGTCTTCTTCATCGGCAATGATGTCAATTCGGATCATATCCGCCATGAGGAATGTCTCCTGTATATAAAAAATATATAACTTTAACCGACGGAGTGCGTGCCGCCGGGCATGAAGAAGGGCCTGCCGCCGGCAGCGCGGGCAGGCTTTATGTACACGCTCAAGGATACGGAAAGCCGGCGGACAGTTCAAGACCAGCGGCGTGCCGCCTGAGGACTTAAGATCCGAGTTGGGCGGCCGGGCACTCTCTCTGCCTGACGCTTTTTGAAGCGGGAAGCTGCCTGTCATGCCGTGTGGCAAGCAGCCGGGATGGCGGCAAAGGCGCCGAAAAGGCGTATTGCGCTTGACGATCGGCGGAAAGTGGAGGATGCTTGCCGCATCAATGGTGATAGGGCGTATTGCGCAGCAGTGCTTCGGCCCGGTAGAGCTGTTCAAAAAGAACGACGCGAGCCAGTTCGTGCGGCAGCGTGAGCGGGCCAAAGGCCAGTGTGTGCCTGGCCCTGCGGCGGACCGTGTCGTCATAGCCGTACGCGCCGCCCACAATAAAGCAGGGCACCCGGTTTGCGTCTTCGGACAAGGTGGCCAGCAGCTGTGCGAACGCGCGGGAGGAGAGACATTTGCCCCGCTCGTCCAGGCAGACGGGGATGTCGGCTGGCGAGAGCGCAGCGAGGATGTCGCGACTTTCCTGGGCGATGCGTTCTGCGGGCGAAAGGGCCGGATCGGCGTCGCGCAGGCAGGTTTCGGTCAGGTTGCGCCAGCGCCGGATGCGCTCCCGATAGTGTTCGGCTGCGTCCTTCCAGAACGGTGTACGCAGCCGTCCTACAGCCAGAATTCGTAAAGGTTTGAGTGTCACGTCAGACTCCAGGCATCATGCGCGGCGTGGCCGCGCGGCATATTGTAAGGGTTGAGAGCATGAGCACGTCCAGTCTGCAAAAAAACGAGCTGCCCCTGATTTCATTTGAGCGGGCCGTAGAGCTGATGAAGGCTGCCCGGCCTGTGATTTTCCCCACTGAAACGTTGTTTGGCCTGGGGAGTCGCGCGTTGGATGCCGATGCTTCTGCCCGGGTCTTTCGGGCTAAGCATCGCTCGACGGTTCGCCCGTTGCCGCTGATTCTTGGCAACTGGGAACAGCTTGAGCAGGTTGCCAAAGTGCCTTCGTTCATGATGCCGCTGTTGCAGGTATTCTGGCCAGGGCCGCTGTCGGTGTTGTTCCCGGCGCGGCTTAGGGTGCCTGAAGTGCTGACGGGCGGCACAGGACGGGTGGCGGTGCGTCTTTCCTCGCATCCTGTGGCGGCGGCGCTGGCCAGGGCTGTGGGCGAGCCAATTACTGCAAGCAGCGCCAACATCAGCGGCCGGCCCGCGGCAAAGCTGGCCTCGGAGCTCGATCCCGAGCTGTTCGCAGAAATCGGCGGCGTGCTGGACATGCCGCCTCTGCCCGGCGGCGGACTGCCGTCGACCTTGATTGAGGTGGACGACCGGCACGAGCTTATCGTGCGCCGTGACGGCGCCATCTCCCGCGAACAGCTGCTTGAGGCGGGGTTCCCGCTGGCGGCAGAAGGTCATGTCACCCGGCAGGGATGATGGCGGCAGGGTAACGATTCCCGGCACTGATGACAAGCCGGAGCCGGCGGCCGCGGTGTATGTGCGGCCTGCCCGGTGTGAGGCAGTGCGCCTGCGCGAGCTCTGGCTGAGGGCTTGCCCGCTCGTGCGCAGAACGCTGGAAGAACGGAGGGTCAGAATGCTGCCAGCCGGCACCGTCAGGTGTGGCTGGGGGTTCATTTTGACAATGGCCGTTTTTTTAATTATACTGACATACTTCTTTAATCCAATACCCCTTCCGTGAGGCCAGACTCTGGAGAGGGGTCTGTCATATTTGACATGCGACCTGGTCGCAAACGCATAACATACCCGTACAGAACAAAGGGGGAGCCGTGGCAACAATTACCTGCAAGGCGTTAACTTTTGATGATGTACTGCTCATGCCAGGCTATTCCGAAGTGACGCCCGACATGGTGGATGTGAAGGCGAAGCTGACGCCTGACATCACGCTTAACATCCCGCTGATTTCGGCCGCCATGGATACCGTCACCGAATCCGCCATGGCCATTTCCATGGCCCGTGCCGGCGGCATTGGCATCGTGCACAAGAACATGTCCATTGAACGGCAGGCCCTTGAAATCAGCAAGGTCAAGAAGTCTGAAAGCGGCATGATTCTTGACCCCATCACTGTGCACCCCGAGGATACCGTAGCCACGGCGATGGATCTGATGCAGACCTACCGCGTGTCCGGCCTGCCCGTGGTGGACGAACGCAAGGCGCTGGTCGGCATCCTGACCAACCGCGATGTCCGTTTTGTGGAAAACCTGGAAGGCACACTGGTGCGTCAGGTGATGACGCACGAAAACCTGGTTACGGTTTCGCCAGGCATCACGTTGCAGGAAGCCAAGCGGCACCTGCATGCGCACCGTATCGAAAAGCTGCTCGTTGTCGATGAAAACGGCCAGCTGGCCGGTCTTTTGACCATGAAAGACATCGACAAGGTGCAAAAATATCCGTCAGCCTGCAAGGATTCCAAGGGGCGCCTGCGTGTGGGCGCCGCCATCGGTGTGGGCCGCGATTCGCTGCCCAGGGCCGAAGCGCTGCTGGCTGCCGGTGCAGACGTACTGGTGCTTGACTCTGCTCACGGGCATTCTCTGAACATCATCAAGGCCGTGCGCGCCGTGCGCGAAGCCTTCCCTGACTGTCAGCTTGTGGCCGGCAACGTGGCCACCTACGAAGCCACCAGAGAACTGTTTGCAGCCGGTGCCAATACGGTCAAGGTCGGCATCGGACCCGGCTCCATCTGCACAACCCGTGTGGTGGCCGGCGTGGGCGTGCCGCAGGTCACGGCCATCATGGAATGCTCCAGGGCCGCGCGTGAAGTGGGCGGTACCATCATCGGCGATGGCGGCATCAAATATTCCGGCGATGTCGTCAAGGCACTGGCCGTGGGCGCCAACTCGGTGATGGTCGGCAGCCTCCTTGCCGGCACCGACGAAAGCCCGGGAGAAACCATCCTGTACCAGGGCCGCACCTACAAGATTTACCGCGGCATGGGTTCCATCGACGCCATGAAGGCCGGCAGCTCCGACCGCTATTTCCAGGAGAAATCCAAAAAGCTGGTGCCAGAAGGCATTGTCGGCCGGGTTCCCTATCGTGGCTCTGCCGCCGAAACGCTGTACCAGCTTGTGGGAGGCATCCGTTCCGGCATGGGCTATTGCGGCGCGGCCAATCTGGAGGAACTGTACGAGAAGTCCCGGATGGTGGAAATCTCGGCGGCAGGCCTGCGGGAAAGCCACGTCCATGACGTGATCATCACCAAGGAAGCCCCCAACTACCGCGTCGACAACGCCTAGCGGAAGCGGTTTTTAAGCAAGGATACCTTCATGGCGAGTAAAGTCATCATCATCGACTATGGCTCTCAGGTCACCCAGCTGATCGCCCGCCGGGTGCGTGAAGCTGGCGTATACTCGGAAATCCATCCCTGCGTTGTGACGGCCGAGGCCGTCCGCGCCATGCATCCGTCGGCGATCATCCTGTCCGGCGGGCCCGCCAGCGTGGGTGAAAAGGACGCGCCGACCTTAGATCCGGGACTTCTGGATCTGGGCGTGCCGGTGCTGGGCATCTGCTACGGCATGCAGCTGCTGGCCCGTCACCTTGGCGGCGGTCTGGAACAGTCGCAGGTGCGCGAGTATGGCCCGGCCGATTTGACCATGGTGGGCAACTGCCCGCTGTGGAAAGGCCTTGACACGTCCCGCGCCTCCCGCGTGTGGATGTCGCACGGCGACACTGTGAAAACCCCGCCCCCGGGTTTTGCCGTTGCCGCGCGCACCGCGACGCTTGATGTGGCGGCTTTTGCGCCGGCCGGCTCTGAAGGCAGGCAGATTTACGCCGTGCAGTTCCATCCTGAAGTGCATCATACGGTTGACGGCGTGACCATGTTGCGCAACTTCCTGTTTGAAGTGGCGCACATTACGCCGGACTGGAGCATGTCGTCGTTTGTCGATCGCGTGATCGGCGAAGTGGCCGCCACCGTTGGCGACAAGCAGGTGGTGTGCGCACTGTCCGGCGGGGTGGACTCCACCGTAGTGGCCGTGCTGCTGAACAAGGCCATCGGCAAGCAGCTGCATTGTATCTTTGTGGACAATGGCGTGCTGCGCGCGGGCGAAGGAGAGGAAGTTGTCAAGTATCTGCGCGACAACTTTGACCTCAACCTGAAATTTGTTCAGGCCCAGGATCGTTTCCTCGATTTGCTGAAGGGCGTCGACGATCCGGAAAAGAAGCGCAAGATCATCGGGCACACCTTTATTGATGTGTTTGAGGAAGAAGCCAAGTCCATCGGCAAGGTGGATTTTTTGGCGCAGGGCACGCTCTATCCGGACGTCATCGAATCGGTGTCCTACAAAGGACCCAGCGCGGTCATCAAGAGCCACCACAATGTGGGCGGCCTGCCGGAAAAGATGAACATGAAGCTCATCGAGCCGCTGCGCGAGCTGTTCAAGGATGAAGTCCGGCAGGTCGGCAAGGAGCTGGGACTGCCCGATTCCATCATCTGGCGTCATCCGTTCCCTGGTCCCGGTCTGGCCATCCGCGTCATCGGCGAAGTGACCCGCGAACGTCTGGACATCCTGCGCAAGGCCGATCTCATCGTTCAGGCCGAACTGCGCGCGTCGGGCTGGTACCGCAAGGTCTGGCAGGGCTTTGCCGTGCTGCTGCCGCTCAAGACCGTGGGCGTGATGGGCGACGGCCGCAGCTATGAGCATGTGATCGCACTGCGCGTGGTGGACAGTGTGGACGCCATGACCGCCGACTGGACCCGGTTGCCTTACGAGGTGCTGGAACGCATTTCCGCGCGGATCATCAACGAGGTCAAAGGCGTCAACAGGGTCGTGTACGACATTTCGCCCAAGCCCCCGAGCACAATTGAGTGGGAATAGGCGGACGGCATAACACGCATGAACCCCGCGAGGCTGCCCTTGGCCTCGCGGCGGTTCCGCTACCGCGAGAGCGAGGTTTACGATGTTTGGGATAGGTGGAACGGAACTTCTGGTCATTCTGGTTGTAGCGCTGGTGGTGCTGGGTCCTTCAAGCCTGCCCAAGCTCGCCCGGACACTGGGGCGCGCCATGGGTGAATTCCGACGGGTGTCGACAGAGTTCCAGCGGACAATCAATCTTGAGGCCGCTGAGGAAGAGGAAAAGGAACGGGCCAGAAAAGCTGCGGAGGCCAAGGCACAGGCCACTGCCGCCGCAGCAGGCAAGGCGGAAACCTCCGGCGAGGGAGACAAGGCATGAGTGCGGAAGAGTCCACCCCTTCCATGTCTGAAAAAGGGCAGGCCGGTGTGCCTGACGGCATTGCCGGAGCGGCTCAGCCGGATCATGACGGGCGCGTTCGTTCTGACGATTCCCCTGAAAGCCCTTGCGAAAAGAAAGACGGCGCGACGTCGGCAGAAGGCGTCGAAGACGATGCCACATCCTCATATGCTACTGTGGACAGCCTTATAGAAGACGCCGGCGATTCCCAGGCCGGGGACGGCCAGGCTGTCCCTGCGGCTGCTGCGGGCGACTCCCAGACTGAGGCCGGACAGACGGCCTCTGGGGCTGCTGCGGGCGACTCCGGGAACGGAGGCGGCGTTGCCGGCGAAGGATCTCAGGCTGGAGCAGAAAGCACAGACAGCCAGATACCTGTGGTTCCGTCCGGGGCCGGCGTGGCGGAAAAGCCCGGCCAAAAAGGCGAAGACGGGGAGAACGAGGCCGAGGACGAATCGTCCATGAGCTTTACGGAGCATCTTGGCGAACTGCGGATGCGGATTGTCAGAATGCTGATCGGCGCCACCGTGGGTTTTCTGCTGTGTTACGGCGTGGCAGAAGATCTGTTCCGTTATTTGTCATTGCCTCTGGTCAAGGTCATGCCTCCGGACACGCGGTTTATTTATACAAGCGTTCCAGAAGGCTTTTTCGTCTATTTGAAGATCGCGTTTGTTGCTGGCGTGTTTGTGGCGTCGCCCTATATCTTTTATCAGCTCTGGGCGTTCATCGCGCCAGGGTTGTACCAGGAGGAACGCAGGCATATTGTGCCGCTGGCGCTCTGCTCGGCGCTTTTCTTCCTGCTGGGGGCGGCGTTCTGTTACTGGGGCGTCTTCCCGTTCGCATTTACCTTTTTCATGAGCTATTCCACAGGGATGATTGTGGCAATGCCATCCCTGAACGAATATCTTGGCTTTGCGCTCAAGATGCTGCTGGCCTTTGGTCTCATCTTTGAAATGCCGCTGTTCGCCTTTTTCCTGTCCAGGCTGCGCATCATCACCCCGGCGTGGATGCGCAAGGTCCGCCGTTATGCGATCCTCGCTATCTTTATTGTGGCGGCGATTCTGACGCCTCCGGACGTTTTTTCACAATTGCTTATGGCCGGCCCGATGCTTGTCCTTTATGAGGTCAGCATCTATGTGGCGGCCCTGGCCAGGCCCCGCAGCGGGGACACAACCAAACAGGCCCCGTCCGAAAAGGCCGGATCTGCCGACGCGTGAGGAGCTTTTTTGTGGAACGGATTGCCCGTACAAACCGCAAGACGGCTGAAACTGACATCGAATTGCTGCTGAATCTGGATCCTGAACAGCCAGCCATTGACGTGGCCACGGGATTTGGCATGCTTGATCATATGCTGACGCTTACGGCGTTCTGGGGCGGTTTTTCGCTTTCGTTGCGCTGCAAGGGCGATTTGCATGTGGATGCACACCATACGGCCGAGGATGTGGGCCTGTGCCTGGGGCAGGCGCTGGCGCTGGCGCTTGGTGACCGCAAGGGCATTGCCAGAGTCGGCTACGGCCGTGTGCCCATGGATGAGGCCCTGGCCGACGTGACGGTGGACATTTCGGGCCGCCCGTGGCTTGAGTGGCGGGGCGACGAGCTGTTGCCGCCGGTGTTGGCAGGCGAGGAGCGCGACCTTTGGCGCGAAGCGTACAAGGCGATTGCCTCTGCCGCGCGCATGAATGTGCATGTACAATTTTTGTATGGAAAAAACGGCCACCATCTTCTGGAGTCCGCAGCCAAGGGCTTTGGCCTGGCGCTGGCGGCCGCGGTGCGCCAAAGCGGTAAAACGGTGCGGAGCACCAAAGGGAGTCTTGACTGATGCGTCATCATTCGTTCGCCCGGTATGTGTGGCTGCTGTGTCTTGTGCTGCTGGTTGCACTGGCCGGCTGCTCTTCCAAGGCGCAGCGCCCCGCGGCGCCGCTTGCCGGGGTCAGCGTGGGCATTGTGGGCGTGGTACAGCCTATGGGAACGACGGATCTGCTTGCCGGCTATATCCCGGAAGCCCGGGAGCTGGCTTCTGCACAGGCCATGCTGGACTTTGACACGGATCTGCTCGACAAAGTTCGTGCACAGGCCGACAGTGCGCGCACAATTGTGCCTCTGCCCGGCGAAAAGGGGGTGAATCCCTCTTCTGAGCGCGTAGCCGGCCGCAACACCGCGTTGCAGCACTGGGTTGAAGTCGGCCGCAAAGCCGGCGTGGATTTGCTGATTGTTCCGCAAATCCTTGACTGGCACGAGCGTGAGGGCAGTTCGGCAGGCGTGATCAGCAGCGCGGCCGTGGACGTGCAGTTCTACCTTATCGACGTGGAAGAGGGAGTGCTGCTTAACCGGTCGGTATTCAGGGAAAAGCAGCAGAGCCTGTCCAGCGACCTGTTGCACGCCGGCAATTTTTTCAAGCGGGGCGGCAAATGGATTACAGCCCGGCAGCTTTCCGGGGAAGGCATGGATAAGATGATTACGGAGTTCGGGCTGTGATTTTGTTTCCCGCTGTGGATTTGAAAGATGGCAAAGCAGTGCGCCTGCGCCGGGGGCGCGCTGACGACGTGACGGTATTTTCTGCAGATCCTGTCAGCATGGCGCTGCACTGGGAGGCAGAAGGCGCGCGGTTTTTGCATGTGGTGGATCTGGATGGAGCCTTTGACGGACCGGAAGGGTCGGTCAACGTGCCTATTGTGCGCGAGATCTGCAAGGCGGTGTCCATTCCTGTGCAGCTGGGTGGCGGCATCCGCAGCAAGGCCATTGCCGGCACCTGGCTTGACGCGGGGGTGACGCGGCTGATTATCGGCACCATGGCGTTGGAGGATCCTGCAGCATACCGCAGTCTTTGCCAGGCGTTTCCCGGCCGTATTGGCGTTTCGCTTGACGCGGAAAACGGACGCCTCAAAACCCGGGGTTGGGTCGGAGAGAGCGGGTACAGCGTGGACGACGTACTGCCCCGCCTGCAGGAAGACGGCACAGCGTTTTTGGTGTACACGGACATTGCCCGGGACGGCATGCAGAGCGGGGTCAACCTGCCTGCGCTCACGCACCTGGCGCAAACCAGCGCCGTGCCGGTCATTGCGGCTGGAGGCGTTGCCACGCTGGAAGACATCAAAGCCCTGTACCCGCTTTCGGTGTCGGCCAATCTGGAAGGCGCCATCAGCGGACGGGCCATCTATGAAGGAACTCTCGATCTGCGTGAAGCCATGGCCTGGATCGACAGACAGCGCACCGGAGCCTAGGGCAGCTGGCCTGACAGGCGTATAACCAAAGAACTGCTGCCCGTGCACTGTACAAACAACGCGGTTTTTCTGTGCCAGGGGGCGGAGGTCCGCCGGAGCGGCTCGCGGTGCATCGCGGGTCTCCAGGGCAGCAGGCAACGACGTTTGAAGCCCCTTGGATAAGCCGTTTATCCAAGGGGATTTTTCGCCGGGGGCGGCGCTGTGCCCGCAGAGGCCGAAGGTGCGTCCCTCAAACTGCAACCCCTTTTGGGGCGCGTGAGGAGGCCTTATGCAGCACGCACTGGTGCTTGATATAGGCAATACATCTGTCAAGCTGGGCATTGTGGACGACGACAGCGTCCGCGTTTCCTTCTCGCTGCCGACCGACATTGTCCAGGGCGGAGACCTCTTGGGTTTGCGGCTGTGCGAGCTGCTGAAGCAGGCCGAGCGCGAGACGGGCCCCCTTGCCATTGGTTCTGTCATGGCCTCGTCAGTCGTCCCGGCCATGAATCCGCTGCTTGAACACGCCTGCCGGCGGTATCTTGGGCTCAAGGTCAGATTTGCGCATCTTGACGTTCCCATTCCGCTGCAAAATCACTATGAAAATCCCGCAGAAGTGGGGGCCGATCGCCTGGTGGCGGCCTTTGCCGCCCGCCGCCTTTTCCCTGAGGCGCAGAGCGTCATCAGCATCGACTATGGCACGGCTACCACGTTTGACTGTGTGACCGGCAACGCCTATGTCGGCGGTCTGATTTGTCCGGGGATCATGTCTTCCCTTGCTGCGTTGTCCAGCCGCACGGCCCAGCTGCCCCGGATTCCCCTCTCCGTGGACAACACATGCCTGGCTCCCGGGCACAACACGGTGACGAGCATGAATCAGGGGTTTCTGTTCGGCTTTGCGGCCATGAGCGAAGGTCTTTGCGCCCGGCTTAAGGAAGGGCTGCCCGGACCGTGTCCTGTTGTGGCCACCGGCGGTTTTGCCCGGGCCGTGGCCGGGGTCAGCACCTGCGTCGACGCCGTCCGGCCAGAGCTGCTGCTTGACGGCCTGCGTCTGCTGTGGCTCGAATGCCGGGGTACGGGTGGAGCTGGACAATGAAGTTCAGGGCTGGCGTGCGGATTGGCGGATGTCTCTGCGCTGTGGCGCTGAGTCTGACCCTGGCAGGCTGCGGCCTGTGGCGGCCGGGAGAAGACGCGGTCAGTGAGGAGCAGCGTCTGGCGCACGAGGCTGAGTCGTCGTCACAGGCCTTGCGTGGCAAACCGGTGCCTTACAGTGTCGACATCGTCGTGCGCGGTGTGCAGGATGACGTTGCCGACGCGCTGGTCAGCGCCATGGAGGGCGGCAGCGAACTTGTCAAACTGCGCGATACGCCTCCTGACAGCCGGATTGGTGTGGAGCGGCGCGCCATCAGCGATGCGGACAACGCACGCGATTTGCTGGCGTCGCGCGGGTATTACGACGGCAGGGTCCGCTATCGCATCAATTGGGACAAAACGCCCGCCGAAGTGCGGCTGATCCTCACCCCGGGCAAGCAGTATGTGCTGGGTCCGTCGTCCATTGAGCGGACAGGCAGCCGTGCGCTGTCGGCGCGGGCTGCCGAGGCTCTTGCAGACGCTCCGGACACGCTTGCGCCGTTCGGCCTGTCTGAGGGCGGGCCGGCGCTGGCCGATCAGGTCCTCAGCGCTGTGGAAGCCGTGCCCGGCTGGTTTCGCTCCCGGGGATTTCCGCAAGCCAAGGTGGAAAAAACCCGTTACCGGCTTTATCCTGAAAGAAAGACCCTTGATCCTCTGGTAGTGCTCGATTCCGGCCCGTTTGCGCTGTATGGCCCGGTTCAGCTCGAAGGGACTGAAAACATCCGCCAGTCCTATCTTGAAAAACTGGTTCCCTGGAAACAGGGAGACGTCTGGAATGCCAGACGGGTGGAGCGTTTTAGGGAGCAGCTGCTGCAAAGCGGGCTGTTTCGCGAAGTGCGCATTGAGCCGATGTTTTCCCTGTCCGAATCAGCCGGGCGCGCGCCGGAAGCTCCGCCTGCTGCGGATACGGGGGCGCCTTTAGGGACGCAAAGGGCGGTGCCGCCTATGCCGGGGACGCCGCCGGCAACGCCGTCGGACACAGGGAATGTGTCACCGGTGCAAAGAACCGGGGGCGCATCTGTGGCAGCACCTGCCGCGGAGGCTGGAAGTGAGCCCGGGACGGCTGCCGGCACAGGCGGAGGCGCGTCCGTGGCCGCTTTTCTTCAGAATCAGGATGAAAAGCAGAGGCATGTGCCGCCTGCCGTGCAGGATGGCGATCGCGTCCCCGTACGGATAGTTGTGCGCGAAAGCCCGGCCCGGCGGACGGTGGTCGGCCTTAACTACGCGTCGGACGTCGGCGCAGGCGCGCAGGGATTTTGGGAACACCGCAACCTCCTTGGCGAAGGGGAGCGGCTCCGCCTGTCCACCATTGTTGCGCAGGATCGGCAGGAGCTTGTTTCGTCATTTGTCAAACCGGCTTTTGGCCAGCGCAACCAGAACTTTGTTTCTGACGCCTATATTCGCAAGGAAGAAACCGACAGTTACGACATGACTGCCTGGTATGTGGACGGCGGTCTTGAGCGGCGTTTTTCCCGTCGTTGGACGGGAAGCGCCCGCGTGGCCGTCCAGGGCGGCCGCATCAAGGAAGACGGCTTTGGGTGGGAGCCCTTTTCGTTGATCGGCGTGCCCATGACCCTGCGCCGCGACGGCACCGACAATCTGCTCAACCCCACCTCCGGCACGCGTGTGCAGCTGGCTGTCACGCCGTATACAGGCAGTTACCGCGGCGCATTTTCGCTTGTGCGCACCCAGGGAGAGTTCAGCGCCTATTATGCGCCGCTGCACAAGAAAGACGGTTCGCGTTCCGATCGTCTTGTGCTGGCCGCACGCTATGCCATCGGCGGCATGTTTGGCTCCATGGGAGACAACGTCGAACACATCCCCGGCGCGTTGCGCTATTATGCCGGCGGCGGCGGATCCGTACGCGGCTACAAATACCAGAGCCTCGGGCAGCGCAACGCACAGGGCGATCCGTTAGGCGGCCTGTCGTTCAACGTACTCAGCTTTGAGGCCCGGATCAGGCTGACCGAAAACCTTGGCGTGGTGCCGTTCATAGATGCCGGCATGGTGTACGACACGCCGTGGCCGAAGTTTGGCGACGACCTCTGCTGGGCGACCGGTCTGGGCTTCCGCTACTACACGCCTATCGGTCCCGTCCGTTTGGACGTGGCGATGCCTCTGGACAACCGCAACGACGACCAGCAGGCGTTTCAGGTGTATATCAGCATCGGGCAGGCATTCTGATGAGCAAATCCACGACGTCGACAACTCCCGAGGCCGCGCCGGTCCGCCGGCGTTCCAGCTGGCTGAAACGTGCCGGGATTGGCCTTGCCGTCTGCCTGCTTGCACTCCTTCTGGCCGCAGGAGGCGCGCTGTACTGGCTGGGCACCGAGGCTGGCGGGCGTTTTTTGCAAAATACCCTGATCTCCGTGCTGCACCAGGCGGGTCTTGAGGCGCGTATCGGCGCGCTGCGCGGTCCTGTCCCGTCGGCTCTGGAACTGGATGATCTGGAGCTGGCCGACGCGGAAGGCGTCTGGCTGACCTTGAACAAGGCCCGATTGCGTCTGGATCTTTCTGCGCTGCTGTCCTGGCAGATCCGTTGTTCAGAACTGCGGGTCGACGGTCTGCAAATGCTGCGCGCGCCGCTTTTGCCGCAGAAAGCTGTTGATGAGCCGTCAGAAGGCAGTATCCTGGACATGACCCGTCTGCCAGGCTGGCTACCGGCCATCGAGATCGAGACCCTGGACGTGGATTCCGTCCGTCTGTCACCTGCTTTGCTGGGGTTGTCCGGCAAGGAAGCCGTCAGTCTGGCACTGCACGGCTCGGCAGAAACGGTCGGCGCGTCCGGCGGCGCTCCTGCGGGACCGGCGGCAGTTCGCGTGGCCCTGCGCTTTGAAGCCGGGCGGGCCTCCAGACCTGACGGAACACGGCTGGATGTGCGCGGACAGCTGAATTTGGACAATGCCGCCCTGCTTGATTTGCAGGCAGCGTTTGATGAGGAGCCTGGAGGACTGGTGGGCGCCCTGGCGGGCCTGCCGGCCGGTGCTCCGCTGAAAATGCGTCTTGAAGGAAGCGCACCGCTGCGTGACTGGCAGGGGCAGCTTTCTGCCAATGTGGCGGATCTGGCACATATTGACAGCCGCCTGCGCCTGCATGAGGCCGAAGGGCTGACAGCGCTGGGCGTGGATGGCGCGATTATGCCGGGTGCGCTGCTGCCGCAAGAATTGCGGACCTGTCTGGGTGACGCCGTGCGGGTGGACGTGGAAGCCGGCATGGGCCCGGGCCTGATCCGGCTGGCACATGTTGTCTTGAAAACCAAGGCACTGGAACTGTATGGGCAGTCTTTGGAGCTTGCCGGAAAAGCGGGCGCGGATCCGGGGCTGTCGGGCCGGGCAGAGTTGCGGATTGTCGATCCGGCCGCGCTGAGCGCAGTGGCGTCCCTGCCCTTTGCGCAGGCCTCGGCGGAACTCGAGCTTGGCGGCACTCTGCGCGAGCCGCAGGCCCGGCTAAACGGCTGGATCAAGGCGCTGCGGCTTGGCGCAGACGTCACGTCGTCACAGCCGGATCTGGCGCTGAATCTGCAGGCCTCGTTGCGGCCCGGGAATGTGCTCGTTCTGGAAGGCAATGTGGATGCCCAGGGCAGCACAGCCCTGCCAAAGGGGACGGATCGTCTGAGCCTTGATCTTGATGTCCAGCGAATCTCGGATGGGGTGTTGATTCGTAGGCTGTCGGCGGTGTCGTCGCTGGCCGGCGTGTCGGCCAGCGGCCAGTGGAGTGCCACGGCGCCGTTTCCCGGAGTGCAGGGCGAAGTGACAATCACGGTTCCACAGCTTGGCGAGCTGTGCGCGCTGCTTGGCATAGCAGGTGTTGACGCCGGCCGGCTGGCTGTTTCGGCTGTACTGGATCCCTGCATGACGCCGGTGGAGCGTCCGGCAGAGGGCGCGGCGCATGTCGAAGGCATGCCGCTGACTGGCGCTGTCCGCGTGCAGCTGACAGACATGCGCTGGGGAGAGGAGCTTGCTGCCCTGCGCAGGCTGGTAGGCAGCAGCGCGGAACTCAGGGCACAGATGCAGGGCACGACGCCGGCCGCAACGGATACGACAGGCCGGCTGAAGGTGTCGGAACTGGTGTTGCAGGCTGCAGGCGTCTCTGCAAAGGGAAACGGAACGCTTGATCTTGGTGCGCGTTCCCGGTTTGACGCCGCGTTGGAAGGGCGTCTGGCAACGCTCGAGGCGCTGACGCCGGCGGTGTCGGGCGGTGTCACGGTCTCGGCCCGTGCGCACGGGACGCTGACGTCCCCGGAAGGCACGCTTGTGGTGACAAGTCCTTTGATTTCTGCAGGAGGAGAGCGCTGGACAGAGCTGAACGCCCGCTGCGAGTTCCGTTCCAATTTAGCAAACTCAAAGACTCGCGCCGAAGGGCGCGTGACGGCAGGCGCGCTGGCGCAGAGCGGCCCGGCCCGGATCGAGGGCCGTTGGGCATTGCACGACGGCGTCGTTGCGGTCAGTGCATTCAAGGCACTGCTTGCCGGTGTGGATTGCAACGGCCAGCTGGACGTACGGCTGCCAGAGGCACAGAGGAACACGCCGTCCTTGTCCGGTGCGTTGAAGGCGTCTGTGTCCGACTGGAACGCGTTGGGGCGTGTGGCCGGGCCTGTCAGCGCCGGTGCGGCAGGTCTGGATGTGACGTTCAGCCCGGATGGCGGACGGCAAGCCATCGACGTGACACTGTCGCTGCGCGATCTGGTCGTGGGCACGTCGTTGCGGCTGTCGTCTCTGTCCGGCACGGCCCGGGTTGAAGATCTGTTCGGAAGCCCGTCGGCGCGGGCAAACATGTCGCTGGGGCGTGGAGGCGTGCAGGGCCTCCGTGATCTGCGCTGGCAGAAGGGAGAGATTCAGGCGGCATGGGCTGCAGGCAAGGCCGAGGCTACGGCACGCCTGACCGGCCGGACACAGCTTGAGGCGGCGTTGCAGTATCAAAACGCGACGCTGCGGATGGAACGGCTGAATCTGACTCTGGCCAAGAAGCGGGGAGTTGCGCTGGAGCGTCCGTTGACGGTGACCGGCCTTGGCGGTCCGGCGCCCGTTGTGGATGCGGCGTTGCGTTTTTCCCCTTCCGGCAGTCTGACAGTACAAGGCAATCTTGGTGCGCGGCGGGACTTGACGGCACGGATTGAGGGGGTGCCGCTGAGTCTGGCACAGGCCTTTGCCGGCAATGAGGTGCCTGACGGCATGCTTTCTGTACAGGCCAGTCTGACGGGGGCTGCCTCTGCACCGGATCTCGATGTCCGTCTGAATCTCGATCAGATCCACTTCCCCGACAGCGTATACCAGCCGGTCGCATGTGTGCTGACGGCGCGTCTGCCGGCGCGGGCCGGTGCGCTGCTTGTGGAGTTGCAGACCCGGGGGCTTGGCGGCGAGGAGCTGAAGGGCAGGGCAAGCGTGCCTGTGCGGTATGGCGCGGACGGTCCTTCACTTGACCTGCGTGGGGCGTGTTCCGGGGAGGTATCCTGGGCAGGCCCGCTTGACACGCTGTGGCAGTTTGTTCCCCTGGCCGACATCCGGGTGGACGGGCAGGGACGCCTTTCGGCCACGCTTGCCGGAACCCTTGAAAAACCAAGGCCCAGTATGACCGTGCAGCTGGAGCGCCTGTCTGTCAGCGAACTGAAGAGCGGCGTTGAGCTGTCGGACATGACCCTGTCTTTTGTGCTGCCGGAAAAGGGTGCGGCCACGGTGCAGCTGCGCGGCGGCGACGGCCGGAAGGGAACACTGGAACTGAGTGGCCAGGCCGACATGGATCAGCCGGGACTGCCGCTTGCAATTCATGGCGCGTTCACTAACCTTGCCCCTCTGTCCCGCAGGGATCTCAGCATCAGCCTTGACGGGAAGATTGACGTGGGGGGGACGGCAGGCGCACCCGACGTGCACGGTACGGTGACGGTCAGGCAGGGCGAACTCCGCCTGGATAATCTGTCGGGCGGTGGCTTCACCACACTGGATGTGGAGGTCATCAGTGAGGACGGCAGCGCGTCGGCGGTACAGGAATCCACACGCCGGGAGATTGGCGACGTGCGGCTGCTGGTTGAGATTCCCGGCCGCTTTTTCGTGCGTGGACACGGCTTGGAAAGCGAGTGGCGCGGCAGGCTTGACGTGCACGGTCCGCTCAATAATCCGGCCGTCACCGGCAACATTGAGGCGGTGCGCGGCGTGATATCCCTGCTGGGCAAATCGTTTACTCTGGCCAAAGGCGTGTTGCGCTTTAACGGAGAAGCGCCGCCGGCACCGCTGCTGGATGTGGTTGTCCGGCGCAATACGTCAAAGATCGTGACCGAGGCGCGTCTGTCCGGATCGGCCACACGCCCGCGCCTTACCCTGAGCAGCCAGCCGCCTATGCCTCAGGATGAAGTCGTTTCGCAGATGCTCTTCGGGCGTGCGCCAAGTGAGTTGTCCCGGGCAGAGGCCATTCAGCTTGGCGCCGCCGTGGCCTCTTTGGCGGGGTTTGGCAGCGGTGGCGGGCTGATGGACATGACCAGGAGCCTGCTGGGCATGGATGTGCTGCGGTTTGGCAGCTCGCGGGTAAAAACAGCCAGGCAGTCTGCCGGCAACCCGCTGGCAGGCCCGTCGGCGTCCGCTACAGAAGGCGATGAGGATACGTCTTCTTCGGTGATTGAGGTCGGCAAATATGTGAGTGACGACGTGTACATAGGAGTTCAGCAGGGGATTGGCAGCAACACGACGGAGGTGTTTGTCGACATCGAGCTGACGCCCAACCTGGATCTTGAGGCACGGACGTCAAGCGAAGCCTCTGAAGTTGGCGTCAACTGGAGCTGGGATTATTGACGTTAGCTGGCCCGGTCATGGGCTGATCCGACGGCGCGTTGCGCCCGCCTGTTTGCGGGCGCACTGACAGGGCACGTCATCCTTGAGATACAGCAGTGACGCGTTACCGGCAGGCACAATAAGAGCGCCTCTCTGCGTGGCGGCACGGTGTTATGGCGTGTGCCGTCCCGGCGGGATGGGGTCCATTCAGATTGTCGAATATCCGTAACGTCAGAAAAATAGAAAAAGCCCTCCTGTGAGAAAGGGGGGCTTTTTGCTGGAATACGAGTCAGCGCCGTTCAGCGCTCAACGCAAAGCCGCTTAACGCTAGGCATGGACAGGCAGCGTAAGGCTTCCCTGAGGCAGAATCGCTACCCGTGCGCCGGGCCGCCGGGCCAGAGCGGCGTCAAACGCGGACTGAACGCTGTCTGCCTTGGAAGCAAACAGTGTGGCCGTGTCGGCTTCAGACAGAGAAGAAACGAGCACGACGGTCTTGCGATCGGCCACTTTGGCAAACCCATAAGCCTTGTGTCCGCCCATGACAAAGTCGGCGCGGATTTTTTCCATAATCTGCCTGGGGGTCATGCCCCAGCGCATCCAGTGTTCAAAAATCTCTTCCCCGTAGCCTTCACGGGCTTCAGCCACAAGGATGATGACGCCTCCCGGGCTGGTGATGTGATCGGCGTGATCAAGCGCCTTTTGCGCCTGATACATGTTCACGTCGCGAGGATATCCGCATGCGCTGGACACGCAGATGTCCACCGATTCCTTGAACGGGGTTTCAAATATCGAGGACGAGACATCCACCGCCTCATACCATGCCTCGACAAGATCACCGGCCGTGATTTTGACTACGCGCTTGTGGCTGTCGGTCACGGCATTGATGATGAAGTTGACCCCCACCTTGCGGGCCGCTTCGATCATTTCGAGGCTGACAGGGTTCTGCTGAATGGGCGGGAGGTGATCCATGATTTCGACCATGCGGGCATGGTTCTTTTCCACAGTTTCGCGCCCGGCCAGACCCGGCAGGATGGATTTGCGTCCGCCGGAGAATCCGGCGAAATAGTGGGGCATGACCACGCCCAGGGTAATGAGGAAGTCCGCTTCCACTGCCAGCCGGTTGACGTAGAACTCATACCCGGAGGCAAAACGGCCAAGATGCACGAGCGATTTTTCGTCCGTCGCCACATGCGAGACAAAGCGGAAACGGTCGGTCATGGCCTTGCCGTAAATTTGTTCGTTCAGTTCGGCACTGTGCGGCGCGTGGATGCCTGTGGCAATGACAAACGTGATCTGGTCGTCGCGCAGGCCGACTTCGGCAAAAGCTTCAAGCAGCGGCGGGAAGAACGCGTCATAAGGGGTGGGACGGGTTTCGTCGTTGACTACGACCACGACTTTTTCAGGACGGGCGTCCCTAAGCCGGGTCACCAGCGGCGCACTGCCGGTCGGATGATTGATCGCGTCGCGCACGGCTTGCACGGCAGATTCCAACGGCGGCTGGTCATTGGGGACAAGCACGAGGGGATCGAGCCCGTCCGGAAGATCAAGAGGCAGCGTCTTTGTTCCGTAAGCCAAATCAAAATGCAGGCCCATGTGACAGGCTCCTTGAGCATGGGGTTCAGAAAAAGGCAGCGGTGGCTGCAGCGCAGGCCCATAACAGCATGGTGCAGGCGCATCATAACGGCGGTCCGCCCGGATGCGCGCAAGCAGACGGCGTGCGGCCACGGATTCGCCGGAACCTATTGTACGAGGTGTATGGCGAATGTTCAAGCCCATGGCGGCAAGGGGTGGCGGCCGGGGCAGCAAAAGCTCTCCAGACGAAAGGCACTGGGAAAACGCGCTGAAGAACAACGGGAGGTAAGAACCGACGGTTGTAAAGAAGCTCGTTTTCTGCCGCTTTTCCTGCACCTTTTGGCAAATAGTGCTTGCCGGCAGCAGGATCATACACGTTTATAGGTGGCTTTGGAAGACAGCTTCCAGAGGAAAGGAGTGCGTCCTGAAAGGGGTGGCTGCATGCGGTCTTTATCCGATC